>JBEKEQ010000209.1:0-5681 GCA_050013735.1 Occallatibacter sp.
ATGAGAAGGTCGATCGCGAACCGGAGGCGAATTACTGGATCGGCAAGGCGTACCAGGCTGCCGGCGAGCCGGGCCTGGCGAAGCAATATTGGCAAAAATCGGCCGATGCGGCAGCGCCAAAGCCGACTGGACAGCAAAACCCGGATTCCATCGGCCCGCGAACGATTCAACGCTGCTACCAGGCGTTCTCCCTGCGCGAGCTGGGCCGGAAAGATGAGGCGAGCGCCCAGTTCCGGGACCTGCTGGAACGCGCCAACACGGCCATTCGCCAGGAACCGGCGCAATTCAATCTCGATGCTTCTGTGGCGGAGGTTCTGCTCCAGCGTTCGAACCTGGCCGGCGCCCATTACATCGCGGCCTTGAGCTATCTCGGGCTCGACGACAAGAAGAAAGCAGCGCAGGAACTGCGCCTGGCCCTGGATGCCAGGTCCGGCCTCGCATCAGCGCGATTTACCCTGGCTCAACTCCAGTAGCGCGAACGGCGGGGAAAACGAGGCGAAATTCAGATCTACTTCGCCTCGCCCTTGTAAACCACCCCCGCTTTCATCACGAACTTCACGTCCTGCAACACGCGCACATCGTCGAGGGGATTCTTTTCGACGGCAATCATGTCGGCCCACTTGCCCGCTTCCAGGCTGCCGGTCTTGGCGCTCCAGCCCATCAAGTCGGCTGCGTTCACGGTGGCCGTTTGCAGGGCCGCCAGCGGAGCCATGCCAAGCTGATTCACATACACATCCAGCTCATGCGCGTTCAGCCCGTGCGGATAAACAGCCGCGTCCGTACCCAGCGCAATCTTCACGCCGGCCTGCATGGCGCGCTTGATGTTGCCCTTGGCCACGGCGCTCACATCCAGCATTTTCTGGTGATAAAACGGAGGAAGATGGCCGCTCTCAAGCATCCAATCCTCCAAGTACAACGTGGGAACGAGGTAAGTGCCGCGCTTTTTCATGGCGGCAATGCCGGCGTCGTCAATGTAGCTCCCGTGCTCAATCGAGTCCACACCGGCCTCGGTAGCCCACAGAATGCCCTGCGCTCCGTGTGCGTGCGCGGCTACCTTGCGTCCCAGCCTGTGCGCGTCCGCCACAATGGCCTGCATCTCCTCCAGCGTGTACTGCGAGGCCTGCGGATCGTCACCCTTTGACAACACGCCGCCCGTGGCGCAGATCTTGATCAGGTCGGCGCCATACTTGATGTTCTGGCGCACCTTGTGCTGCACCTCGGCAATGCCGTCGGCCACGCCGTCGCCCACAGCGTGATACTGGATGGGCAACAGATTCTCGTCGCAGTGACCTCCAGTGATGCCCAGCGGCGGCCCGCTCACCAGCATGTGCGGCCCCGGAACCTGGCCGGAGTTGATCGCGTCGCGCAGGTCCACGTCGGTGTAGCCGCCCGCGCCCACGTTGCGCACTGAGGTAAAGCCGGCCAACAGCGTGGTGCGCGCGTTCACCACCCCGTTGATCGCCTCTTTTGCGTCCGTTGAGGTCAGCTTTCGATACGGGTCGAAGTCCGTATTCATGGTCAGGTGGGTATGCACGTCAATCAGGCCTGGAAGCACCGTGAGGCCGCTCAGATCTACCACCACATCGCCCGGCTGTGCAGCAACCTGCGCGGTCGGCGCGACGGATTGGATGCTGTCGCCCACCACCACCAGCGTCTGGCCATCAAGCACCTTGCCCGTTTTCACATCGAGCAGATGACCGGCGCGCACCAGCGTGCGGCCCGCCGCGGGCTGCGCAGCCGGCTGGGCGGCAAGCGTCGCAGCACCAAGGGCCAGCACCGTCGCCATCGCAAAGTTCTCTCGCGTGAACATTCGTCTGCCTCCGAGGAAAGTCGTTTTCGGAGTGTAACAAATGCGTGGAACCGCGGTCACCGGGCGCCGCAGCACGGGCAACGCGCAGCCTCATCCCGCCTCTGCCGTGATAGCCTCCTAATGGAGCGCAGCCCGAACTCAACGGCTGTTTCAAGCTCGATCCCGGCCTCCATTGCAGCGCACACCGCACCGATTCACCTGGCCGGCTGAACCCGAATCCAAGAGGACCTCTCGATGAACTGTATTCGTATCGTCTCCATCCTGCTGCTTTCAGGCGGCGCAGTATTGGCACAAGCGCCCTCCACTCCGCAGACCGACGCCCAGAAGCCCACCCCACCGGCCGCTATCAAGAGCTTCGATCTGGCCGCTATCGATAAGACCGCCGATCCCTGCACCGATTTTTACCAATACGCCTGCGGCAACTGGATCAAGAACAACCCCATTCCAAACGACCAGGTGCGCTGGGCGCGCTCTTTCTCGCTGCTTCAGGAGCGCAATCGCTACCTGCTGTGGCAGCAGTTGGACGCCGCCGCCAGCAGTCCCAAGACCCCGCTTGAAAAGCAGTACGGCGACTACTATGCGGCCTGCATGAACACCGATCTCGTGGAGCAGAAGGGCCTGACGCCGCTCGAGCCGGCCCTCAAGCGGATCAACGCCCTCAACGACACCCACAAGCTGGCCACGCTCATTGGCGCTCTGGCCGCGGAAGGCAACGCGTCGCCCCTATTCCGCTTTGGAGTGGACCAGGACGACAAGGACTCCTCGAAACAGATTGCTGTCATTTCTCAGGCCGGCCTGTCGCTGCCCGATCGCGACTACTACATTGTGGACAACAAGCGCTTCCAGGAGATTCGCAAACAATTTGTCGAGCACGTCACAAAGATGTTGACCCTCGCCGGCGATTCTCCTGAACAGGCCGCCAAAGAGGCCGCGTCGGTGCTGGAAATCGAAACCGCGCTTGCCCAGGCCTCCACCAGCCGCACTGATTTCCGCCAGCCTGAGAACCGTTATCACATTTACACCGTGGCCGATTTTCAGAAGCTTGCGCCTGATTTTGACTTCAGCATTTACTTCAAAGACGTGAAGGTAGGCGCTTTCGACACGCTGAATGTGGCTACGCCGAATTACTTCAAAGCCCTGAACGAACTCATCGCCAAAGAGCCTCTGGACGCTTGGAAATCGTACCTCCGCTGGCATCTGATCGATGGCGCTGCCAACAATCTGCCCAAGGCCTTTTTCGATGAGAACTTCGCCTTCTTCGGCAAGACGCTATCCGGCCAAAAAGAGCCGCCGCCGCGCTGGAAGCAATGCACCAGCATGACTGACCGCGCACTGGGCGAGGCCGTGGGCCAGGACTGGGTGAAGAATAACTTTCCCCCCGCGGCCAAGGCCAGCATGGACCAACTGGTTGCCGCTCTTGAGAAATCTCTGGGCGACGACATCAAGACCCTGCCCTGGATGAGCGACGACACCAAGAAGGCAGCCGAAGAGAAGCTGGCCATGATCCGCAACAAGATCGGCTACCCGGAAAAGTGGCGCGATTACTCGGCGTTGAAGGTAAAACGCGACGACCTGATTGGTAACCTGCGCCGCAATGAGGTTTTCGAGCGTAACTGGGATCTGAACCACCTGGGCAAGCCGGTAGACGAGAAGGAATGGGGCATGACGCCGCCCACGGTCAACGCCTACTACAACCCCTCGTTCAACGACATCAACTTTCCCGCCGGCATCCTGCAGCCGCCGTTCTTTGACTTCACCATTGACCCGGCAGTGAACTTCGGCGGCATCGGCGTGGTCATTGGCCACGAGATGACCCACGGATTCGACGATCAGGGCTCGAAGTACGACGGCAAGGGAAATCTGCGCGAATGGCAAACCGCCGACGACCGCAAAGCCTTTAACGAGCGGACCGAATGCGTGGCCAACGAATACAGCGGCTTTGAGGCGGCGCCCGCCCACGGCGATGTGGCGGCACAGAAGCTGAACGGCCACCTGACGCTGGGCGAGAACACGGCCGACAATGGCGGCCTGCGCATCGCCTACATGGCGCTGCTGGATACTCTGGCAGCCCAGGGCAAGACGATCAACGACAAGATCGACGGCTACACTGAAAAGCAGCGCTACTTCCTCGGCTTCGCCCAGGTGTGGTGCCAAAACCAGACCGAGCAGTCTTCTCGCCAGTCGGCGCTCGTCGACCCCCACTCGCCCGGGCGCTGGCGCGTCAATGGCACGGTGCAGAATTTCGACGAGTTTGGCAAGGCCTTCAGCTGCACCAGGGGCCAGCCCATGTACCCGGCAAACTCCTGCCGCGTCTGGTAGGTCCGGTTAAACTTTTCCGCGCGGTTGCAGGGTAACGATTCCGGCCCTTCCGGAGTCCAAACTGCAACCGCGCCCGAAATTGAACTCTGAAAAACCGGACGCGGTATCGGGCCGCGCCAGGAAAGATCGGCCGGGCAATTTGGGCGGTTTTGCTCAGGTTCGGCTCAAAACTAGGCATAACCTGCCCTAGCCTTTTACAATGCATCAGGGACCCGTCCCAACCCAGCTCTGCTGTGGAACGATCAAACTTGGCGGCGCACGCCTGACCAGGATGAAGGAATCGCATGAAGTTTATGAAATTCGGCAAGGCACTTCTGATGAGCACCCTCTCCGTTGCGCTCGTCCTCAGCATTTCGTCTTGCATCGAGAGTTATTCGGTCGGCTTTTTGTATGTGACGGGTACTGTGACAGCCCAGAGTTCCGGAAACGGCATCATCACCGGCTTCAAGATCGATCACAATACCGGCAAGTTGAACACCATCAATGGACTCCCGGTCTCCTCCGGCGGCGCCAATCCGGTGCGGGCCGTCCTGCTCAACGGCAGCCGCTTCCTTTATGTGCTTAACCGCGGCGTAACTGCCTCGGGCGGGGCCGACTGCACCACGGCCGACCCTTGCACGGGCTCCAACATCACCGTCTTCGCGGTCGGCGGCAATGGCATCCTCACCCAGCAGGAACAGTTCTTTACCCAGGGCGTCAATCCGTTCCGCATCATTGCGGACACCTCGGGAAGCTACATCTATGTGCTGGATCATGATGCTCCCGACAGCTCCGCTTACACCGGCCTGACGCCAACGTTGGCCAACCCCAACAGTTGCATGGACGAGTTGGGGAACTCGACCCTCTCTTGCGGCGATATCACAGCCTTCACGGTGAATCAGACCACCGGGCGCCTGTCGTTGCTCCTGAATGCCCAGCAAACAGCCTTCGGCGGCGCGCCGCTCACCTTCTTTCCGGTTCCGGCCAATCCTGTCGACTTTGCCGAACCTCCGGGCTATTTCATCACGCTGAGCGCCAGTCCTTCCGCTACGCAAAGCTACCCCTACACCGGTGGCACCTCGGTTTTCCCTTACACTTTCACCAACGGAACCGGGCAGTTGTCCATCAACCAGAACACCGCCCAGCCGCTTGGCATCCAGCAAGGCACGGCCCTCGCGGTTGGAGGCAATTTCCTCTACGTGCTGGACAACGAGCCGATTTATTTGAACGGGTCTACAACTGCCGCTTCGCAGAGCCAGATTTTGCCCTTCTCGGTCGGCGCCAATGGCGCTCTAGGCTCGCAGACCGGCGGTGCGGTACCCGACGACCCGTCGCAATCCAACCCCATCACCCTTCTTGTGGAATCGAAGAACAAGTGGCTCTACGTGGCCAATCAGGGCGTCTACAGCTCCACGGGCGTCACCTCAAACGGCATTACCGGCTACGTCATTAACCCCACCACCAGCCAATTGAGCGAAATGGCGGGCCTGCCATTTACCACCGGTTCTTACCCGCAGTGCCTCGTCGAGGATCCGTCGGATCAGTTCGTTTACACGGCCAACTACTACGATTC
>JBEKEQ010000210.1:0-5678 GCA_050013735.1 Occallatibacter sp.
GAGGAGATGCAGCGATTGAAGCTGGTGGAACGCGCCGCAGAGCTTGAAGCCTATGTGCGTGCAAAGGTAGAAACGCTCAAGGCAAAGCACCCATCCGTGGGCGATGTGCGCGGCTTGGGTCTTTTCTTCGCCGTAGAGATCGTTAAGAACCGCGCTACGAAGCAGCCCTTCAACACCATGCGCGACAAGGTGGAAGGGAAGCCGTTGGTGGTGGATCAGATTGCGGCAAAGATGATGGCCCAGGGAGTTTCAATGCAGGCATGGGTGAGCCACTTCGTCATAGCGCCTCCGTTGATTGTTACGAAGGAAGAACTGGACTTGGGCATCGCCGCTCTGGATGAGCACCTGGCAATTGCCGATGCATTGGTGGAAGGATAACTCAGAGTTGTATTGAATTAATTCATTTACGGATAGACTCGCCTCGAAGAGTACAAATAAGCGAAGGGCTGATTGGTGAACGACCCACAGAACGCCACAGGCGGAGTGCATGAGACGCAAGGCCAGGGCACGAGCTACGGCCTGCACGCCGGCGTGCTGGGCCCCATCGAGACGCTTGCCCAGTCGGTCTCTGCGATGGCGCCCTCCACTTCGCCGTCGCTCACCATTCCGCTGGTGTTTGCACTGGCCGGCAGCGCTACATGGTTCGTCTATCTGCTGGCGACGGCGGCAACTTTGCTGGTGGGCTTTTGCGTGAGCCGGTTCGCGCGTCTCTCCGCTTCGCCGGGCTCGCTTTACACCTATGCAGCCAGTACGCTGCCCCCTTTCTTTGGAGTCACCGCAGCGTGGGGCTTGCTGCTGGCTTACATTGCCACGGGCGCGTCCGTGGCGGGTGGGGCTCTTTATTACACGAACGTGCTGTCGCAACAGTTTTTTCACTTCGCGCCTCCGAACGTGTTTGCACTGGCCGTGGTGTGCGCGGTGGCGGCATGGATTGCTTACCGCGATGTGAAGCTCTCCGCGGAGTTGATGCTGTGGATTGAAGTGGTCTCGGTGAGCCTGATTCTCATTGTGCTCGTAGTGCTGCTGGTTCGATTCGGGTTTCACCTAGACCTGGACCAGTTTCGGCTCAAAGGAGTTTCGTACTCGGCGCTTGGACCGGCGCTGGTGCTTGCGATGTTTAGCTTTGTGGGCTTTGAGAGCGCAACCACGCTGGGCGGCGAGGCGCGCGAACCGCTGCGCACCATTCCCCGCGCAGTGCTGCAATGCGCGATTCTCGCCGGAATCTTCTTCATGCTTTGTTCGTATGCAGAGGTACTGGGGTTTCGTGGCGAGTCAAACAAACTCAGTGATTCCACCAGCCCGCTGCATTTGCTGGCAACCAAGGCCGGTATTTCTCCGCTGGGAGTAGCCATCGATTTCGGCGCAGCGGTCAGCATGTTTGCCTGCGTGCTGGCCTGCACAACGGCTGCTGCGCGCGTGCTAATGCGTATGGGACAAAGCGCACTGATCCCGTCAGCGTTTGGGCGTGCCAATCGGCGTCACGGCACTCCTGGGCCGGCGATTCTGCTGTCGGCCGGACTGATGTTTGTTTTCACGGCCGGGCTGGCGTGGCGAGGGGTTGCCGGATCTGACATGTACGATTGGCTGGGATCGCTTTCGGTGTTCGGCTTTCTTACTGCATATGCACTGGTGGCCCTCGCGCTGCCATTCGCCCGCCGCGCGCTTGGGCAGCACTCGCACGTGGTGGCCGCGGTCAGCATCCTTACGGTCATGGTCCTGATACTGATTGCGATCTTCGACCTGCGATCTACGACAGACGAGGTGCACGCGAGTATTCCGTACATCTATCTGGGCTACATCGCGGCTGGAATAACGTGGTATGCGCTGCGGCGGAAGAAGGCGGCTGCGCCGGGCGCCCTTTAGAGAATTCCTGAACGGGCTGATTTGTAGGGCGAGCATTCCCTCAACGGCCAAAGCTCAACCTTTTTATGTGCCTTGTGCGGCACGACTGAAGTCGTGCCCTTTCAAAGCGCCGTTTATTCAGAGGCATCGTAGCCACAGAGATCAGCGTCCTCTAGTCTTCTCCGATGTCTTCGTTCCATATCTCCGGGTGGGCGCGAATGTAGTCTGCCAATAACGCTCGGCACTCCTGGTCATCCAGGTCGATCACTTCCACTCCATTTTCGCGCAGCCACGAAACTCCTCCGGCAAAGTTGCGGCTCTCGCCCACCACCAGCGCGCCGATGCGGAACTGACGCACCAGACCGCTGCAATACCAGCATGGAGCGAGCGTCGTAACCATCACCAGATCGTGGTAGCCCTTCTGCCTTCCGGCGCGGCGAAAGGCGTCCGTCTCAGCGTGAACGCTGGGGTCGCCCTGCTGCACGCGTTGGTTGCGGCCCCGGCTTACCAATTGGCCTGAGCGCGTGAACAGCGCGGCCCCAATGGGGATGCCGCCTTCAGCCAGACCCTGTCGCGCTTCTTCGAGGGCGACTGCCAACATTTGTTTGCAGAGATCCAGGTTCATTGTGCAGCGCCTTTGACAGTTCAGACAGGTTCAATCGATTCGGACCGTTTCACCGGTGTCCAGTGGTCTTCCATCTCTTCCAGACTTTTGTTTCTGGTTTCGGGAACATAGAACCATGTGACAAGACCCTGTCCTAGCGCCATGACGGCAAGAAAACCGAATGTGGATGCTTTTCCGATGATGTGAAACGCATAGGGAAAGGCGAGAACGACAAGGGCGTTGGCGACCCACTGAATAAGCACCGGCACGATCATCGCCACGCCGCGCACATCGTTGGAAAAAATCTCCGGCACCAGGGTCCAGAAGACCGGTCCGATGCACGCGCAGAAAAAAGCAATGTAGGTGAGGATCAGCGCGAGGACTAAAGCCCCGTGAAAGTGCCCGGCCAGAACGGTGACCATCAGGGCCAGCAGGGAAAGCGCCATGCCCGCCGAACCGACGATGTAGAGCGGCTTGCGACCGTACCGGTCGATGACCCAGAAGGAGACAAGGGTGAACAGGAATTCCGTGACGCCAACAACAAAGGTGGAAGCAAGAGCGGCGTCGACAGTCCAGCCGGCGGACTGAAAAATCTTCGGGGCGTAGTCGACGACGGTATTGATTCCCGATGCCTGAACAAAAACTGCAAGAGCAGCGCTGACCAGGAGAGCGCGCTGCACACCGGGACGGAGTAGCTTGCGCCAGCTCTGGGTTTGCCGGTGCATGGTGGCCTTGATGTCGGCGATCTGCGCGCGAGCGCTGTCGGTTCCGCTGATGCGCTCGAGCAGGAGAAAAGCCTGCTGCATTTTACCGTTCATCGCCAGGAAGCGCGGCGTTTCGGGCGCGAGCGCGATAAAGAGAAGAAACACTGCTGACGGAACAACGCCGGTGAGAAACATCCATCTCCAGTTGTTGACGCCGGTGTTGCGGAGAAGATAGTTGATGCCGTAGGAAACGATGATGCCAATCACGATGGAAAGCTGATACATGGTTCCCATGCGGCCGCGAATTGCAGGCGGAGAAACCTCAGCGGCATACATGGGCGAGAGCAACGAAACCGCACCCACGGCGATTCCTCCGAGAAAACGCGCGGTGACAAAAAGGCCGAACCCCGGCGCCAGTGCGGTGGCGATGGATGTAAGCGCAAAGAGGAATGCTACGATGACCAGCAGTTTCTTGCGTCCGTAGCGGTCAGTGAGCTTTCCGGCGATGAAGCAACCCAGCACGCAGCCGAAGATCAAAGAACTGAAAGCCCAGCCGAGACCGATGTCGCCGAGGGTGAATGCCCTGGTAATAAATGGGCCGGCGCCGGTGATGATGGCGATGTCGAATCCGAAAAGCAATCCTCCCAGCGCAGCTGTTGAGGCCAGGAAGGCAACATAGCGCCGGTTGAGCGGCTGGGGCACGGTCACTTTGTCATTACTCCTTTATGCGGGCCGGCTGGATTGAATCGGGCGCAGGGCTAGAACTCGTCGTAGGCGATTTGGTGAGTTGGAACGCCGAGCGCCGCAAGCATTTTGCTGCATGCCTTGATCATCATTGGAGGGCCACAGAGATAGTACTCCACGGACTCGGGGTGTGGATGCTCGGCCAGGTACTTCTCCAGCACGACTTCGTGGACGAATCCAACGTGGCCCGGCCAGTTGTCCTCAGGGAGGGGCGACGAGAGAGCAAGGTGGAAGGCGAAGTTGTGGTTTGATTTGGCGAGCGCGCGGAAATAGTCTTCGTAGAAGATTTCCTGCCGGGAGCGCGCGCCATACCAGAAGCTGATTTTGCGAGCCGTGCCTTCGTTCTCAAGAAGATGCGCGAGGTGAGCGCGCAGTGGGGCCATCCCCGCGCCGCCGCCAATGTAAACCATTTCGCGCATTGTGGGCTTGATGTGAAAATCGCCAAAAGGGCCGATCGCCGAGACCACGTCGCCCGGCTTGAGATTGAAGACATAACTCGAGCCGACACCGGGAGCGCAGTCCTGGCCCGGCGGGGGAGTGGCGATGCGGACATTGAAGCGCAGTGCCTGCTCTAGTTTTTGATTGCTGGCGAGGGAATAATTATTACGGCGGCCCGCGCAGGGATTGCTGGCGACCAGGTCGAAGATGTGCTGATTACGCCACACGGTTGCGAAGGGCTCGGGTATGTCGAAGTCGCGAAAGCGGATGGACTCGTAGGCGGGGATGTCGAGCTGAAGATAATCGCCGGGGGTGAAAGTGATTTGTGCGCTGCTGTCGAGCTGTTCAAGGACAAGTTCCTTGATAAAGGTAGCAACGCTGCGATTGCTGACCACGCGGAATTGACAGGCCTGTTGCGCGCGTGCTCCAACGCCGCCCGCGCGAATTACGTTCACGCGAATGCGGCCGCCGAGCTCTTCCAACGGATAGGTAGCCAGACCGCGGCAAACGGGTGCGCGCGCCGGTGAGCCATCGATGAGATTGAAGCGCCCGTTGTGCTTGGCGCACTCGATGGCCTTGCCTAGAACCAAACCTTCTGAGAGGTGGGTGTTGCCGTGGGTGCAAACTCCGTCGGTGGCGTAGAGTTTGCTCTCGGCGTCGCGGTAGAGGGCGTAGGTTTTTTGGCCGTGATCGAAGCGAATGACATCGGCGTGGCCGATCTCCGCGGCGGCGCAAACGTCGAGCCAGCCTTCGGCGTCGGGCTCAGCGCGGGAGACGCGAATGCGCTGGGCGATGCGCGCTTTGGGCCGGGGAAGCTGGCGCTTGACGTGATATCCAGGGTCTTTGATTTGCCGGCGCCAGGCCGGAATGATTTCACGCCAGGCGGTGAGGATATTGGGGTAGGGAGGGGGGCAATCGTCTTTGACAGCCTCGTGGAGCCGAGGCAGCGCGTGGTAGGGAACCAGCGGAAACATGTGATGCTCCACGTGGTAGTTCATATTCCAGTAGAGATAGCGGTTGATCGGGTTCATGTAGACCGTCCTGCAATTGAGACGGTGGTCGAGGACGTTTTCAGCCAGGCCCGCATGTTGCGTGAAACCGTAGATGGGCATGAGCCATGCACCAAAGAGATTGGGCAGCCCAATAAAAAGCAGCGGGAGGATGCTGCGGGTTTCAATGGAGAGCAGTAAAACGGCGGCGTAGATGGCAACGCAGATGCGCGCCCGGAGAAAAACCTTTGGGAACTCGGACTCCGGAATGAAGGTCTTTTCGTCGGCGGACATGCGGCCGAAAGAGTGCAGCAGAATCCGCGGGAAGTACTTGGGGTAATTGTGAAGATTGAAGAA
>JBEKEQ010000211.1:0-5598 GCA_050013735.1 Occallatibacter sp.
AACTCCGCGGATGGCGACAGCCGGATTCAAGAAAATAGCCGCCGAGGCTTTGCTGTGAATTATCAGGGGTTAAAACCCAAGGTTCTTTCGAGCTCTTTCGGCACGACTGAAGTCGTGCCCTGATACAAGGCGGGTTGGGTTTGTGGATTCCCACCCATTCCACGATGATGCCGTGGAATGGATGGGGCACGGGGAGTTTGTGGTTCCCATCCGTCGCGCCAAGAGGCCATCCCCTAGGGGTTAAAACCGAGGCTTAATTCGGCCTTTTTGGCACGACTGAAATCATGCCCTGTTACAAAGCGCGCTTTTGAAACATGGCCTATGCCCCGTCCCTGTTCCCTTGAGTTACCATATCCCGGTGACCACCCCGATCACGCGCGAACCCATTCTTCTGGTCCACGGCGGTGCCTGGGCCATCCCTGCCGACGCGGCGCAGGCGCACGAATCCGGCGTTCGCAACGCTCTTGAGGCCGGCTACCGGATTCTCTCTGCCGGTGGTTCGGCGCTCGATGCTGTTGAAGCCGCGGTTACCGTGCTGGAGGACGACCCGACCTTCGATGCTGGCCGCGGCAGCTTTCTAACCTCCGATGGGCGCGTCCAGCTTGATGCGCTGCTGATGGACGGTGGCCGCATGAAGGCTGGAGGCGTGGCCTGTGTGGAGCGGCTCCGCAACCCCATCCAAGCGGCGCGGCTGGTGCTGGAAAAGAGCCCTCACGTTTATTTCGTCGGCACCGGCGCAGAGGAGTTTGCGAGCGCTCACGGCATCACACTCATCGACAACGCCGAACTCGTGCTGGACCGCGAACGGGAGCGGCTGGCTCATGCCCAGACCCGTCAGGCCGCGGGCTTGAAAGATCTCTCGTTTTCCGGTCAGGTTCTGCAGGACGACAAAGACGCCGAGACAGCCTTTGACTCGCACGATACTGTGGGGGCAGTGGCGCTCGATGTACGCGGCAACCTGGCCGCCGCAACCTCCACCGGTGGAACGCTCAACAAGACTCCCGGCCGCGTAGGCGACTCTTCGCTTATCGGTTGCGGCTGCTACGCGGACAATTTTTCCGCGGCTGTCTCTCTCACCGGCTGGGGAGAGCCGATCATGAAGCTGGTTCTGGGCAAGTGGGCCACCGATCGCGTGGCGCAGGGCAGCGCGCCGGACACGGCCGCGCGCGAGGCCATCGCTTACCTCTACAACCGGCTTGGCGGCCATGGCGGCATCATTTTGCTTGGACCCGACGGGCGGTTTGGTTTGGCGCACAATACGCCGGCCATGGCCTGGGGGCTGGCCACGCCGGGTGGGCTACAGACTGGGTTGAGGGTCTGAAAAAAATGCTGATCCTGGCCTCCGCATCCCCTCGCCGCCGCGAACTGCTCACCCAGGCCGGCTTCACGTTTCGGGTTCACGCGGCTCACATTCCTGAGGAGCCACACCCCAACGAAGATCCCGTCGCTTATGTCGTCCGGCTGGCTCGGGAAAAGGCTCAGGCTGTTCATGACCAGCTTGCCAATCCTGAAGCTGTGGTCTTAGGCGCCGACACGACCGTTACCCTCGACAACCAGATCCTGGGTAAGCCGGAAGACCCCGCCGACGCGGCCCGAATGTTGCGTCTACTCTCGGGCCGCAGCCATCGCGTGATTACCGGGGTCGCGGTTGTTACTGGCGCGCGCATCGAAACGGCCTCCGAAGTGACTGCCGTCAAATTTCTGACGGTTTCAGACGCGGAGATCGAAGCGTACGTCGCCACCGGCGAGCCCATGGACAAGGCCGGCGCTTACGCCATCCAGGGCCGCGCCGCGCGCTGGATCCCCCGCATCGAAGGCGACTATTTCAACGTTGTTGGATTGCCGATTGCGTTGGTCTGCACGATGCTCGAAGGTACAGCTTCGAGCCGTTAGCTTTCAGCTTTCAGCGCGTGCGTCGTAGGTCGTTGCCGGCTTCGGACACAGTCCCTCAGGGTTAAACAGGCTGCGGAAAAACCCCGAATGAAGGGCGAATTGCCCGAAGAGCCGCCCGCAGGGGCTGAAGCCCACGTTATTTTTTCTGCATTTACGGCGCGACTGAAGTCGCGCCCTGATACAAAGCTTCTTCAGTGGACGTCTGGGATGACTTTTTTCCGCAGCCTGTAAAACCCCTTCTCTTTTCGGCCTGTTTCGGCATGACTGAAAGTCGTGCCCTGATACAAAGCCGATTTATGAAACACGCGTTAGCTTTCAGCTTTCAGCCCCCGCTCGCAAATTCCGTTTCTTATTCGACGACGGTCAGACTTGTCTCCGCTGTGGCCAGGGAGCTGCCGCCGACCCAGATTTTGTAGGTAGTGGGCTCCACGGTTCGCTTGATATCGACGTCATAAAAGTTCAGCTCGTCGAAGCCGAGCGGGAACTCGACGTGCTTCTGCTCGCCGGGGGCCAGGGTGACGCGCGCAAATCCCTTCAGCTCGCGCACCGGCTGCTCGACGCTGGCGGCGGTGTTGCGGATGTAGAGCTGCACCACTTCAGTGCCCGCCACGCTGCCGGTGTTTCTCACATCCACGCCCACAGTAACCACGGGCTGGTGGCCGGATGTCAGGACTTCGCGGAGCGGGACTTCAGGACGGTTGATGGTGGGCTGCGCGTAGCTGAAGCGCGTGTAGCTCAGCCCCCATCCAAACGGAAACAGGGCCGAATTGTCCTCGTCCATGTATCGCGACATGAACCTCTCGTTCGGAGTTACGGGCATCCGGCTGAGGTCGCCGTGCGCAGGCCTTCCGGTGGGCAGTTGGGCATAATAAAGGGGCTCCTGCCCCACGGCGCGGGGGAAACTGGCGGGCAGCTTTGCGGAGGGGTTCACGTCGCCGAAAAGTATGTCGGCCACGGCGTGACCGGCCTCGAAACCGGGGCTCCACGCTTCAAGGATTGCGGGCACATGGCCACCGGCCCATTTCAACTGCAGCGGGCGACCGGCCAGCACGACCAAAATTACTGGCTTGCCGGTGGCGACGACGGCTTCCAACAGTTGCTCCTGCACTCCGGTAAAGCCGAGATGCGCACGGCTGCCGGCCTCGCCCTCCATCCAGTTGGTGGGCTCGCCCAGGGCCAGGATGGCTACGTCGGCTTGTTTTGCAGTTTCCACTGCTTCGGCGATAGTCCTGGCATCGTCGGGAACCGGCAGATGCTCATCCGGCCCCACCGGTCCGCTGAAGTTCACCCGCTTGAGCACGTTGGCGTCTTCGCCGGTGAGCAGATCGCAACCCCGGGCGTACAACAGCCGGTCGCCCAGCCGCTCAGTAAGCGCCGTCTTGAGCGTGACTACGAATTTCGGATCGCCGGTGACGGCCCAGGCGCCCAGCATCTCCCTCTGGTTGTCGGCCATGGGACCAATCAATGCCACTTTCTTTGCTTTGGCGGTCAAGGGCAACAGCGGCCCGAGGCCTTCCACCGGGTCGTTCTTGAGCAGCACCATGGTCTCGTCAGCCACTTTGCGGGCAGCGGCGCGACGCTCGGGGGTGGCGTCATACTCTGGTCCCGGCTGAGTGTAGGGATGATCGAAGAGGCCCAGCGCAAACTTCACGCGTAGAGTGCGCCGCACGGCCTCATCCACCACGCTCTCAGGAATTTTGCCCGAACGCACCTGCGCGGCAATCACGGTTGCGTAGAGGTTGCCCTCCATATCCATGTCCACGCCGGCCTCGAGCGCCTTGCGGGCCACGGTGGCGTCGTCGCCGATGGAGTGCTGCACCAGTTCGGCAACGGCGCCCCAGTCGGAGACCACAAATCCGTCGAAGCCCCACTCTTTGCGCAGAACCTGCGTGAGGGTAAAGGGATTGGCGCTGGCGGGCACTCCGTTAATGGAGTTGAAGGAGCTCATCAACGATGCCGCGCCCGCTGCCACCGCGGCGCGATAGGGTTCGAGGTAAACCTGGCGCAGCGTGATTTCGCTCATGTCCACGGCGTTGTAGTCGCGCCCGGCAATGGCTGCGCCGTAGGCGGCATAGTGCTTTACGCAGGCTGCCACGGAATCAGGCCTGGAAAGATCGTCCTGCTGATAGCCCTTGACCCAGGCGCGCGCCATTGCCGAGCCGAGGTAGGGGTCCTCGCCGGCGGACTCGATGATGCGTCCCCAGCGCGGGTCACGCGCAATATCCACCATGGGCGAGAAGACCAGGGCAATGCCGTCGGCGCGGGCTTCCACCGCGCCATAGTGAGCCACGAATTCGGTGGTTGCGGGATCCCAGCTTGAGGCCAGCGCCAACGGCACAGGGAAGATGGTCCGGTGGCCGTGGATCACGTCGCGCCCAAAGAGAATGGGAATGTGCAGCCGCGATTTTTCAATGGCGAGATGCTGGTAGTGGTTGGCGCGCTCCGCGGTGACTACGTTCATCAAGGAGCCAATCTGCCCCCTGGCCGACAAATCGTCGATCTTCAGGTTGGTTGCGCCCGGCCCGGTGGCTTCTCCTGCTGAGAGCTGCACCAACTGCCCGAGCTTCTCCTCCAGCGTCATTTGCTTCAACAGCGCCTCGACGCGCGCATCCAGCTCTTTTGACGCCAATTGCGGATTGGGAACGGGCCTGATCTGCGCAGCGGCGGAGAAGCAGCCAAGGCAGGCAAAAAGAAGAAACAGCATCAGTTTCTTGAGAGAGCACAGTGAGAAGATTTTCATCGCTCGGCCATGATAAATCCTTTGCAGAGCCCTCGCCAGAAGCAGGCGAGTCAACAGCATTGGTTGCCGCACCGCCGGGCCGTGTAGCCGAACAGCCCGAGAATGCTCTACTCTTGCGAGTGACGCCCGTGAACCGGTTCCTGATCAAGCTCCGCAGCGCCATCTGGCTGGCCTTTGGCCACGACGTGGTCAATACCGCCAAGGCAGCAGCCTACTCCGGCATGCTGATGCTTTTTCCTGCTCTCCTGGTGCTGACGACGCTGCTGGCCGAGGTGCCGCAGGGAACCACGCTGGTAGGCGAGATTCGTGCTACATTCGATCAATTTCTGCCCGGCGACACAATGGACATGCTGCAGTCCTATGTTTTGTCGAGCCGCATCCGCTCCGGCCCGGTCATCCTCTCGGCCACCAGTCTCAGCATCTTTGCCGGCCTGGGCGTGATGCTTTCGCTGATGGAGGGATTTCGCCGTGCCTATCGGCTGCCCCTGGACGCATGGAGTTTTTGGGGACGCCGGCTGCGCGCCCTGCTGCTGGTGCCCATTGCCCTGGTGCCGCTTTCGTTGGCTACGCTGGTCATCATATTCGGCCGCCAGATTGAAGCGTGGATGGTTGAAAATGCCGGCCACGAGCTGCGTCATATCGTCCTGTTCTTCTGGCGCATGGTGCGCTGGTCCATTGCACTGCTCACTAGCGCCGCGGTTCTGACCGCGCTTTATCATTTCGGAACCAGGCGCGCGGAAAAGTGGTTTTGGGTGCTTCCGGGCGCCATCACTGCCACCCTTCTCTGGTTCCCGGCCACGCTGGCCTTTGGCTGGTACGTCACCAGGATTGCCGACTATTCCATGTTCTACGGTTCGTTTGGCGCCGGCATCGCCACCCTGGTTTGGCTCTACATTACGGCTTTCAGCGTGCTGATCGGGGCGGAGCTGAACGGCGCCCTTTATCGGGAGCGCCAGTTCAGGGTC
>JBEKEQ010000212.1:0-5566 GCA_050013735.1 Occallatibacter sp.
CCCCGATAATGTTGCCTCCGACGTTGGAATAGTTCGGCTCCCACTTGCCCGTGTTGTCGTGTCTGCAGATGACATTGGTTGCCAAAGAATAGAGCAGCCGGTGGCGAATGGTGCCATGACCCATCCGGTAGTAGCGGGGATCCTGGTGAAGGATGGCCGGCAAAATTCCATTGCCGATCATGTTGCCGTCGAAGGCGTCGAGGTAAGCCGCCCCGGAGCGCTCGCCAAGTCCCTTGATTCCCCAGGGGAATCCCTTATCCTCGTCCAATGCCTCGTGGTAGCCGGCGACAAAAAACGGAATGACGAAAGCCACTGGATCGGTGACGGAGTGAAACGCGAGGCTCAACTTTTGCTTCGCAGTCAGGCTGACGGTGGCGCCGCCGAGGTAGGTAATGTTGAAGCTGGGTATCACTCCCAGGACCCGCTGCTTCTCCTGTTGCTTAACCTGTTCTTCGGCTTTTTCCTGCTTGCTCTTCTCCGCATCCGTTTGTTGAGCGGGAGTCTGGGAACTGGAACTGTCCTGAGCAGCTGGATTTTGGCCCGGCGTGGTAGTTGGGTTCTGGCCCGGCGCAGCAGCCGGTGCCGTTTGCTGCGTGTTTGTGTTTTGTCCGTCGGGCGCCTGCTGCCCCGTGGATGCGGCTTTGTCAGGCGCGAACTGCGGCTGAGGCGCTTCCGGAAGCTCCACGGCCGCAGAAACCACCTCGCCCGGGCCTGTTCCTTGAGGAAAAAGATGAATGGGCAACGCCAACAAGGCGGTTCCGGTGATGAGTATTGCAGAAAAAAAAGAAAGTCTAGAACGCATCCGTTCACCAGTAGTGGATTTGGCGCATCCCGCCGATCCTTCTCGCCAAGCGAGCCGAACTAGACCGGGCCAGGGGCCATAGACTGAGGGTAAAGCAGCTCTTCCCGCGCGACGTTATCCGGCGTGGGTCAAAGCACGACGATTCACCGCGTATACACAGTTCCTTGTTGTTAGACGCACTCCAACCCCCTGAAGACACAAAGAAATGCCTCTTATACGCACCCGCAACTCGAAACGCCGTGCCGACCAGAAGAACAGCTACTTCGCGGCAGGCTTCTCAGGCGACGGGGCGCTGGCCTTCATCGCCTCTATCATTTCCTTCGTCATCTCGTCGGCCAGGGGGTTAACGCGGTCTTGCATTCGCTGCGTGACCGTCGGCATGTACTCCTGCGTGATGACCGGCATCATATTGAGCATATGTTCCCCCGCCGGAGAACTGTAAAAAGCAATCATTCCGTCCACGTCCGAACGAGTCAGATACTTCCCATAGAGGGCCGCCATATCCGCCTCCATCTCGTCTGCCGTCAAGAGAGTCATCACCTTCTCCATGAACCTGCCCATGACCTTCTCAGAGGCCTGTTCCTGCTCCACAGTCATCTTGGCTAATTCAGGGTGATCCTTCTGCATCTGCTTGAATTGTGCTTGCATCTGTTGCTGAGCCATTTGAGGCATTATCTTGGTCATCGACGCCAACTGTTCACGGACCCGCATCAGTTCAAACAGTTTGGCCAACTGCTCCTTGGTCGCCTGCTGATCTGCCGGAATAACCGGTGCGACGATTTGTGAGCCGCCCGGCTGCTGCGCGGGCGCCTGCGCCACCGCCCACGGGGCCAGCGCCAATCCAATTCCAAGCGCAATTGCGAACCTGCAACCACTTTTCATGCTTTCCTCGCTTTTCCAGTCTTGCTTCATGAGCTATCGGTAGGCAGCGCCGTCCTCGCCCGCGACACCGCTTCAGAAGTCTCCACAGTCAAGCCGCAGACGCATTACTCCGAATCTGGGTCACCTCTTCACGCCGCAAAGTCAATAAAACCCCGCTGCGGATCAGTGGAGATCAGCTTCACTGTCACTTTGTCGCCCACATCCAGCCCCTTGCCGCCCTGCACCAGCATTCCATCCACGTGCGGATCGAGGGTGCGGACAAACGTGCCGTATTTGTTCACGCCGGTGACAATGGCCGGGAAGCTTTGGCCGATGCGCGGGCGCAGCACCACGGCGGCAATGCGCTTCTGCATATCACGCTCCACCTTGCGCGCGTTGTCTTCCATCAGTGTGCAATGGGTTGCAATGTCGTTCAAATCGCTCTCGGAGTACGGCTGCGGCGCCTTCGCGAGCAACGCCTTCATCAGCCTCCCCGTCACCATGTCGGGAAAGCGGCGGTTGGGAGCGGTGGTGTGGGTGTAGTCTTGCACCGCCAGGCCGAAGTGGCCCGGCGAGGGCTCGTTAGGCTTGATCAGCACATACTCGCCGGGGCCCATCAGCTTGATCACAGCCAGTGAGAGGTCGGGAAAGTGGTCGGGGTCCTTTTGCTTCTGCGCCAGCAAGAAGTCATTGAGGGCCTTCGAATCGGGTAGGGCCGGCAGCGTGGCGCCCAGGCCCGCTGCAACTTCAACAATCCGGTCCCACCGCTTGGGCGTGCGCACAATGCGGCGGATGGATGCGACGCCCGCCTGCTCGAAGGTGCGTGCAGCCACTCCGTTGGCCGCCACCATGAACTCCTCAATGAGCGATGTGGCGCGGTTCTTCGGCTGGCGGACGATGCTTACCGGCTGATCCCCCTGCAATTCGGGCCGGGTCTCGATCGTCTCAAGATCCAGCGCTCCATGCTGAAAGCGGCCGCCCACCATGCGCTGCGCCGCTGCGTCTTGCAGCTTGAGCTGGGCGGCAAGATCTGCGCTTGCAGCTACCTTGGCCGGCGCCGATCCCGTTCCTTCAAGCCAGGCGCCCACGGCGTTGTAGGCCAACTGCGCCCGGTTGCGCACCAGCGCGGCGTAGACCTTGCCGTCAGTAGCGGCGCCCGATGAGTCCACTGAGAATTCGATCACGTGTGCCACGCGGTCCTGGTTCTCATTCAGCGACGTGATTCCCTCCGACAGCTCCACGGGCAGCATGGGAAACACCTTCACGCCCGTATAAACAGACGTGGTCTCGCTGCGCGCATGGCCATCGATCACCGTGCCGATGTGCACGCGCGCGTCCACATCGGCCACGCCCACGAGCACGCGGATGCGCCCATCGGGCAACTGCTCGGCCCACTCAATTTGATCCAGATCCTTCGAAGTGTCGTTGTCGATGGAAGACCAGAGCAAGCCGCTCAGGTCCTGAATGCCGGGGATTTTGGGTGTCTCGGGATGTGCCTGGATGGCCGCGACTTCGGAATCCGTTCCGGGAGGAAAATCCGGCTGGAATCCGTGTTCGATCATGGAAGCGTGCGCTGAGGCAACAAGATTGAATGGCTGAGGCTGGGTGGAATGCATGAGGAATCCGGCTCCTTGAAACCGAAGAGCAAGGCTATCACGGTCGGGGACTGCGGGACTGCCTGCACCCGAAAGGTCGCTGGAGAAACGCAGATTCCACCCCTTCCGTCCGCCGCCGCGGAGGGAAAGGGTGGGATATTCAGTTTTGCGGGACGCAAAGCCTTCTATTGAATGCCGAGGTCGGAGAGCACCTTTGGCTTGGCTTCGTCCACCGCCAGCAGGTTATGGCAGGCCGAGCAGTCCTGCGTAATGCTGGTGCCGTTCTTGGCTGCGTGATCGCCGTCGTGGCAGCGGAAGCAGCCGGGGTAACTCATGTGTCCGATGTGATTCGGGTGCGTTCCCCAAGTCACCTTCATAAACGGAAACACGTTCTGGCTATAGAGGGTCACCAGTTCCTGGCCGGCACTCTGGACCAGTGCGGCCTTTGCAGGCAGCACCTCAGGTTGCGTGCGATAGAAAGCCGCGAGCTGCGCTGGAATCTGTGTGCTCGCTTCGGCCTCGCTGGCGTAGGTGCCCTTCAGCAGTTCCAGTCCCTCTTTGTGAACCCAGGGCAGCTCCGGCGAAACAGCTCCTTCAGCCATGGCCCGGTTGAGCGCGTCTTCTGCGGTCACAAAGGTATGCGCCGCGCGGTTGTGGCAATCGATGCAATCCATCACCCTGTGTTCGCCTTTGGGAACGGCGCCGCCGGAGGTTGATGCGGTAAACACGGTCTCAGAACCATCGGCATTCCGTCGTTGCACCCAGGGAATCGTGGTACGCGTAGGATCGGTGGCGATGTACTCGATGTGTCCCAAATGAACGCCATGAATCCCGGTGAGATGCGAGAGCGAATCTTGCCCGCCGAGGTGCAGCACCACCACGGATTGAGTCTCGGTGTTTTTCTCATCGTCGGCAAAGCTGGACTTCACCAGCAGCTTTTCGCCCACAAACCGCGCCGGCGTGTGGCAGCCCTCGCACGTATAACGCGCCGGACGCAGATTCTGCACCGGCGATGGAATAGGCGTGGGATAGCGATTGAATGTAACCTCAACCAACTGCTTGGTTCCATTCACCTTGGCTGAAAAGTACGCAGCCGCGCCCGTCCCGATGTGGCATTCGACGCAGTCAACATGCGAGTGCGCGGAGATTTTATAGGCCGTGTACTCCGGATGCATCACGTGGCAGGACTGCCCGCAAAACTGCGGAGAATCCATGTAGGCCGCGCCCCGATAGCTGGCCATGGCCACAACCAGCAGGTTAACGATCGTCGCCACCAGCACAATATCCAGGCCGTGACGGAACATCCTGTCGTTCAAGTCGATTTTGGGATACTGCGCCGGAATCTGCCCGGCTTTTTGAAGCGCTTTGTGGCGAATGAAAACGCCCACGGGAATCAATAGCAGCCCAGCGATGAACAGAGCCGGCAGAATCAGGAAAAAAATGATGCCAAGGTAAGGGTTTTCATTAAGCCTGCCGAACATCTCCACCAGCCAATAGCCGATCATGGTGATGCCGGAGGCGCTGGTAATGGCGCCGCCCGCAAGACTGATGGGGTTGTTGCCGAAGAACAGAGCCGGCCGCATCCAGTTTTCGCGGATCTTTTGAAACACTGGTAACTTTCCTCCTAAATTCAATCAGGTGACCGCACAGGGGAGCAAAGTCACGATCGTGTGCCCCCGAAAGACGACGTGCAGTGTGCCGACTCCTGTTCCAGGCCGACACCTTCAGCAGTGCCTTGGGGCACACCGATCGTGATTTCACCGTACGTAGGGTCTTGGTCGAGTTCTCTTGCTCGATTGTACTTGTTACTTGCCTAGCCCGCGGTAGTAGAGCACCGCGTCCTTGACCTGGTCATCAGTCAGTCCCGAAACCGGCTTCATCTTGCCCTTGCCGTTCTTGACTGTCGCAATCATCTGGTCCACCGAAAGCGCCTTGATTGCCGGATCGGTGACGGCCTTCACGCCCATCATCTTGGCAATCCCCGGATTTGGGGTGCCGGTGGATCCGTGGCAACTTTGGCACTTGCCTTTATAAGTCGCTTCGCCCGTGGATTGGGCAAAGCCCACAGCGCCGGCCATACAAACTACAGCCGCCAGCACCACTTGAGATCGTATTGTCTTTGTCATTGGTCGACTCCTTAAACTGTCCCGCAACCAGTGCGCTCAAATGTGCGCCTGTCGCGAGGATTCTATTCTTTCTGTGCACCCATGCGCCAACTATCACTTGCCGGGGGCGGTCACCAGGATGAAAGTGCAAACCATCCCGAAGGTATGCGGCGTTCCTTTCAAGATCGCAGGAATGCCGAATT
>JBEKEQ010000213.1:0-5189 GCA_050013735.1 Occallatibacter sp.
TGCGCAACTCGCCGCCTTGCAAAGATACACGTCAGCAAGGTAAAACAATCACGTCTTAGGCCACGCTCTATGGCCGCTTTTAACCCGATCATGTATGGCCGGATTTAACCTGATCACCGAGGAAAATCTGTTTGCCGGTTATTTCTATCATTGCGCTACCCTGTCTCTAGCAGTCGTGTTCTCTGCGTAGACACGCGTCGCCTTGCCTGGCTCCATACGGTCCACGAGTCCGCGCAAGTCTCCCGTTTTCAGGAACTTGGCTTCCAGGTTACTCAAAACAAGCAGCTTATGGCAGAATCCTGCCTCCAACACATTGAAAATAGCCAATTTGCTTTGAATCGCACGGGTGGGATAGGCGCCCCCCCCCTTCACCCGCAAGAAAGGACCTCATGGTCAACGAATGTCATCACGTCATGCCCAGCGGACTTCACTGCCAGTCGCCCGCCATGCGCGGCAGCGCTTTCTGTTACTTTCACGCCCGCCCCCAGCGTCCCGCTCGCCCACGCGAAGCCCGCATCGCAATGCCCGACCGGCTCGACGGCAAAGGCACTCAAGCCATCATCCACCAGACCCTGCAGGCCCTTGCCGCCGGGCACATCAGCGCCCGCCGGGCTGCCGTGCTCCTTTACGGGATACAGATGGCCTCCGGCCTGGCGCCAAATATCCCAATCCCGCAGCTCTGAAGCGGCTCCCGAGCTGTCGAAAGGGGCCGTTTCTGGGACCTGGGAAAGCTTGGAAGGCACAAATCGCATCACGTTAAGATAAGCCATGCCCGTAACGAAGCCATCGTCGAAGAAGTCCGCAATGAAGCCCCAGCGCGGCGACCTCGCCCCCGCCCGCATCGCCGCCATTCTCAAGGCCCTCGACGAAGCCTATCCTGACGTGCAATGCGCTCTGAATCACCGCTCGCCGTGGGAGCTTTTGGTTGCGACAATCCTCTCCGCGCAGACCACCGACGCCCGCGTCAACATGGTCACGCCGGCATTGTTCAAGCGCTTCCCGACTCCCGTGGCCATGTCCAAGGCGACCCTACCTGAACTCGAAGCCCTCATCCGCACCACCGGCTTCTTCCGCAACAAGGCCAAATCCATCCAGGGAGCGGCCCGCAAAATCGTCTCTGACTTCGGCGGAACGGTCCCGCAAACCTTGGCCGAGCTCATCACCATCCCCGGCGCGGCGCGCAAAACCGCCAACGTCGTCCTCGGCGTCAGCTTCGGCAAGGCTGAAGGCGTCGTTGTCGATACGCACGTCTTCCGCGTCAGCCGCCGTCTCGGGTTGGCCAAAGGCGACACACCACAGAAAGTCGAGCAGGAGCTGATGCGCGTGATTCCCCAGGACCGCTGGATCGACTTCTCCCACCAGCTCATCCACCACGGCCGCCAGGTCTGCATCGCCCGCAAGCCCAAGTGCCGGCAATGCAGCCTTGAGCAGCTTTGCCACTCCAAAGACAAAACCTGGCACTCGTAAAAACAGCAAGTCGGCAACACTGCGAGGCGATCGCCGTTCACTTGCGAAAAATCTGCTCCACGGCTGCAATCAATCCCGGAATATCGAATCGGCGTGCCTCGCCGGCAGGCTCCCAGCCCAGATCCCAAAGCGTCTGGCTGGTAACCGGTCCAATGGAAACCGCTGCAACCCCTGCTAACGGCCACGCAACCCCAGCCGCGCGCGCTGCCTCAGCCAAACGTGTCGCGCTCGACGAGCTGGTAAAAGCCGCCGCATCGATTCCCTGAGCCAGCACCTGCCGAAGCAGCTCCGGCGTACCCTCCGGCAAAACGTTCCGGTAGGCGTCCACTACTTCCACGGTCACCCCTGCCTCCCGCAGCGCATCCGGAATCACGTCCCGCGCAACCGCGGCCCGCGCCAGCAGAATCCGCAAACCTGTCGTTTGCAAATGAAGACCTTCCAGCAATCCTGCTACCAGGCTTTCAGCCACATATGCGTCTGGAACAAAAACGACCTGGAATCCCGCCTTTCGCGCCGCCCCCGCGGTCGCTGAGCCCACCGCGGCCACTTTCAACCGCGCGAGCTGAGGCAACCCGATATGCAGCGCCCACGCTCGCTCTGCAACTGCCCGAACTGCATTGGCGCTGGTCAGAATCAGCCAATCGTAGATTTTTAAATTCTGCAAAGCCGTGTCCAGAGGCTCAAAGCTTTCCGGCGGCCGAATCTCAAGCACGGGAACCTCAACCGCATCGGCGCCCAATGCCCGCAACCCCTCGCTCAGCTTTCCGGCTTGATGCGCGGCACGCGTCACCAGCACTCGCCGCCCAGTCAACGGAAGCGAGCTCACCGCAGATCCCCGCTCACCGCCTCGAGCAGCGGCCCAGCTCCAGCTTCCATCAGCTCTTTTGCTACCGTTCGCCCCAGTTCGACCGGGTCGATGCTGCCCAGGATTTCACGATGCAGAACACGAACCGCGCTGCCCGTCCGCGGGTCGGCCACAACACCAAAAACCTCAACGTATCGATTGGCACTCGCGCCGAACTCTGCGCCGCTCACCGCTCTGCAATGAATACCGATTGGGACCTGGCATCCTCCGCCCAAAGCCGCCAAGGCAGCCCGTTCAACCGTCACGGCGAACCGCGTCTCCGCGTCATCCAAAAACGCCACCGCCGCAATCGTCGCCACATCGTCCTTGCGCGTCTCGATTCCCAGCGCTCCCTGTCCCGCGGCCGGGCAGAATTCCTTCGGCTCCAGCCGCTCCCCTACCCACTCGGTCTTTTCCAAACGGTCAAGCCCCGCTGAAGCAAGCAGAATTGCGTCCACTTGCCCCTCGGCCAGCTTGCGCAGCCGCGTGTCCACATTGCCGCGAAACTCCACCGCCTCAATGTCCGGCCTCAACGCAATCAACTGCGCCCTCCGCCGCTGGCTGCTCGTTCCCACCCGAGCGCCCTTGGGCAGTTCCGCAAGACTTCCATATTTCACCGAAACAAACGCATCCCTGGGATCGACTCTTCGCGGCGTTGCCGCCAGCGCAAACGGCTCGGGCAGCTCGGTTGGCAGGTCTTTCAGCGAGTGCACCGCCAGGTCCACTCGCCCTGCGGCCAGCGCCTCTTCAATCTCTTTGGTAAACATTCCCTTTGACCCGACCTGGGCAAAGGTCACCTCCTGCAAGCGGTCTCCGGTCGTCTTGATGATCTCGATCTCGACCTCGTGCCCCTGCTCCCGCAGCAGCGCAGTAATGTGGTTGGCCTGCCACAGCGCAAGTTGCGAACCACGGCTCCCAATTCGCAGCTTCATCGGCGGCTCTCCACGCTGGCTTCGCGGGCTTCCGCGCTCTCAGCCTTTTCTGTTTCGGCGTCTCGTTCCGCCTCAAAAGCCGCAGCCTCACGTTCCGCTTCCAGGTCAACACTGGCAGACACCTGCCACGCCTCGCACAGCGCATCCATGCGCGCCTGGTTGTTCTCCCGCGCCGCCTGCTTCAACGCTTGCATCGGCGGGTGCAAAAATTTGTTCACCAGCCCGCGCGTCAACGCCTCCACTGCCGCCAACTGCTCGACGCTCAGCGGGCCCAGCCTTGCCTGCACCCTCCGCAATTCCGCCTGGCGAATCTCCTCCGCCTGGTGCTGCAAAGCCACAATCACCGGCGCGGCGTTCACTGTTCTCTGCCGCTGCTGGAACCGCTCAACCTCGCCCGCAATCAGCGTCTCCGCGTCGCTGGCCACGCGGCTGCGCTCGGCCATGTGCGCCGCTGCCACCTGCTGCAGATCGTCGATGTCGTAAACAAAAATCCCTTCCAGCTTACCCATCGCCGGATCAACGTCCCGCGGCACGGCAATATCGATAAAAAACATGGGCCGATTCTTCCGCCGCTGCATGAACGCCTGCCCATGCTCCCGCCGGAAAATCGGGTGCGGCGCGCCCGTCGAGCTGATTACAATATCCGCTTCGCTGGCCGCTTCATAGAGCTGCTCAAATGGAATCACGCGCCCGGCAAACTCCTCAGCCATGCGCCGTGCCCGCTCCTGCGTGCGGTTGCTCACCAGGATGGCTCCAGCCCCCTGCTGCACCAGGTGCCGCGCCGCCAGCTCGCTCATCTTCCCTGCGCCCACCAGAAAAACCGTCCGCCCTTCCAGCGATCCGAAGATCTTCCGCGCCAGGTCCACGGCCACTGAAGCAATTGAAACCGAACTCGATCCAATCTCAGTCTCCGAGCGAACCTTCTTTGCCGCGGAAAAAGCGCTCTGCAACAGGTGTTCCAGTTGGCCGGCCACGGTTCCTGAAGCCCGCGCCACGGCGAATGCTTCCTTCACCTGGCCCAGGATCTGCGGCTCCCCTACCACCATCGAGTCAAGGCTCGCGGCCACGCGGAACAGATGCCGCACCGCATCCCGTCCGCGCCGCTCGTAAATGTGCGGCTGCAGCATCGCCGAGTCCAGCCCAAAGTGCCCGTTCAGAAACCCGGTTAGATCCGCATCCGGCCCATCCACCGCGGCCAGCAGTTCCACTCGGTTGCATGTGGAAACGATCATGCACTCCAGGACGCCCGGCATCGCGGCTAGCGCGCGCGTCGTCTCCGGCAGTTCCTCGCGGCTGATGGCGATCTTCTCGCGCAGCTCAATCGGAGCGGTCTTGTAATTCACTCCGGTCAGCACCAGCGTTGTGGAAGCCTGCGTCATTGGGCACCGTACCTGTGCACGTGGCTAAACAGGTTGGCGGTCCACACCACCACCATTACCGCGAACACCGCCCCGGAAAGATACGCCGCCTTGCGTCCTCGCAATCCGGCGCTCCGCCTCACCAGCAGCAGCAGAACGTAAATTGCCCAGCTCACAAACGCCGCAATAATCTTGGGATCAAGAAAATACGCAGCACCCAGCGGCGTTTCCTGCCCCAGCACCGAGCCAATCACCAACCCCACGGTCATGCATGGAAAGCCAAACTCCAGCATCGCCTCGGAAATTCGTTCCAGCGTGTTCAGCGGTGGCAGCCACTCCAACGGCGCCCACCACGTTTCCTGTCCCGCCCTGGGCTTGCTCTTCAGCCGCCGCTCCTGCACCAGGTAGAGGATCGAGGCCAGCAAACTGAATCCCAGCGCCACATAAGCCAGCAGAAGCGCGGCAATATGCGCCACCAGCCAGCTCATCCGCACTCCCTGCGACGGGAACGTATACCGGTCTGGCCCGAGCGAGGGAACAAAAACCAGGAAGAAAGTCGCAGGCAAGGCGAACAACCCCAGCGAGATG
>JBEKEQ010000214.1:0-4996 GCA_050013735.1 Occallatibacter sp.
GAAAATCACACCCTATAATCATCATGCTCGGCTCCTTTCCTCCCGAGCTTCGTGGTCGTTTAGCCGCAACCAGTCTACTCAGGTCGAGGGAGCCGACGCTGTCATGCAATCATCCATTTCGCATTCTCTGCGAAATGGGTGGGAATCCAATTCCCCCCGCACCGTCTCTTCTTGCACAAGCAGAGGGCGCCAAGACCTTCAAGGCCCCTGAATGCCAGCCGGCAATAAAGAACCGGCTTCAGCCGCGGGCCTTTCGTCAATGCCTGCATTGCGCCGTCATCGTCAACCCGAAATCATGTCCAGATACATACCTGGACCGAGTCATTTCCGCAAATTTGCAGTCAAACCCCTGTTAGCCCACCCCCCAACCCTCAATCTCTGATCTCTGATCCCTGCCCACTGTCCACTGTCCATGCGCTACCATAAAACCAGCACCGGAGCCGATCATGTTCGTCGTCGTTTGGCAATTCGAGGTAGCCGAAGAGAAAATTGCCGCCTTTGAAGCTGCCTACGGTCCTGAGGGCGCCTGGGCCCAGCTCTTCCGCTCTTCCGCCAGATATCTGGGCACAGAGCTCCTGCGCGACGCCTACATTCCCGGCAGCTACCTCACCATCGACCGCTGGGCCAGCGAAGACGACTTCCGCTCTTTCCGCAAGGACCACGACCCGGAATACGAATCCCTCGACCGCTCCTCTGACGCCCTCACCAGCCGCGAAACCCGCATCGGCGCTTACACTGCCTGAGAGCCTAACCCACTACCCTGCAATACTTTACTGTCACCAGCTCCATTTTCTCTTTTTCTTCGCTATTTTATGCTGTCATTGTCTCTTCAGCCCTGCTACAATCCCTTCGAAATCATTTCAGCCGCCACGCCTTTCCTTCACGGAAAGCAGGCGAGCATTTGCAAGGAGCCCTCTTAAATGGCGATAGCCGATGAACGCACAAAAGCCGTAGAACTTGCCCTGGCGCAGATCGAAAAACAGTTTGGCAAAGGATCGATCGTCCGCCTCGGCTCCAAGGAGGCTCTCCTCCCCATCGCCGTAATCTCCACCGGCTCCATCAGCTTTGACGCCGCATTAGGCGTCGGCGGCATCCCCCGCGGCCGCGTAACCGAGGTCTTCGGCCCCGAGTCCTCCGGCAAGACCACCATCACTTTGCAGGTCATCGCCGAAGCCCAGCGCGCTGGTGGTCTCGCCGCCTTTGTCGACGCGGAGCACGCCCTCGACCCTGGTTACGCCAAAAAGCTGGGAGTAGACGTGGATAACCTGCTTGTTTCTCAGCCGGATAGCGGCGAGCAGGCGCTCGAAATTACCGAGGCCCTGGTCAAATCTGGCGCCATCGATGTGCTGGTCGTCGACTCCGTAGCCGCCCTGGTTCCCAAGGCCGAGCTCGATGGCGAAATGGGCGACTCGCACATGGGCCTGCAGGCGCGTCTCATGTCCCAGGCCCTGCGCAAGCTCACCGGCTCGGTCTCCAAGTCCCGCACCGCCCTCATCTTTATCAACCAGATCCGCGAGAAGATCGGCGTCATGTTCGGCAATCCCGAAACCACCACCGGCGGCCGCGCACTCAAGTTTTACTCCTCGGTCCGCGTCGATATCCGCCGCATCGCCGCCGTCAAAGAGGGCGATGTCGTCACCGGTTCGCGCACCAAGGTCAAGATCGTCAAGAACAAGGTCGCCGCGCCCTTCCGCGAGGCCGAATTTGACATCCTCTACGGCGAAGGAATCAGTCGCGAGGGCGACGTTCTCGACTTGGCTGTAGCCAACAACATCGTCGAGAAGTCCGGCGCATGGTACAGCTACGCCGGTGAGCGCATCGGCCAGGGACGCGAGAATACCCGCGCTTTCCTCAAGGAGAATAAGGACATGTTCGCCAAGATGGATGCCGAGGTGCGCCACAAGCTGAACATCGGCGCCGTAAAGGCAGACATTCCCGAAGTCCCCGCCGCCGGCCCCGCCGAAGCCAAGGAGGCCGTCCGCTCACGCCGGGGTTAACCCTGCGATAGCAGTCAGCGGTCCGCGCCGGGCGCACTGCTAGAATTCACCTTGAGCAGACTGCATGAGCGCGAAGGCCCTCTATCCCGGTACGTTTGACCCGCCGACCAACGGGCATGTCGACCTGATCCTGCGCGGATCAAAGCTTTTTGAACACCTGACGGTCGGCATTTTAAAAAATCCGGTCAAGAACCCTCTCTTCACCGTCGAAGAGCGCGTAGAAATGCTCGCCGAGGCCACGCGATCGCTCGATAACGTTTCCGTGGCCACCTTCGACGGAATGACGGTGGAGTTTGCGCGCCAACTGGGAGCGACGGCAGTTTTGCGGGGCATCCGCGCCATCTCTGACTATGAGCATGAGTTTCAAATGGCGCTGATGAACCGTCGTCTTGCGCCGGAAATCGAAACTGTCTTCCTGCAACCGGCCGGGCGCTACTCTTTTATCAGCTCACGCATGCTCAAAGAGGTCTTCAGCTTCGGCGGCGACGTCACCGGCCTGGTCCCCCCCAACGTCCTCAAGCGTCTGCGCGGCCGAATCCACACAAACTAGACCTCCGTTGCTCAAACTTGCGCACCTAGCAAGGCGCTCCGACACCCGGAGCCCCACGCCCCATCCCCGATGAGTAAGAATTGGCGCGTGTAAAAGCCCCCCGACTTCAACGGCAGTTTTCCTTGGGCTCAACAAAACGGAGCAGATGAAGTGAAATTGGCGTATGATCGTGTCGAACTCACCCGGCTTCTGAAGCACGCGCTTTCCCCACCAAGAACACGGCGCATGCGGTTTTTAGAAGCAGGTGCGGGTCAGTCGTGTTTGCTTCCCAACTCGCCGGCCATTCGAACGTCGAAATGAAAGACGATTAAAGGACAGCTCACTCTCTTCCATGGCGTTTCAGGGGGTTAGAGTGACTTCAAATCGGCTTCTTGTTGTAGACGACGAGCCTGCCAGCTCAGCCACCATCGGGCGCATTGCGCGCGGATGCGGCTTTGACACCATCATCACCACAGACACTGAGGACTTCCGTTCCAAGGTAGTCTCCTGGCATCCCACGGTCATTGTCACCGACCTTGCCATGCCTGAGATGGATGGGTATCAGGTCATGGAGTGGCTGGCGAAAACCGGCTGCAAGGCGCAGATTCTCATTGTCAGCGGCCAGGAGATGCAAGTTCTGCAGGAAGCGCTGCAGGCCGGACAGGCACTGGGATTAAACATCGCGGGAATTCTGCAAAAGCCGTTGCGCGTGGAGGCGCTGAGAACTGTTTTTCAGGGTATCTACGACGCCGTGGGAGGACTCTCGGTGCAGGAAGCCGTGAAGGCGCTCACGGATCATGAAATCCGGCTGGCGTATCAGCCACAAGTCGATTTTCAAAGCGGAGCGGTTGTTGCCTTCGAGGCGCTGGCGCGCTGGAATCATCCCCGGCGAGGCGTGATTTCGCCCGATTTGTTTATTCCGTTGCTTGAGACCAGCGAATTCATGAGCGAATTTACTTGCCGAATTGTGAGCTTGGCGCTGGATGACATGTGCGCATTGAACGGAGCAACCAATGCGCGAGTCGCGATCAACGTATCCGCGGCTGATTTTTCGACCACGGGAATTGACGAGATGATGCGGGAAAAATGCATCGCCAAGGGATTCAGAATCGATCGCGTGACAATTGAGGTAACCGAGACGGCGGCAATGTCTGCAAAGGGCAGCGTGAGCGAGTGCCTGACGCGCCTGCACCAGTATGGAGCGCAATTGTCCATCGACGATTTTGGCACCGGGTATTCATCGCTTGTAAAGCTCAATCAGCTTCCCTTTTCTGAACTGAAAATCGATAAATCGTTTGTGTTGGACTGCGCTACAAACCGCGAAAGCGCAGTTCTGGTTCGAGCGATGATCGACCTGGCGCATGCCATGCATATGAGGGCAGTAGCGGAAGGGGTGGAAACCAAGGAAGTAATGGACCGGCTTCGAGAATGGGGCTGCGATGTTGCCCAGGGCTATTTCATCGGCCGGCCCATGCCACTGGCGGATATAAGGCCTTGGCTTAAGTGGCATGCTTCACAAGCCTGAAATGAATGAAACCAACCCGCGGAAGGAGTGTTCTTCCGCCGAGCGAATTTGCAAGGAACTGAATATGCCGACCCTTGAAACGATTGGAAAGTTCTTCACCGTGGTGCCTGACCCGATGGTTCTTGTGGATTCGCGGGGGACCATTGTTCTTGCGAGCGCCAATACGTACAGCCTTTTCGGATACGGTCCGGATGAGCTTACCGGCAAGTCGGTGAATTGCCTTTTGCCGGAACGCTACCGCGCGACGCACGGAAGGCGCCTTGAAGAATACTTTCTCGCTCCGTCGCTTCGATCGATGGGGATCGGGATGGAGCTTTCAGCCTGCCGCGCGGATGGATCGGAATTTCCGGTGGAGATCAGCTTGAGCCCCTACCGGCCGGCGCAAGCTTTGTTCGCGCTGGCTGCGATTCGCGATATTACCGAACGAAAACGGCTGGAGGAAGCGCGGTCGGAAAGCCATCGACAGAAGCAGGTTGCTGAGGAACGGGCGCAGGCGGCGCAGGTCCTGGCCAACAGGAATGAGGCCTTGCGCGCCATCTTCGATGCTTCGCCTATCGGAATCTATACCTGCTCGAAAGACTGCCGAGTGGACCGTTGGAACCGCTCGGCGGAACGAATCTTCGGATATGCCGCCAATGAAGTGGTGGGCACAATTATCTGGGATCTCGATCGGATGCTGGAGGCGGAAAAAGACTCCAGTGCTCCGTTATTGGCGGAGCTGAGCCAGGGCGAGGGGTTCAGAAACCTGCAGCTTCGCAGGCGCAAAAAAGACGGAAGAATCATCGATGTCAGCCTCAATGCCGCGCCGCTCCGCGACCTTAACGGCGGTGATGCGGGATTTGTGCGCATGGTGGAAGACATCAGCGAGAGAACAATGATTGAACAGCAGTTCCGGCAGTCACAGAAGATGGAAGCAGTTGGCCAACTCACCGGGGGCATCGCGCA
>JBEKEQ010000215.1:0-6321 GCA_050013735.1 Occallatibacter sp.
GCTCCGGATGAGCGAAGCGGCCCTTTTGTGTTCCGAGCACTGATCGTTCCTGATCGCCTGCCTGTCTAGCGGGCGGCGACGAGGGGTTGGGTGCTGAGGGAGCCGTCGGCGTAGCCCTTGGCGATTTCAGTGATGGCGAGGGGCTTGTAGTCGCCGGCGTGTCCTGCCTGGCCGAACTCTGTCATGCGCTCGGCAACAACCTTTTGCATTGCCTCGCGGGCGGGCTTCATGTAGTCGCGCGGATCGAACTTCTCCGGAGTCTCCCAGAGCACCTTGCGAATGGCGCCGGTGATGGCCAGGCGGTTGTCGGTATCCACGTTGACCTTGCGGACGCCGTTGCGGATGCCTAGCTGAATCTCCTCGACCGGAACGCCCCAGGTTTCCTTCAGCTTGCCGCCGTACTTATTCACGATGTCCTGCAGGTCCTTGGGCACCGAAGAGCTGCCGTGCATCACCAGGTGGGTGTTGGGCAGGCGCTTGTGGATGGCGATCAGGACATCCATCTTCAGCACCGAGCCGTCTGGCTTCTTGGTGAACTTGTACGCGCCGTGGCTCGTTCCAATTGCAATAGCCAGGGCGTCAACGCCGGTGCGCTCGGCAAATTCCACGGCCTGGTCGGGATCGGTGATGTGATCGAGACCGCTGCCGCCTGCGCCGTGACCGTCTTCCACGCCGCCCAGCACGCCGATTTCGCCCTCGACAGTGACGCCGCGGGGATGAGCATACTCAACCACCCGGCGGGTGACTTCGACGTTCTCTTCAAAGGTGGAGGGGGTCTTGCCGTCTTCCTTGAGCGAGCCGTCCATCATGACGCTGGTGTAGCCCAGCTCAATGGCGCTCTTGCAGGTTTCAAAGCTGTTGCCGTGGTCCTGGTGCATGGCGATGGGTATTTCAGGGTTGAGCTCGGCCGCGGCCAGGATGAGGTGAAAGAGGTAACGGTCCTGTGCAAACTGGCGCGCGCCGCGGCTGGCCTGGATGATGACCGGCGACTTGGTTGCTGTGGCCGCGCCCATGATGGCTTGAATTTGTTCCATATCGTTGACGTTGAATGCGCCGACGCCGTAACCGCCCTTGGCGGCCTCGTCGAGCAGTTGCCGCATGGAGACAAGAGGCATAGAAGGTTCTCCTTTGGGGTTGGCTCCGGCCGCCTCTGTTCGGGCCCTGTTGGGCGGGAATACAGCCTATCGGGCTGCGGGAGCTGCAATCATCCTTATGGTAGCAGAGGCGCGCAAGGAAAAAGTGTGCTGCCGAACACAGACGGGCAGGGCAGCTGGCCGGCCCGGTAATGAAGAGGGTCTTTCCCCTAAGGCTCATGCGTGCCAGCTTAATCGCGACGCAGGGCCAGGCCGCCTCTAGAATCCGGTCTTCGCCAGATAGACCATCGCGTTCTGCACATTGGCGCCAGGGATGAAGTTTGTCGAGCTGGAGAGGAATACCACGTAGTGGCCGTCCCCGCTGATAACCGGATAGCCGCTGGGTTCGTTGCCCGGCACAAAATCACCCGGCTCATTCGGCGAAGGCGTTGTAAAGGCCAGCCGCAAGGTGCTTGGATAACACCCCGCCGGCGCCCCGGCGCATGTGTCTCTCAAGTAAATCTCCTGCCAACTGCCCGCCGGGAAGGCGTCGAAGGCCACCAGATTGGTAGCCAGCGAAGTGAACACCACGAATCGCCCATCCTGGCTCATCGATTGCTCGTGGCTCATCGAGTTGCCGACTGATCCGTCGTTGCCCACCGAAGCCAGAATCGTCGAAGGCTGGCAGCCCGCGGGAGCGCCCGTGCATGTGTCCCGCCAATAAACATTTCCGTGGCCGTTTACGTTCTGCGGCGCCAGATTCGTTGCGTCCGACGAGACGGAAACATAGCGGCCATTCGAGCTGATGGAGCCTGCGGCGTCGATATCCAGGTCGCCGTTGGCTATGGTGCCGTCGCTGGCCACGTCCTCCCGCGTGGTCGTCGGCGAACAGGGCGCAGCCGCGCCCAGGCAGGTGTCCCGCACCCAGAATGACTGCCCTGTAGAGATTGGCGGCTGGTTGGGGCCTGGCATGTTCGTCGAATAAGTCACGAATGCCGCGAAGCGGCCGTCCGGAGTCAGTTGCTGGCCGAAGCTGTTTGAATTCCCCAGTTGCCCGGCTGGGTTCAGGGAGTCGGCAAAGATGCTTGGCGCGCACCCTTGCGGCGCTCCGTTGCAGGTGTCGTAGACCATTACTTGATCTACGCCCGGTGTAAGCTCCCCGCTATACGCAACGAACCTGCCGTCCGGAGTCATCGACGGCAAGCCTCCGGCAATAGGCGTTCCATCGGCGCTCACTGAGACCAGCATGGTGCTGGGCACGCATCCGGCGGCAGCGCCAGTGCAAAGATCGCGCAGATACACGCATTCCATTGAGACGCCGCAGTTGCCGGTTTGAGGCAGGATGTTCGTGGCGGCGGAATCGAATGCCACGTAGCGCCCGTCGGAGCTCACGGCGGAATCCCAGCTATGCCCGTTCGGGGCCGCGCCGGAGTAGGTTATCGAGACGGCCTGCGTCGATGGCGCACAGCTCGCGGTTGCCCCAATGCAAGTGTCCCGCAGATAGATCTGCTGGTATCCATCTGTCGGGGCGGGCGTCAGGTTCGAGGCCAGCGACTGAAAAGCGACGTACCTTCCCGTCTGGCTGATCGAAGCCGCCACAAGGCTGTCGCCGTTCGCCGCCGAACCGTCCGGGGCGATGCTGATTAACTGCACCACCCCGGCTGTCGCCATCCCCGGCGAGAGAATGGGGAAGGTGGCCGCGCTCGACGCTGCGCCGGTTGAGGTATCTTTCACGATGATCTGCGCTGAGCCAGACGCCGTTACCATCGACGCGGCGATCTGCACACCTAAGAATTGGTTGGTTATGAAGGTCGTGGTCAGCGGACTCCCGTTCCACTCCACCACGCAAGTGGGGGTGAAGTTATATCCGACAACCTGCATCTGAAAAGCTGCGCTCCCGGCAAGGACGTAACTCGGAGAGGGGGTGGAGATTGTCGGGCTCACCGGGGGAGGGGGCGGCGGACCAGTGCCCCGGTTCGCCGCCGTGCTTCCGCATCCGAGGGCCCAAGAGCATGCTGCGAGGCAAGAGAGAAGGAAGAGCCCTTTCATTTTCAGTTCACCCCTCCGGTAAGGTAAGGCCCGGAAGCGGTGGCTTGAAACGCCGGGGACAGAAAATCGACAGTGTCGAATGCAAAGGAGGTTGAGAGACGCGAGCCTTACACCTTTCGAACGCGTGCACGATTGTAACCTCCTCCGGCCAAAAATAGTACCACAGCCCGGACGCTCTGATCGTGAAATTCTTTTCTTAATTCAAATACTCAATCAACCGCGGCTATCAAGAAGCCGCGCGCCCAATGTTCTTCGGCGCGGGGCCGGGTGTGGAATAATCTGGCGGTGACCTTAGCCGCTCAAATGCATGATTGGTATCTGGTGGCGTGCGCCGCCGGTACGGTGCTGTTGTTGTTGCTCCTAATCGCCACCAGGGTGCGGCTGCACCCGGCGCTCGCGCTGTGCATAGCCGCGGTGGCGCTGGGCGTGGCCTCGGGAATGCCGCTGGCCAAAGTGCCGCTCGCGTTTACTGCCGGCGTGGCCAACCTGATGGGGCACATCGCCATCATTCTGGGGCTGGGCGCGATTCTGGGGCGCCTCTTGGCCAGCTCCGGCGGCGCTGCGGCGCTGGGCCGCGCGCTGGTGGATGGATGCGGCAAGGCCGGGCTGCCGTGGGCGCTGCTGGCCCTGGGCGTGATCGTGGGCATGCCGGTGTTTTTTGAAGTGGGCCTGGTGCTGATGATGCCCATCGTGGCGGAAGCGGCGCGGCGCAGCGGGAAGCCTCCGATTGTGGCTGGAATGCCGCTGCTGGCCGGGCTCTCCATTGCGCATGGAATGCTGCCGCCGCACCCGGCGGCCATGCTGGCGGCCACCGAGTACCACGCCGATGTGGGCCGCACCATTCTTTGGGGGCTGGTGGCCGGAGTGCCGGCCGCCGCGCTCACCGGGCTGGGGTTTGGGCAGTTGTTGACCCGGCGGTGGGAGAAGCGCACAGCAAAAAATGCGGCCAGGGGTTTACCGGTGGCTGCCGACGAACCATTGACGCTGTTTGCGCCGACGCTGGCTGAGGATCTGCAGCTTGAGTCGCGTGCGAAGGAATCGGGCGCGGGGAAGACGATGAAGATTCCCGCGCCGTCGGGTGCTGTGCGCGCGGCATCGGCTATTCTGCTGCCCATTGCGATCATCTTTCTGGGCAGCTGGGCAGACTCGCTGGCAGCGCCGGGAAGCGGGTTGAACGCCGTTCTGCACTTTGCCGGGTACCCGGATATTGCGCTGCTCATTGCCGTGCTGGTGGCGCTGGGAACGCTGGGACCGCATCTTCAGACAGGACAGCAGCACGGGCCGGAGATGCTGCGCAAACTGATCTCGGAGTCGTTCGAGCCCATCGCCAACGTGCTGGTCATTTTGGCTGCGGCGGGCGGACTGAGCGGGGTGTTGCGAGAGTCGGGCGCCGCGCAGGCCACGGTGGATCTGGCGCTGGGCGCGCACATGCCGCCGCTGGTGCTGGCGTGGATGCTGGCTGCGGTGGTGCGCATCGCCATGGGCTCGGCGACGGTGGCCACGGCAGTTGCGGCGGGGATTCTGGCGCCCATGGTGGGGCACCTGGGCGTGCGGCCCGAGATGCTGGTGCTGGCCACCGGAGCCGGGTCGCTGATCTGCTCGCACGTGAACGATCCCGGCTTCTGGACCGTGCAGTCCTTCTTCAAGATGGAAGTGAAGGACATGCTGAAAACGTGGACGGTGATGGAGACCGTGCTCTCCGTGGCCGGTCTGGGAACCACGCTGGCGCTGGCAGCGGTGTTGCGGTAGGGGTGCGAAGTGCAGTTTTCAGTTGTCAGTTGGCAGTTGGCAGTGGGGAGGTGCAACTGTCCAGGCGCCGTCAGTCCCTTTGACCAGGGTGGCGGTAGCTGACTGGATGGATGTGTCCGCGGCGATCTTGGGGAAGGTCCTCATCGATTCGGGGGTGGTAGCCCAGTCAGGGATGCCTTCAACCTCGTAACGGTAGTTGACGGTATAGTACGTGGGGTTTGCGGGGTCGTTGGGGGTGGCGTTGTCGATGGATGTGACATGAAAAAGGCCGAAGCAGAAGTTGCCGTAGCCGGGCTGGTCGGGGTCGGCAATCCATGCGGAGCGCCCCTTGTCAGATAGGTCGTAGACACTCACCTGTTTTGAGCCGATGAGAAAGCGCTGCTTTTCGGCGGATCCGCGGTTGAGAAGGCCGGCATCGGCCAGCGTGTCGAACGATCGGGTCTTTTCGTCTTTTGAGGTATCGATCTGGGCAGGCAGCTTGATGGGTTCAGGCCAGACGCATTCATGCCGTCCGGCGAAAGACTTGTTGATCGCGGATTTGAATTCCGCGGTATCGATTTGCTTCCTGCATCCGGCCGCGCCTGCAATGAGCCCCGCGAACACCAGCGCCAGGGCGATTCTTTCACGCATCTCAATTCACCTCATGCAGTTGGATGCGCAATGGGCTGGTAGTGTCGAGGCCTGATTTCGCTGATTGGAGCCGGCTCAAGACGTTTCCAATTCGGGCTGTGTCTTTTCCGCGAGTGGTTCTGGCGCCGCTTCACTTCCTGACGATCTATACTGTGGAAGAGCACTTCCCCAAAAATCCTTCGCTCTCTGCACGTGGCCCAGGACTGTTCGAGTTGCTACAGCTGTGTGCCCGAGAGGTGAATCAATGTTCTCCCCGAATGAAAGCCGCGGCTTGACCCGGCGCAAGGTGCTTCGCGTGATGGCAGCGGCGGCGGGCAGTGCGTTGGCGCCTGCCGGCTTGGCTTTCGCAGACTGTCTTTCAGGGCGATCCCCGGAAGACGAGGCATTTCTTGACGATTTGGAGCGACAGGGTTCCTTGTACTTTTGGGAGCAGGCAAGCGCGAAAACCGGCCAGATTCTCGACCGGGCGCGGAACGACTTGAGCCCGGGCACGTGCGACTCCCGCCGGATGGCGAGCATCGCGTCGACTGGTTTTGGTTTGACCGCACTGTGCATTGCCGATCATCGCGGCTATCTGCCGCACGCGCAGATCGTGGAACGTGTGAGGACAACTCTGGACTGGCACTTGAACCATCTTCCAGAGGTGCACGGATTCTTCTATCACTTCACCGACCTCGAAACCGGAAAGCGCTTTTCCGGATCGGAGCTCTCCTCCATCGATACTTCCCTGCTGCTTTGCGGGGTTCTCACGGCGAGGGGATATTTTCAGGATGCGCAGATCAAACAGCTCGCTACGCAGATTTATGAGCGAGTGGATTGG
>JBEKEQ010000216.1:0-4731 GCA_050013735.1 Occallatibacter sp.
CAACCCCGGCTACGACGACGAGAATGTGAATCATAAACCCAAAAACAAGAACCCCAAAACCCGGACAAATGTGTAAAGCATCCGCCCGGTCTGAAATGTAAAGGAACTGCCCGGCTGGACAAGTCCGCAAAATGAACTTGGGCTTCAGCCCCTGAGGGACATGCCCCGGTTCGCTCCGCGGAATTGGCGCTGGTACGCCGGATTGCGCCGCGATCCGAACGCAACCAGGCGACCGCCTCAGGCCGCCTTCGCCTTCAGCAAATCAAGCGCTTTATTCAGCGGCTCGTCTCCCTTGGCGGGAGGATTTGTTTCGTCGTCCTCATCAATGGCCTCGCCTACGGCCACTGTGGGAGTAACAGCATCGTCCTGAATCTTCTTGCCGTCGGGCGCCTCATATTTGGCCACGGTCAGCAGCAGAGCGGCGCCGTCGGGCAGCTCGATGGTCTTCTGCACCGAACCCTCGCCAAAGGTGCGCTCGCCCACCACGTCGCCGCGCTTCAAATCCTCGATGGCGGCTGCAGCCAGTTCAGCCGGCCCATAGGTGCCGCGATTCACCAGCACGGCGACCGGGGCATCGGTCAGGACTTTTGCCGGGTCCGCTGTGAAGGTCTGCATGGGAAATTTCTGGCCTTCGAGCGAGGCCAGGGTTCCCTGCTTGATAAAGAAGTTGGCCAGCCGGATTCCCTGCTGGGGATCGTCGCCGGAGGAGTCGCGCAGGTCGAGAAGGACCTTGCGATTCTTGCCCGCAGCCCTGATTTTTGCGCCGATTTCGTCTACCCGCGCTGCGGTAAGCTGGCCGGGCTTGAGGTAAAGAATGGTGGAGTTCTCGTATTCTTGCGAGCCCAGCGCGGCGGGCGCAATAATCGACCGGGTGAGCGTAACCTTGTCCGGATCAGGCTTGCGCGGGCGGACAACAGATAGAGTCAAGGTGCTGCCGGGTTTACCCTCCAGCAGAAGGCGGATAACGGCCAGTGACAGCTCTCGCGTGGACTGCTCGCCGATGGATTCGATCACATCCCCGTCGGCCAGGTGCTCATGATCGGCGGGCGAGCCCGGCGCCACGCTGACGATGGTGGCGTATCCGAACCGCTTTGACACCAGAAGTCCGACTTGGGCCACGCCGCTCGCCGGGCGCTCGCTGTAAATTTTGTATTCAGTCCCGGTCAGATAGCTGGAATCGGAGTCCAGAGACTCGAGCAGGCCGTGCAGCGCGCCCGTGGTCACGTCGTTCATATTGGGCTCAGTCACGTAGTCGGCCTGGATTTTGCGCAAAACGTCGCCAAACACGCCAACCTGGCGATAGGCGCCGTCCTGCATGCCGCCGGCATGCACGCCGAGCATCCCAAACTCGCCGAGGACCAAGCCCAGGGCGAGGGTAGCCAGAATGGCAATCGAAAACACAAAGACTGAACGCTGGAGGACTCGAGACACATGCACCGCCGGAAAGGCCCTTTGGGGAAACAGGCCGCTCACTCTATAGACGTAATCATAACGTAAGGGGTGCATGGAAAGCTCAATCCACCTCAAAACCCCCGTGCCTCACCGGGGGCCATCCGGGGCGCGCGTCTTTGTTTTCGTCCCATGGACGGGAAACCGGGAACCTCAACCCGCCAGCCCTGGGAACACTTTTTCCCCTACGAGAGGCCGCAGTTCGTCCGGTTCCGCTCCGGCGCACTCAAAGCGGCCTTTACCGGGGTCGTTTCCGCGGGACTCTCAGCAAAAGCCCCATCAGCTGACGTAGCCGGCCAGCCAATCATGACCAGGAACACATCGAGAACAAAAAGCGCGATGGCGACGTCATTGAACAGCGTAGCCTGGGGCAGGTTCGGCCAGAACTGATTGGCAGCCCAGAACAGAAAGGCGGCAGCCAGCATCGCCGCCTTTACGAGTTCCGCCGCAGCCGGCCGGTGCAACGCCTGATAGACGAGGTATGCAACAGCGATCAAAGCCAACGAAAATGCAGCCAGAAAGTCATGGCTCCTGGCTGGAAACAACCCCGGAAAAACGTCCCAGACAAAGAGCGCCACAACGTCGATAAGCGTAACAACGCCAAGGATTACGGGAAGAATCCTGCGGGAAGAATCGAGCCGGTTATACATAGTTCAATTTTGCCTGTTGGTTCGAAAAGAAACCGTAAGGGGCGCGACGAGCCCTCCACGCAGCCAAAGAGCGCCGCAGCCCAATCCGATGCGCGCCCAAACAGGAGTTCCAGCGGCAACTCGTTTTTTCCTCGCTGCGCAACCCCGCTCCAGGGGAGTAAATTGGTGGGGCAATCCATTTTCGCAATCCATGGTGGGGGAAAAGAAATATGAGTTTCCTTGAGATGAGCCGCCGCGCGGCGTTGAGGACCGGTCTGGCGGCCACGGCGCTGACTTCGCTGCCTGGAATCCTGAAGGGTGAAGACGCACCCCCGGCAAGGAAAAAGAGAATCAGGCAGTCAGCGTGCAGGTGGCCCTACAGGAACATTCCATTGGACGATTTCTGCGCCGCGGGCGCCGAAATCGGGCTCTTCGGCGTGGACCTGCTGCAGCCGGAGGAGTATGAAATACCTCGCCGCCATGGATTGATCTGCACCATGGGATACGCCGGCGGCGGCGAAATCAAGGATGGAATCAATCGGCTGGAGAATCACGCAGCCATCGAGGCGGCATTTCGCAAAAACATTCCGCTGGCGGCCAAAGCGGGCGTGCCCAACGTCATCGCCCTGGCCGGCAGCCGGGCTGACGTGCCAGACGAGCAGTCCGCACGCAACATCGTGGTCGGGTTGAACCGCGTAAAAAAGATCGCCGAAGACAACGGGGTCACCATCTGCACGGAGCTGCTCAATAGCAAGGTTGACCATCCCAACTACGTTGCCGACCACACCGCATGGGGAGTGCGCGTGATGGAAGAGGTAAATTCTCCTAATGTGAGGCTGCTCTACGACATCTATCACATGCAGATCATGGAAGGCGACCTCATCGCAACCATCCGCGCCAACCTGGCCTGGATTGCCCACTTCCACACCGGCGGCGTCCCAGGACGGCATGAGCTCGACAACACCCAGGAAGTGCAATGGGATGGCGTGATGCGGGCTTTGGCGGCAGCCGGGTTCAAGGGCTACGTCGCGCATGAGTTTACGCCCACGCGCGATCCTCTCACCAGCCTGCGCCAGGCCGTGGACCTGTGCGACGTTTAGGAACCCTGGTCCCGCTCGAGTTTCGAATTAGCTCACCCGATGCCGGTAGCCATTCCTGCGCCCGCTAACCTTCCAACTCGCCAAGCCCCGCATAGCGGGGCTAACCTGCCGCGTTTGTTCAACCGGCCGACCTTAACCCATCACATTCGGATGCTTTAGAATTCATACAGGCGTAACAGCCGGTTGCCACAGCCACAAATTACGGTCATGCGGAACTCTGCACCCGAAGGGGCAGCCCGGACAGCGGTAGTTTATCCATAGAGTGTGCGCGAACCGGCCCTGAGAGTTGGAAAGGGAAGACCATGAAATACGCCGGATTACTGGTGATGCCAGCTGGATTCTTTCTCTCCATTGCGGCGCTGGTGCTGTTTCCCGCTGCCGGGCCGAGGACAGCTTTTGTGCTTTGCGGGCTGGCCGTAGAGGGGCTGGGGTTGGCGGTCGCCGTGCGAGGGCACATGGAAGCCCGGGGAGCAATCCGGCCATGATCCCTTCGCTGCCGAACGCTCCTGTCATCTCCGACGCAATATTTGCTCTCACGCTGGTATTGCTTCTACTGGCGCCGCTCGCCATCGCCGGAGTTGCGCTCATCAACACTGGCTTGGGGCGGTCGCGCTCCGCCGCGCAGGCCCTGCTGGGCAATCTGGCCATTATTGCCGTTACCGCTATCGTCTTCGCCGTGATTGGCGCGGCATGGGCCGGTGCGGCAGGTTCTCCGGGACACTCATTTCAACTGGCTGGCAAGACCTGGAATTGGTTGGGGTCGGGACCGCTGCTGTTGAGCGGCTTTGGCTCGGCGCAGCCGCGGTCGCAGTTGGCGTTGTTGTTTGAGTTCATGGCTGTGGCCATGGCTGCGCTGGTGCCTTGGGGCTCGGGAGCGGACCGCTTCCGCCTCACCGCGGGCTGCGCCAGCGCGGCAGTGCTGGCCGCAACCGTCTTTCCTCTGCTGGCGCATTGGGTTTGGGGCGGCGGCTGGCTGGCACAACTGGGCGTGAACTTCGGCCTGGGCGCGGGATTCCTCGATGGAGGCGGCGCGGCCACCGTTCACGTCCTGGGCGGCCTCAGCGCATTGGCCGTGGTGTGGATCGCCGGCCCGCGCAAAGGCAAATTTCCCAAGGAAGGTTTGTCCACTGCGCTGCCCGGCCACAACGCGGTTTATGTGCTCTTCGGCTGCCTGGTGGCGCTGGTGGGCTGGCTGGGGTGGAACGTAGCCGGCGCTGTGATCTGGCTCCACGCGCCGCCCGCCCTGCTGCCGGTAACGGCGGTGAACACGCTGCTCTCCGCGTCGGGGGCCCTCGCAGCTACCTTCATCGTCACTCATGTGCGCTTTGGCAAGCCGGACGCGAGCATGTGCGCCAACGGCTGGCTCACCGGGTTGGTGGCGTCCAGCGCCTGCGCCGGCATTGTCACGCCCGGTGAGGCGCTGCTGGTCGGCCTGGTGGCAGGTATCGCCACGCCACTGTTGGTGGAAGTGCTGGAGCTGGCGCTCTCTATCGACGATCCTTCCGGCGCCATTTCTGTTCATGCGGTCGGCGGACTTTGGGGTTTGCTGGCGG
>JBEKEQ010000217.1:0-4707 GCA_050013735.1 Occallatibacter sp.
GCGCGTGGGCGCTGTGGTGTTCTTCACCGGGGCGGGCAACACCGGCGCCCAACAGGCCAGCGAAACGATCTATGGAATTGGAACCGGGCCGCAAATCGCGTTTTTTCCGGCCCCTGTTACCATTAGCGGTCCAACCCTGGGTGGAATTGAATTGTTGAATCTGCGCGGCCTTGCGGTTGACGGCGCGGGTGATCTGTTTATCTCGAATCATAATAACTCCGCCGCAGCCCCGGTTTTGGAGGTGCCCGCCGGAGGCGGCGCGGTCATTACTATCGACCCCAACGTCGACGGCGAAGAGCTGAACGGACCCGATGATTTGGCCCTGGATGGAGCGGGCGATCTGTTCATAGCGGACTTCGGGAACTACCGCGTGGTCGAAGTACCGGCCGGGGGCGGCGAAGCAATCGTCGTCGATCCCACCGTGAACGGCAAAGCGCTGAGCCATACAACCGGCGTGGCAGTGGATGTTGCGGGCGACCTGTTCATCGCCGATGAGAACAACGACCGCGTGGTGGAGGTTCCGGCCGGTGGCGGCGCTGCGGTCGCCATTGCCCCAGTTGTGAATGGCGTGCCCATGTCTTACGCATCTTACGTCACCGTGGACGGCGGAGGCGATCTGTTCATCACGGATAGCGGGAATAACCGCGTACTGGAGGTACCGGCCGGCGGCGGCGCGGCGATTGCCATCGACCCGGCCGTGAATGGGGAGGGACTGAATACTCCCGCAGGCCTGGCCGTGGATGGGGAGGGCGATCTCTTCATCGCGGATTATTACAACATTCGCCTGGTCGAGGTCCCGGCCGGCGGCGGCGCGGCGACCGCCTTCAGCACGGTGGTGGACGGCGAAATCAAGCCTCCCTGGGGATTGGCTATCAACGGAGCGGGAGACCTCTTCGTCGCCGATTTCGACACCGACGTAGTGCTCGATTTCCAGCGCGCACAGCCCCCCGCGTTGAACTTCCCGACCGCGACAGTCGTGCATTTGACCGACACCGCCGACGGCACGCAGACGGTGCAAGTGTCGAACATCGGCAACCAGGCGCTGAATTTCACGGGCCTCATCTACCCTGCTGACTTTCTCGAAGCCGGCGGAGACCCGAACGCCTGCACAAGCTCGACGAGCCTGGGCCCAGGGCAGGAGTGCGATTTGCCCATCGAGTTCACTCCCGAGCATGCCGGTGCGTTGAGCGAGGATGTGACGCTCACCGACAACACGCTGAACGCGAGTGGGACCCAGCAATCGATAGCAGTGAGCGGCACGGCACTCGGGACGCCGGCGCAGCTTACCGGCCCAGGGACGAGCAGCCCGCTGGGCGCAACCGCGAACTTTACCTGGAACGCCGGCTCCGGGGTCGCGCTGTACCGGCTGACCCTGGGCAATGCCTGGCAGGGCTCGAACAACGTGTACGACTCAGGCGAAACGACGGCCCTTTTCGAGAACAACGTGCCGATTCCCAGCAATGGCGTTTCGCTGTTTGCAACGCTCTATTCGCTGATCGGCGGAGCCTGGCAGGAGAACTATTACACCTTCACCGAGGGGGGATCGCTGGCGCTGGCGACGCTGAGCCCCGCAAGCCCCGCTGTGCTCAGCACCACCCAGACGTTCACCTGGACAGGCAGCCCCGGCCCGTCAACCTACAAGCTTTACCTTGGAACTGCGTGGCCGGCCTCGAACAATCTCTATAACTCGGGTGAAACGGCGCTTACTTCCGCAACTGTGACGATTCCCAGCTATGGAGTGACGGTGTATGCAACGCTCTTTCAGCTCGTCAATGGGGCGTGGCACCTGAGCTATTCCACCTATACCGAGCCCGGATCGCCGACACTGGCGACGCTGAGCCCGGGAAACCTGAGCGTGCTCAGCACCAGCCAGACCTTTAGCTGGACGGGCGGCCTGGGCCCGGCGCTCTACAAGCTTTCCCTGGGCACCCAGGGGTATGACTCAACCGATCTGTATAACTCCGGGGAAACCACGGTGACCTCAGCCACCGTGACAATTCCCAGCCACGGAGCGAAGGTGTATGGAACGCTCTTTCAGCTCCTGAACGGAGCCTGGAACGTTAGCCACTACACCTATACCGAGCCGTGAGGCGTGCCGCCAATTTAGTTCTATCAACGGGCCGGCGTTGCGCCGCGGTTGAAAGCCGCGATTAAAATAGGACGCATGAACCTCAAGGGAAAGATTGTCTTCATTACCGGGGCCAGCTCGGGGATTGGCGCGGCTACCGCGATGGCCTTCGCGGCTGAAGGCGCGCGGCTGCTGCTGGCGGCGCGGCGCGCGGCAAAACTGGCTGAAGTAGCCTCTGCGGCGCTGGAGCGCGGAGCTGCCGCCGTGCACTCCATCACTCTGGATGTGAGCGACCGGCGCGCGGTGCAGAGCGCCATTGACGAGCTGCCCGAGCCGTGGGCGGCGATTGACATTCTGGTGAACAATGCCGGCCTCAGCCGCGGGCTCGACAAGCTCTACGTAGGCCGCATCGAAGACTGGGAAGAGATGATCGACACCAACGTGAAGGGGCTGCTGTATGTTACGCGCTCGGTGGCGCCGGGGATGGTGGTGCGCGGTCACGGGCACGTGGTGAACCTGGGATCGACGGCGGGCGAGCTGGCCTACCCGGGCGGCGCGGTCTACTGCGGCAGCAAGGCGGCCGAGCGCTCAATCAACGACGGGCTGCGCCAGGACCTGCTGGGTACGCCGGTGCGCGTAACCAGCGTGGACCCCGGCATGGTTGAGACCGACTTCAGCCTGGTGCGCTTTCACGGCGACACGGAGCGCGCCGCCAAGGTGTACAAAGGGGTGACGCCGCTGACGCCGGAAGACGTGGCCGACGCGATTGTGTGGGCCGTGAGCCGGCCTGCGCACGTGAACATTGCGCGGGTTTCGATGACCTCAGTGGATCAGGCCAATTCGCTGCTGTTTAACCGCGAGGCGTAAGGGAAGCGCGGTTATGGCTGCAGAAAATGGGAAATCGGCCCGAGCCTGAAGGCCGCGTTCCTGGGCTCTGATTCAAGGGGTTGAACGGGCTGCGGAAAAAGGCGGATTTTTGTTCCTGGCGACCTTTAAAAAGGCCCCTCAGGGGCTAAAGCCCCGCTCATTCTGCTGACCTTATCGGCCCGGCTAAAGCCGTGCCCTTGTTACGAAGCCCCTCGCCCGAGTTTTTCCGCAGCCTGTGAAACCCCCTGCTCCCTCCGGATTCGCGGCCTGCGGCTGTGGTGCTAGCCCATGGCCTGGATCTGGCCTTCGATCTGGGTCAGCGCTGCTTCAAGCGCTTGACGCCGCGCCGGGTTTGAGGTCCTTTGCGACAAAATGTTTTCCCGCTGCAAGTTCAGCGCCTGCCGCTGACGTTCCCGTTCGGTGCGATGCTGTTCCGCCAGCCTGCGTGCGTCCTCGCTGACAAAACCGTTGGCGAGGTCCACCTCTGGCTGCTCCAGAGTTTTTGCCATCTGCTCCTCCAAGGATTTTCTTTTTTGAGTCGTGAGACCTATCTTCTATTCTACTGGGGATTGGGCCGGTTGTGTCCCGCGGAATGAGGAAGTTCGCCCCTGGGCAGGATGGAGGGTTTACCGTGCGCGCCTGGCAGGTTTCGTCGTTTGGCATTGATTCCTTAGAGTTTGTGGAGCTTCCCACGCCCGGTCCGGGGCCCGGCCAGGTGCTGGTAAGAGTTCATGCGGTTTCTTTGAATTTCCGCGATTGGATGGTGGTGAAGGGGCTTTACAACCCAAAAATGAAGCTGCCGCGCATTCCCTGCTCAGACGGCGCGGGCCAGGTGGAGGCCGTGGGCGAGGGCGTAACCGCGTGGAAACCCGGCGACCGCGTGGCCGGAATCTTCATGCAAAACTGGCTCGACGGCGCGTTCACCCGCGCCAAATCGCGCGGCGCTCTGGGCGGCGACACCGACGGCACGCTGGCCGAATACATTGTGCTCGCGGAGTCCGGGCTGGCGGCCATTCCGCGGCACCTCAGCTATGAGGAAGCGGCCACGCTGCCCTGCGCGGCAGTGACGGCATGGAACGCGCTCGCGGCCGCGGACATCAAGCCGGGCTCGACCGTGCTCATCCAGGGAACCGGCGGCGTTTCGATTTTTGCTCTGCAGCTTGCGCGGCTGCGCGGGGCGCGGGTGCTGGGCATCTCAAGCAGCGCGCAAAGGCTTGAGCGCGCCCGCGAGTTGGGCCTCCATGCCGGCCTCAACTACCATCAGCAGCCCGCCTGGGACCGCTGGGCCATGGACGAAACCGGCGGCGAGGGCGTGGACCTGGTCGTCGAGGTGGGCGGCCTGGCCACGCTGGAGCGCTCGCTCAAGGCGGTTCGCTTTGGCGGCGTCATCGCGCAGATCGGCGTGCTCTCCGGCTCAGCCGATCCCGGCCCGTTGCCGCTGCCAACCCTCTTCCATAAATGGACGCGCCTTCAGGGCATCTACGTCGGCTCACGCAAAGACTTCGAAGACTTGAACAGGGCTATAACTCTCGCCCAGTTGCGTCCAGCGTACGAGAGCTTCCCGTGGACCGATGCACCCCAGGTCATCGCGGGCATTGAAGCCGGCGGCCACTTCGGCAAAATCGTGCTGGCGGTGAACTAGGCCGCGCCTGGCGAATCAGGCGTCCGGGGCCACGGAGGGAGCAAGGGGCGGCTTCAAGGCCCATGAATAAACGAAAGCAACAACGAGGCCCGGCCCCTTGCTCACCCTCCGCGACGGCCGCAGGCAACCC
>JBEKEQ010000218.1:0-4705 GCA_050013735.1 Occallatibacter sp.
CTCGCGAACTCATAATTAACTGCAAGAGATCAGCCGTTTTCTGCTCGCGTTCCGTACCGCATCTCCGCGCCGTGACAGGGACGGGTGGCCGTTGGAATGGTGTACTCTGGTGTGCGAACCGGAAAGCGCTTACTCAGAGGTACTGCATCCATGACCATTGTCGCCGGGGTTGATTTCGGCACACTCAGCGTTCGCGTCACGCTTGTCGACAGCCAGAAAGGGCCGATCGGCACCGCGTCGGCCTCTTATCCGCTGCACCGGCGCCGCGATGACCCGAACTTTGCCACCCAATCTCACGCGGACCAGATGGCGGCGCTCAGCAGGGCAACTCGCGACGCGCTGGCGGGCACCGGCGTTGACGGCGGCGCGGTGGCGGCGATTGCCCTGGACACCACCGGCTCGAGCGTGATTCCCGTAGGCGAGGGCCTGGAACCGCTGGACGACTACTATCTTTGGTGCGACCATCGCGCCCACGCCGAGGCCGCGGAGATCACGGCCAAGGCGCATGAATTGGGGTTTGAGGGCATCGACTGGTGCGGAGGCGTCTATTCCCACGAGTGGGGCTTTTCAAAGCTGCTGCACTGGCTGCGCCACAACCCGGAGAAACGCGCCCGATTTATTACTGCTCTTGAGCATTGCGACATGGTGGCGGCCACGCTGTGCGGCATTACAGATGCGAGCAAGCTGAAACGCAGCATCTGCGCCATGGGCCACAAGTGGATGTGGAATCCCAAATGGAACGGCCTGCCGCCGGAGGAGTTTCTGGTTGCGGTTGACCCGCTGCTTGCCGGAGTGCGGGCGAAGATCGGCGGCGAATATTTGACCAGCGACCACCTGGCCGGCCATTTATCGCCGAAGTGGGCTGAGGAGCTGGGACTACGCGCCGGAATTCCCATCCCCGTGGGCGCATTTGACGCACACTGGGACGCCGTCGGCTCGAACATTCGCGAGGGCGATGCGGTGAATGTGGTGGGCACTTCGACGTGCATCATCGCCATGGCCCGCGAGACGCAACTGGTTCCGGGCGTGTGCGGCGTGGTGCCGGGCAGCGTTCATCCCGCTTACACCGGCATTGAGGCCGGTTTGTCGGCCGTCGGAGACATTTTTGACGGCGTGGCGCGGCGCGCGGGAACCACGGTCGCGGCGCTCTCAGAGGGGCTTGAGGCTTACAAGGCCGGGCAGACCGGCCTGCTGCGCCTGAGCTGGGACAACGGCGACCGCACCGTGCTGGTGAATCCGGAACTGGGCGGCGTGACGCTGGGCTGGAACCTGGTACACACGGCCCAGGATGAGCTGTTCGCGGCCATCGAGGGGACAGCGTTTCACACCCGGATCATTCTTGAGCGGATGGCGGAGCATGGGGTGCGCATCGATCGGGTGATTAACGCCGGCGGCATTCCGCAAAAGAGCGAAGTGCTAAACCAGGTTTACGCGAACGTGCTGAACAAGCCGGTGCTGGTGCCGGCGGGCATTCCGACGAGCCTGGGCTCGGGGATATTTGCGCTGCTGGCGGCCGGAGCTTACAAGACGATTGAGGAAGCGCAGGCCGCAGTGTGCCTGCCGCTGAGGACGGTTGAGCCCGACGCAGAGTCCGCGGCGATTTACGAGCCGTTGTACCGGCTATATCGGGATGTGTATTTCGCGCTGGGCAGGCGCGATGCGGAGCCGGTGGCTTTGGGGCGCGTGTTGCCGGAGTTGAGAAGAATTGCCGCCGAGGCGCGGAAGGCGGGTTGAGGCTTTTGGCATCTCGCCCACGGCAGGGGCAAAGGACGGGACGCGCGGCAGGCCGGGGTTCGAGGATTCCCACCCATGCGACAAAGGGTGTCGCATGGGTGGGACACGGGCAGCTACACCGCTCCGTCACAATCATTGGAGAAGGGCACCAGCGTTAGAAATCGATACGCAAGCCGAACTGCATGCGGCGGTAAGTGGATAACATGCCGCTGTAGGCGCCGAGAGTGCCGCTGCTGAGAGCTTCGTTGAGATTGAGCGGACTGTCGTCGAAGCGGACGGTGTTGGCGATGTTATAGACTTCGGCGGCAAACTTGAGCTTCACCTGCTCGTGCAGGTTCCAGGTCTTGGCCAAGGCGGAATCGACGTCAAGATAGCCGTCGCCGCGGAAGTTGTTGCGCTGTCCCGCTTCGCCCGGATAGGGCAGGCGAATCGGCGATCCGTTGGCGATGCCGCTATTGATGCTGCCGGCGGAATTGCCGGCGAATATCTGCGGGATGCCGGCGACGATGTGCTTCTTGACCTGAACCGGAGAAGTAACTACGCCGAATCCCTCGATCTGCCAGTTGGTTGCCCAGCCCGGCGCGGTGAGGGAGAATGGCAGCGGGCTGGCCCAGCGGCTGAGCCCAGATAACTGCCAGCCGCCGACCAAAGCATCCGCAACCCGGTTTGAACCGCCCAGAACGGCTTTGCCTCGGCCCACGGGAAGCTGGTAGACGGCGTCGACAGTGACCAGGCTGCGGGTGTCGAAGTCGGAGTCGGCCCTGTTCAGCTTGGGATTCCATGAGTTCTGAATGGCCGCATCGCCGCCGTATGAGTCGCTTGAAAACTCGTTGGAGCGCTCGGCTCCCGAACCCATATCGATGGACTTGGAAAAGGTGTAGCTGATATCGGTGGTAAATCCGTGGCTGGAGGGGTGGCGCAGCGTGAATTGCAGCGCGTTGTACGAGCTGGCGCCGATGGAGGACCAGGCAAAGAGCGAGGAAAACTGGCTTTGAAAGTAATCGAACTGAGGACCGTTGGGATTGTTATAGAGGTCAAGGCTATAGAGCGCGGATGTTTCGCCTGCTCCATCGCGGTAGTAGGACCATAGATCGGAATAGATGGCCTGGGTGGCGCTCTCGCCGCTATAGTCGGTGTTGGCCTCGAAGGGGAACATATCTTCGAAGTAGGGAATTGGAGAGACGGTGGCGTTGGGGTTGTCGCCGTTTTGATCGGTAATCCTGGAGAGCTGGTCGGCGGCGTGGAAGTAATCTCCGCCGCCCTGGGAATCGACCAGATCCACGGGCTCGGCCAGATCGAGCTGCTGCAGCAGATGGCGTCCCAGGCGGCCGACATACGCTTCTTCCATGACAAATCCGCCGGGCAACTCGTGCTGCAGCGAAAAGTCGAAGGCGTATGCATAGGGGGTCTTGAGGTGGTTGTCGATGCCCCAGGTAATGGCCAGGCCGCAGTTCAAAACTTCACTGGGATCGTTGACATTGGAGATGGGCTGGAATGGGTAGGTGACGTTTTGGGCTGGGTTGGGGCAGCCGGTAGGCGGAATGACATGCGCGCCGGTAAAGCGCGGCGCAGTTTGCGTGGAGTAATTGGAGGCTGGAGTGATGATGGAGTTGGTGAGGCCAAAGGAGCCAAGCTGATCAAAGGTGTTTACGATTCCCTGGCCAAAGTGGTCGTAATACATGCCGGCGCCGGCGCGGATGGTGGTGTGGCTATCGGGCGCAAAGACGATGGAAAGACGCGGGGCAATGTTGTCTTTTTGCTTGGCCCAGTAACCGGGTTGATGATTTGCTTTTCCGCTGGGGGCAAAGGACAGGGGCTGTTCAAAGACCTGGCCCTTGGCCGCCGCGGCGCCGCGCTCAAGATACCAATTGTGCGTGTCGACGGTGGGAGAAATCTGCTGGCCGTTGGATTCGTAGGGGGCCTGAAGCAGGGAGTGACGCAGACCGTAGGTGACGGTGAATTTGGGGGTGATGCGCCAGGAATCCTGGGCGTAGTATTCGAATTCGTTGGCGTGGAAATGGCGGTTGATGAAGGTGCCGTCAGGGAAAAGGCTGCCGCTGGCGGGGCTGGTGACCGAGTAGTTGTATTGCTGGGTTGATTCGGGCACGGTTCCAACCAGGGTGTCATAGGCAATTTCATATGAGTTTTCAAAGCCGCTGCCGACCAATGGGCAATTGCCGCCCAGCACGCAGGGATCGTTGGGGGAATTGGAGAGCCAATAGGGATTGGTGCTGGCGTTGGAGTAGGAGTTTGCGTCTGAGCCTCGGTTGTTCTGGATGCCGCGCCAGTTACCGCCCAGGCTTATGGTGTGGGTGCCCTTGGTCCAGGTGAAGTTGTCGGTAATGTTCTGCACCGGCACGTTGACCACGGTGGTGAGATTGGGCGCGCCGGGGGGAACTGAGTATGCCTGACCGGTGGGCTGGGCGAGGAAGCGGAAGTTGACCCAGTCGCCGGTGCCTGAACCGATTCCGCGCGTGGAGTAGCCCTGGCGGATAAATCCATAGCGCGCATCGTTGACGATGTGAGGCGTAGGCGTCCAGGTGTGGCCGACAGCGAGGCCTTTGGTGTTATCTATGTGCGAAGAGGTGGGCGGCTGGCCCGGCAGGTTTTCGATGCCGGCCTGCGTATCTTTTTGCAGGTTGCCGCGGAAGAAGATGTGCTGATTGCTGGAGAGAGCATAGTCGAGCTTGGCAATGCTGGTGTTGAGCGTGCTGGGGTAGGGCGAAGCAAAGACATAGCCGGCATTGTTGACGCCGTCGCCGACGGTGTTGAGGAAGCCGTAGAAGTTCGCATTGGCGAGGGGCTGGTAGTAGGCGATGACGTTGGGATTGGGTCCGCAGGGCACGTTGGTCTGGCAATCCGAATCGATGGCTGTGACCTGCGATGCGCTGAGCCAGTGGGTCACGTTGTTGCTGTCCTGGTAGCCGAGGGAGCCGCTGTAGAACTGCTGCGTGGGAACGGTCTGATCGAC
>JBEKEQ010000219.1:0-4695 GCA_050013735.1 Occallatibacter sp.
TTGGAATTTGCAAATAGCCTTGTGAGTCTGTCACATTGGCAAACGCGACGTTAACTTCTTCCAGGTCTTCGGCGGCCTCTTTCTGCTGGAACATGCGGGACCAGTTTTCGGCAGCGCTTTCCGCGTCGGGCTCGCCGTGGAAGCCGGCAACAATGGTGCGGGCGAGGCGCTTCTTGGCTTCCATGGGGTGAAGCTTGCCCGAAGAAACCTCAGCCTTGAGCGATTCGACCTCGGAGAGGCGCAGGTCGGTTAGGAGGACCCAGTAACTCCACATCAGCTCATCGGAGATGCTCATCAGCTTGCCGTACATCTCGGCGGGTGGCTCGTTAATGCCGATGGCGTTGTTGAGGGACTTGGACATCTTCTGGACGCCGTCGAGGCCTTCGAGGATGGGCGTCATAAGGACGATTTGCGGCCTTTGGCCGTAGTCACGCTGCAGTTCCCGGCCCATCAGGAGGTTGAATTTCTGATCAGTGCCGCCGAGTTCGACATCGGATTCCAAGGCAACCGAATCGTAGCCCTGCGCAAGCGGATAGAGAAGTTCGTGGAGGCTGATGTCCTGCTCTGCGCGGAATCGGGTGAGAAACTCCTTGCGGTCGAGCATCTGCGAGAGGGTTACCTTTGCAGCCAGGCCGATCAGGCCGGCATAACCAAGTTTGTCGAGCCACTCGGAGTTGTAGCGTACTTCGGTGAGGTCCCGATCCAGGATCTTGAAGACCTGCTGCTTGTAGGTGTCGGCGTTTTCGTCGATTTGTTCGCGCGTGAGCGGTTTGCGGGTGACGTTTCGGCCGGTGGGGTCGCCGATGAGCGCAGTCGAGTCGCCAATGAGGAAGATGACGGTGTGGCCGAGCTGCTGAAAATGGCGCAGCTTGCGCATGAGCACGGTGTGGCCCAGGTGCAGGTCGGGGGCGGTGGGGTCAAAGCCGGCTTTGATGCGCAGGGGGCGGCCGGTTTTGCGGCTGTCTTCAAGGCGCTCGCGCAGGTCGGTGACGCGGATAATTTCCGCGGCGCCTTTCTGGAGCAGGTCAAGCTGTTCGTCTACGGGCAGGAATGCTTGCATGGCAAGAACAAGTATAGAGTCGCAGAGCCGCGAGATCAGGTCAATGAAGGGTGTTGGGGGAGGGATGATGCTGGGGGAGGGTGTTGCGGGCGGGGCTTTCGAGTTCCATGTAGGCTTTATTGGTGAAATGGAAATCAATTGCAGCCTGGAGGTTGTTTTCCATCGTTTGGGGGTTCGATTCTGCAACAAGAGATTTCGCCCAGCTGCCGAGGCCGTTGCGGTTCAGCACTTCGTTGGTGATGCGCTCGGTTTCGGTGGACATCCCTGGCTTTCTCCCTTCCGTTTTTACGAGGTCGATGAATTTTCGTCCGGGCAGTGGCAGGCTCCAGCGCTTTCGGGGAAGTCAGACGGGCGCTCCAACGTGAGCGTTACTATTGGTCGCCCTGGGGTTGATTCTGCTTCTGCGACGGATGTTCTCACGAGGTAAATAGCCGAAACTGTATCAAATTGATCAGTTTTCAGAGGAAACAGCCTATCTGTCAGCAATCCCTTTGGGCGCCGAAGCGATTGACCTTGATCCGAAGGTGGTGCAGCGGCGGGGGTCACCTCGCCCCTACGGGGCGAAGGTCTTTCCTGGCGCTTTCCCAGGACTGCGTCCGCCTCGGCGGACTTGTCCTGGGCTATTTTCGATCTCTCCCTACGGGAGAGAATGCGGCGGGGCTATACTTGGCGGCATGGAGTATTTTCGGCGGCAATTTGACCAACGAACAACGGTTCAAACAAATCGGCAGGTCCTCTCAGGCCTCTCCTCGCAGATTCTGCTGCTTGCAATTGGTTGCGTCAATTTAGGAATGTTCGTCATTCTGATGACCACAGAAGGCAAGAGAGGCGATCCGAACGGGGTCGTCGTTTACTTCCGGATCGCGGTTGCATCATCCTTCGCGATGGTTCTGACCTGCGGTTTCGGAATCCGCCGGTCGATTCGACGACTTTTGTTAGAAGCACCCCCTGCCCAATAGCCGTTCCCAGCCGCTATAATGATCTCGATGCGGCCTGTCCTCCATCTCCGCGACTTCTCGATTGCGTACAACGCGCACGCGGCGGCCGGTGCCGCGGCTGCGGCCGCCTAAGACTGTTTTCCCTCCTCATCCCCAATAACAATTGAACGGCACAGGCACTTGCACAGGCGTGCGCGCAGCCTGAGCACGGACGGCCGAGCGACGAAGCTCTGCCCATTACACTGGAGAGATCATGGAAGAGTTCAGTCGTATTCAGCGGTTGCCGCCTTATGTTTTCAACATTACGGATGGGATGAAGCGCACGGCGCGGCATCGCGGTGAAGACATTATCGATTTCGGGATGGGGAATCCCGACGGAGCCACGCCCAAACACATTGTGGACAAACTGGTGGAAGCGGCGCGCAAGCCGGTGACGCATCGCTACTCGGTTTCGCGGGGGTTGCCGCGGCTTCGCAAGGCGATTTGCGCCTGGTACAAGACGCGTTACAACGTGGATCTGGACCCAGAGACGGAAGCGATTGTCACCATCGGGTCGAAAGAGGGGATTGCGCACCTGTGCCTGGCGATTCTGGACTCGCGGGACACGGTGCTGGTGCCGAACCCGAGCTACCCGATCCATATCTATGGGCCGGTGATTGCGGGAGCGCACGTGGTGAGCGTGCCGGTACACGACCGGGAGCAGTTTCTGGCGCAGCTGGAGGACCTGATTCCGCGCATGGTGCCGCGGCCCAAGGCGCTGATCGTGAATTTTCCGTCGAATCCGACCACGGAGTGCGTGGAGTTGCCTTTTCTGGCGCGGCTGGTGGAGCTGGCGCGGGAGTATGGATTTCACCTGATTCAGGACCTGGCTTATGCGGATATCGCGTTCGATGGCTACAAGCCGCCCAGCGTGCTTGAGGTGCCGGGGGCGAAAGACGTTGCGGTTGAGTTTTTCACGCTGAGCAAGAGTTACAACATGCCGGGCTGGCGAGTGGGTTTCATGGTGGGCAATCCAGTTTTGGTGAGTGCGCTGGCGCGGCTGAAGAGCTACTTCGACTACGGGACGTTTACCCCGATCCAGGTGGCTTCAATCCACGCGCTGGAGGGACCGCAGGCGTGCGTCGCAGAGATTTGCGAGAACTACCGGAGCCGGCGGAATGTGCTGGTTGAAGGGCTGAACAAGGCGGGCTGGCCGGTGGCGCTGCCCAAGGCCACCATGTTTGTTTGGGCTCAGATTCCCGAGGCGTACAGGAAGCTGGGGTCGCTGGAGTTTTCAAAGCTGCTGCTGAACGAGGCCAAAGTCGCGGTTTCGCCGGGGATCGGATTTGGGGATTATGGGGACGGGCATGTGCGGTTTGCACTGATTGAGAACGAGGAGCGGACACGGCAGGCGCTGCGCGGGATTCGGCAGATGTTCGCGAAAGGGTGAAATAAGGGTGCCGGAGAGTGGGCTGGTTGAGGTCTGCAGATTCCCACCCATTCGCCAAAAACACGCGAATGGATGGGGTACGGGACGTTTTTGGACTCCTGTGGGTTTGTTTCCATGGCCGGCGACGGCGGTGAGGGACTAAAGGCGGGCCGGATGCCCAGCGGTGTGAATGGCGGATGAATCTTCATCGTTCCGGCTAACGCGCGTCTGGCGCGATGGATTCCGCGGCGTAGTGCGGGTATACTAGCGGCAAGGCGGCGCAGAATCCAGTTGAATGCGCGTACCTTCAGCGAGGTGCGTCTTCCTCAGGGACTCAGGTTCACTGACGCTCGACGTTCCACCATCGGAAACTTCCCGTTGGCGCGCAGTAGCCCGCGTGCTCCGAAGTCCCATGGACGCTGTGAGTTGCGCCCTCCTTCCTGCATTCTGTGCTCTGTGCGGCTCGCCTCTGCCGCAGCTTTCCTCTGTGCCAATTTGCGAAATTTGCTGGACTGAGTTTCCGGTCCAGAGCGGCCCGGTGTGCGCGCGCTGCGGCGATTCGCTTGCCGTGGCGCAGGCCGGCGCCTTGTGCCGGCCGTGCAGGATGGCGCCGCCGCCGTTTGTGCGGGCAGTGGCCTTTGCGGCCTACGAAGGCCGCATGAAGGAAGCCATTCACGCACTGAAATTCGACCGGTTGCACTCAGCGGCGCGCGGGCTGGGGCAGATGCTGGCTGAGGCCATTGGGCAACTAGCCGGTGAGGCGCCGGGCGAGATGCTGGTGGTTCCCGTGCCGCTGCACCGGGGCAAGTACGCACAGAGAGGCTTTAACCAGGCGCGATCCCTGGCTGCTCATGCGCTGGAGTTTCTGCGCAAATCGCACCCGGAATGGAAGCTGACGCTGGCCGCGAGCGCTCTGATGCGGTTGCGCGCGACGGAGAGCCAGGCGGGGCTTACGTTTCGCGAACGGCGGCTGAATGTTCGCGGAGCGTTTTCGGTCTCCGATGCGACGGCGGTGACGGGGAAACACATTCTGGTGATCGACGACATTCTGACAACCGGTGCAACAGCGCGGGCCGCGGCGCAGGCGCTGGTGAAGGCTGGTGCGGCTTCAGTGTGGGTGGCCACGCTGGCCAGGGCGCGGACAGCAAATTTGTCTCGCCGCGACTCGTATTTTACAAATGCAGAGGACGACGCACAGGTTCCGGGCGGATCGCAGGATGCGGAGATCGAATCAGCAAGCCTTTATTCATCGCAAGACCAACCATCTTTTTGACGAGGGGAAAAGAGAT
>JBEKEQ010000220.1:0-4470 GCA_050013735.1 Occallatibacter sp.
ACGTCGCCCACCACGGAAACCACAATGTTTGATCCAACGTAATACTTTTTGTGAAAGGCCATGGCCTCGGTGGCGTTGATCTGGCTCACCTCGCTGGGCCAGCCGATGCCGCTTCGCCCGTAGTTGTGGGCCACGTAGGCGGTGGCCAGAAACTGCTCAAAAAGCCGGCCTTCGGGGTTGGAGTCGGTGCGCATGCGCCGCTCTTCAATCACCACGTCACGCTCCTTGTAGAATTCGCGGGGCACCGTGTCGGCCAGGCGGCTGCTCTCCATCCACGCCCAAAGCTCCAGGCGGTTCTCCGGCATCGACCAAAAGAACATGGTGTCGTCGAGACCGGTTTCAGCATTCAGACCTTCGGCCCCGTTGCGCTCCGCCACGTCAGTAAACTGGTTGGGGATGACGAATTTGTGCGCCTCGGCCTGGGCGGCGAGAAATGCCTTTTTCAACTCGGCCAGCTTCTTGGGGTCGCGGCCCACGTCCTTCAGATATTCAGCCTCGTAGGCGTCGTTGGCCGCTTCCACCTTGGCCAGCGCAACCTTTTCAGCGGCGTAATCCGTGGTGCCAATCTGGCTGGTCCCCTTGAAGGCCAGGTGCTCAAACATGTGCGCCAACCCGCTCTGCCCCATGGGGTCGTTCACGTCCCCCGCGTCAACAAAGGTGGAGTAGCTGAAAACCGGCGCATCCGGACGTTCGCAGATAAGCAGGGTCAGTCCGTTGGGCAGCACTTTGGTGGTGATCCGCTGCTCGAAACTCTTCAAATCCTGAGCCGGCGCACCGGCAAAGGCAATCCCTACAACCGCCAGCCCCATCGTCAGGGCTGCGGCCCGAATTCTGCTTTGCATCCAATCTCCTTGTCCGAGGGCGCAACAGCGCAAACCCCGTACTCTTTCAAGCTAGTGCCCTTGGCCGGAGGGGGTCAAACCGCCTGCGCTTCTTTGACCCGGATTCCGGGGTCGGAATTCTTCGAAGTCTTTTGAAATAGCCTCGCCACCGTGAATACCAACGCCCCGTGCCCCATCCTTTCCCCTTTTTCCTGGCGAAAGGGTGGGGAACCATGAACCCCGGAATGCGAACTCACGCGTCCAGAGATTCGTTCCGAAAGAGCATCGCGATCGTGAAAACCAGCACCGCCAGCACCAACCACGCGAACCAGTCGCCCAGCAAAAGATACACCGTGTCATCGTGTCCCGCCGGTGCGTCCGCCAGCAACGTGGCAAAGGGCGCGGAATCGCTTCGCGTCTCCGCCAGAATGCGGCCCCGATCGTCGCTCACCGTCAGGAAACCGCCCCTCGCCGCGCGTGCAATGCTGAAGCCGCTCTCCACTCCCCGCATCACCGCCATGTGGCCATGATAAAACCGGTCCAGCACAAAATCCCACGCCGGAGCCAGCATCAGCCCCGCGCCCGCGTTGCCATACTGGCGCGAGAGCTGGGTAAAGTCGAAATCCTTGCAAATAGCCACGCCCCAGGTTCCGGAATTCTCCGGCATCAGCGTAAGAGAGGTGCCCGGCTTGAAGCGCGATTCGAACGGCGGCAGCAGGTGATGCTTGTCGTAGCTCAAAACCTGCGCCCCCGGCGCATACACGCGCGCCTGGTTATACGCCGTCGGCGGCGACACATGGCTCACGCCCACCACGATTGTGGCGCCCGTTTTGTCGGCCAGCGACTGAAAGATAGCATCGGCGCTCCCAGTATTCGGATCGACCACCTCGCCCAGATGCTCAGGCAGCACGATCACCTGCGCGCCGCGAGCGGCGAGCGTCTCCGCTTGCGCCGCATAATCGCGCAGCAATCCCTCAGTCTGCGCGCCCGCACTGGCCACGCCCTGGTTTGCCGGCAAATCTGACGCCACAAGGCCCACTCTCACTTTTTGGCCCTGGGATGGCCCCAAGCTACGCCACGAGCCATACGTGAGCACTAGCATCATGACGCACACGATCGCCATCATGATGCGTATTGCCTCTTTGGGCTTCGGCTCCGTGTCGACACGATGCAGAAAAATGGCCAGCCCAGCGGGAAACAGCAGCACCAGGAAGCTGATGCCCCACGGCCCGGTGACCGACGCGAGTTGCAGCACCGTGAGAAAGTTCAGCTGCGAATAGGAGAGGCTCGCCGCCGTCCCGTGCGGTGAGGTCAGGTTGAAGATGTATTCAAATGAAACCCACGCCGACGGGAACGCAACCAGCGCGCTCCACCATGCGCCTCGCAATGCCAACGCGCGGAATAACAGCACCGCAAGCGCAATCACCACCGCCGGCGTCGCGACAATCTCCGCCCGCACCGCAAGCGGCACGTGCAGGGCCGCACTGAAGTAGTGCCACAAATTTAGATCGCCCAGCAGCCACGCCAGCAACGCAGTCGCCGCCGCGCTCCACCACGTTCCGCGCAAGGCAAACAGCAACAACGGCAGCGGCGCGAACCATAACAGCGGCCACATGGGGAAAAGACCAGTGCCAAACCAGACCAGCGCCGCCGTCGTCGTCACGGCAAGCAGCGCCAATCCCACCCGCCGCCAATCAATCGCGAATGTCATCGATACTTACAATAACGCCGCGTGAGCGGGGAAACCACTCTAAGATACGCGAGCTTCAGACAAAGCGTTCGCCGGGTCGAAGATCTCAGAAACTCGGCGCAAAAGCTCGTTCGGATGCACCGGCTTGCTCAGCAGCGTAAATCGGTGGCCGGCGCGCGCCGCCGAAGTCATCAGGTTGCTGGTCGTGGCTTGTCCTGAAAACAGCAGAACCCGGCATGCCGGAAAGATCCGCCGCACTTGAATCGCCAATTCGATGCCGCTCATTCCCGGCAGCATCACGTCGGTGATCAACAGCTCCGGGGGGGCCAGCAGCGCTGTTTCAAGCGCCTCTTCGCCGTCGTAAACCGGCATCGCGGCGTAACCGCGCAAGGTCAGGATCTCTGCAAGCGTGTCGGCAATGACTGACTCGTCATCCACCACCAGCACCACCGGGCGATGCTTTTGTGAGTCATTTAGGTCTACAGACGCCGGGACTTCCTCGATCGGCATCACGGGGAAATGTGATTTCGCGGTCATTGTGAAAATTGCCTCCTCAACGCACATTAACAAGCATCGCGCGATACGGGGAATCTCTTTTCAATACGCGCTAACTATTTGAAATCTGCAATTTATAGAGGAAATTAAAGGAGCGGAAGTTCAAAATCAAATGAGCGGAAGTTTTTCCCGTGAAGATGGCCAAAAGATGGTTTGCATTTCCCTGCCCTCGTTAGTAATCTGTTTACAGTATCGGAGGTTAACGTTAAATTAACGATACGTTAAGCGCATCGCTCGTTTGAAATCAAATTTCCCCTAAGGCGGACCGTAATGGCCACCAATTCCAACTCGACTACTGAGCCCATGAAGTTTGAATCCGTTTTCCAAATCGACGTTCCCAAGGGACGGGACGGAAAGCACAAGAAAATTGTGGGACAGTTGCTCAGCGATATCGATCAGCTGAAGGCCGGCTCAGCGCTGAGAGTTCCTTTATCGGCCCTGCCAGACACCAAGGAAAATATCCGCGCAGCGCTCAACCGGGCCACGCGTCAGAGAAACATCGAGGTAGCCACATCGAGCGACGAACATAATCTCTATATTTGGAAGGTCGAAGCCAAAGGCTGAGTACGGCCACAAATCATTCTTCCGCAACATTCCCAACCAGCCGCGAAATGCCGCGTTCCCCTTACACGGCCACTCGGGAATCCTCTGCGCCGGTCGATCCTTGATACCATGATGACTCCATGCTTGGGAATCCAAAGGATCGCCGCCCCTCCACACGCGCCTTCCGCGCCGTTATCGAGGTTGCGTTTATCGTCTTTCTCTTCTATGCCAATCTGCTGATGGGAGAGTTTACCGCTTCCAGCCGCCACGGCAAGACCCTCGTCTTCGCTCTCCACGATATTGTTACGGGCACCAATTTCCTCATAGCCCTTATCGCCGGGCTGGTCGGTTACGTGGTCTTTGAATCGCTGCGCAAGATGCTTTAGATCCGGCCCTCTCCGCCCGACGCCTGAACCCCGATTCAATCCTTGACCCGTCCGCAGCTACTACAATGTTGGGGCGCCGCTTGCGTATTCCGGCCCGTCGCCAATGATGAAGGGCCGCCGCAAGCGAGGCGGCTTCAAATTGAAAGAGAGCTGTTCATGACGTCGCGAGAACGCTTGCTGGCGGCACTGACGGGTAAAACACCGGACCGCTTGCCTGTGACCACCCACCACGTGATGCCCTATTACCTTGACCGGCGTCTGGGGGGCATCACCAATGACGAATTCTTCGCCCGGTTCGGTCTGGATGCAATCTGCTGGAGCGTCCCGCACAAACCTGCTCCCTGCTCCGGCGATTATCCTGACCCGCTCCAGCGCAGCATCGGCTTTCTTGAGAGCAGCCGCTCAGCCAGCGACGCATGGCGCATCTATCCCGAGGACGTTGGAAAGAACGGCCGCAAGCTGACCCGCTACCGCT
>JBEKEQ010000221.1:0-4406 GCA_050013735.1 Occallatibacter sp.
GTAGGCCGTCTCGATGAAAGAGAAAGGAGTATTTCTCTGGCGCTTGACCATTATTCGTCTCGAAGGCGATGGGAGAAAGTTGCAGCGATCGGGATGGTTCCGCAGCAGAGCAGACCATCACCGGGATAGAGAGAAGCGCGGACGCAACGCAGGTACTGGTAAGAAAGCGCATGAAAATACATCCTTTGTTAGGTGGCACAAGTATACCTCCGAAATGAATCTGGGAATGAATCTGACAGTTTGTCAGTTGGGCGGAAAGAACCCTCAGGGGCGTGGCGTTTCGCCGTTTGGAAGGTTTAGCTTGTATCGCACATGTCTGCGCTCGCCAGTGCGAACGAGCACGTCCTTCTCTACCAAGTCAACCAAATCGCGGGTTGTGGTGGCCGGTGATGCTACGGTTGTTGAGCTGTAGTTGTCCGCACTCACACCGCCCTTGAATCCTACCGGGCCCTTCCGGAACATGCTTGTGCCTTACATAGCAGGAATCAGCATGTCCGCCTTATCGGCCAGAAACAATCGTACGGCGGGATCGGCAGCGAGTTGCTGAAGCTCGGGAGAGAAGCCACCCAACGCAAATAGTATGTAACTGGGCTTGTTCCGCCAGCGCGCTTCTGGCAGGCTGCTAACCTTGGCCTGCAAGACGCTCAGGTCGTTAAGGCGCGTGGCGCTCTCTGTCCGCCACTTACATTCGCCGAAGAGAAATGTCCCGTCATCGAGTTCCGCCATTAGATCTATCTCGGTGCGGCCATCCCGGCTCCAGTATCTGGCCATCTGTCGAACGTTGAGGCCGAGGCGCTGTTGAGCGTTCCGCTGAAGCCACTGGCCACAAATTTCTTCGAAAACCGACCAACCCATGTATTCGGACAATCTCGGTGCCACCTGTGCAGCGTATACCGAAGTCGGGTCGGAGAATTGCAAGGCGCTGGCCAGCGGCGCTGGCCCGGATGCGACGGCCAAGGCCTTTGCCCTCTTTTACTCCGAGTGGAACATTGCCGATTCGGATGCCGAATTCCGGCGTGCGCTATCTCTGGATCCAAATTCGGCCCAAACCCACCAGTGGTATGCCAGCACTCTGGAGGACAGGCTGGAAGGCGTCGAATGCCTCAAGCAAATCGACTTGGCGCTCCGGCTAAGCCCAACTTCAGCCGCGATTGCAGCCGACGCAGCTCTATTCCGCGCAAACTTTGGCGATTACAACGACGGCATGAAAGCCCTGAAGGAGATTGAGCTGACCCAGCCGACCCTTGCGACTCCCGCCTACTTTCTCAGTGAGATCGATTTCGCCGCGGGGAACTACGCAAGCTACGTAGCGGATATTCACCATTATGCCTCGACCACGGGCGCCCCGGAAGATGTTGCCCTGGATGACGCCTTGGCGCGTGGCTGGGCCCAGGGCGGCAGAGCCGGTTTACTCCAGGCAAGGGCCAGAGCGCTAAAGGCCGCCTTCGATCAGGGCGCCGAATCGGGCTACAAGCTGGGCCAGAATCTCCTGCTGCTAGGACGGCCAGGAGAGGCCTTACCGTACTTCAGGGCCGCTCTCAATCGGCGTTACGTACTGCTCATCACCATGGAGCAGTGTCCGTGGGCAAGAACGCTTTCGAGGGATCCCGGCTATGCGGCCCTTTTTGCTCAGGTCCGCCAGCAAATGCGCGGTGGTTTCCCAGCTCATCCGCTCCTGGTTCCGGCAAAGCTGCGCTTACCCTAGCGATAGCGTGAGCAGCATGCCACTCCTCATTTAAGGTCCCCGGCATCTATCACTTGCCGAATCGGATAGCCCCTCGGACCCCACCCCCATTCGCCGCCCCGAATTCCCCATTCACCCCCGCATTTCCCCGTTCGCTGCAGCACAATTGGATTGACCGGCCCATCCGGCTACCCTGAAAGTGACTACTTATACCCTCCATCTAAAACCGGAAAGATGATGCGAGGCCTACAACACAAAAGAACCGGCAACCAAATTGAATTCAAGGAGATCGCACTTATGTCAAAAGCGATGAAATACGCCGAGAAGGCCGCCGTTTACGCGGCCCAGGGCGCCTGGGTTGTATACGAGAGACTGAATCGCATCAGCCCCAACGCAGGATTCATCCCCAAGTGGAGCGAAAAGCCCCTGCTGAAGAGCTGGCAGAAAGAAAAGCCCCCTCTCGGATGGCCCCGCACCACTGACTCGCTTTGTCCCAAGTGCGTTCCCGAAATTCGCAAGCAGATTCTCGACGGCAAGCTGCCCCACGAAGTCCTTCTCAATGAGAAGGTTGGCGAAATCAAGGCCCAGATCATCGAGCGCGACGGCCAGATCCTCATGGTCAAGGATTGCCCCAAGCACGGCCACTTTGAAGACGTGATGTCCATCGATCCGGCCTTCTTCAAGCACCTCGAAGAAAGCTTCCCCGGCCGCGACATCCGCGCGCACGGCAAGGGCGACAAGGAGCTGCACCACCACGGCACCTCGACCGTCACCCACGGCCGCGGCTCGGTGCTCACCATCGACCTCACCAACCGCTGCAACATGATGTGCGATCCCTGCTTTATGGACGCCAACCAGGTTGGCTTCGTCCACGAGCTCACCTGGGACGAAATCAAGACCATGCTCGACAACGCCATCACCATGAAGCCGAAAAGGCAGATGAGCGTGCAGTTCAGCGGTGGCGAGCCCACTCTGAGCCCGTACTTCCTCGACGCGGTTGCCTACAGCCGCAAGGTCGGCTACAACAGCGTGCAGGCCGCATCGAACGGCATTGAATTCGCCAAGAGCAAGGAACTGTGCCGCGCCGCTGCCGAAGCCGGACTCCGCTACGTCTACCTCCAGTTCGACGGCATCGGCAACGCAGCCAACAGCCACCGCAAGGTCGGCAACCTGTTCGACGTAAAGCTGCAGGCCATTAACAACCTGCACGAAGCCGGCGTTGAAATCGTCCCCGTCACCACCATCGTCAACGGCATCAACAATGAGCAGGTGGGCCGCATCATCGAGTTCGCGCTCGACAACCCCAAGAAGATCAGCTTCCTCAGCTTCCAGCCGGTCAGCTTTACCGGCCGCGACGAAGAAATCACCGACGAGCGCCGCATCGCCCAGCGCTACACGCTCTCGCACATGGCCCACGACATCAAGGACCAATGCGGCTTCGGCGTGCCCGAGCGCGACTGGTTCCCCATCTCGTTCATGTCCACCTTCTCTGACTGGGCCGACCTGGTGCACGGGCCCACCGCCGAGTGGGGCCAGCTAAGCTGCGGATGCCATCCCAACTGCGGCATCGGCATGGCCATGATGATCGACAAGGAAACCAAGGAAGCCGCTCCGGTAACCGCGTTCCTCCACATGGACCAGGTAGCCAAGGATCTGGCCAAGGTGAACGACGCAGCCCGCGGCAAGTGGATGTCGGTAATCGGATTCGGCCTTGCGCTGTTGCGCAATTACGATCCGTTCCAGGCGCCCACCCACTTCAAAATCACCGACATGATGAAGAAGATGGACAAGACCTTCAACGCCACCGGCAAAAACTACGGCAGCGTCAAGGGCGACCGCACCATGGACGACATCAAGAAGCGCCGCCAGGATCGCTGGAACTTCCTCTTCATCGCCGGCATGTGGTTCCAGGACCTGTTCAACTACGACTTCCGCCGCACCGAGCAGTGCATCATTCCTTACGCCACGCAGGAAGGCGAAATCAGCTTCTGCGCGTACAACACCGGCGTAGGCTGGCGCAACATTATCGAGAAGATGCACATGACGGCCACGCTCACCAAGTGGTACGAAGAGCACGGCCGCCACGAAATCTTTGCCGGCGGCAAAAAGGTTGGCATGAACCAGGTAGGCCACGAGCTGCACCTCAACATGGAGCACGTGAACTCCGAAGCCAACCACACGCTCGACAACCTGGGCATCGCCAAGAACGCCCGCGAAGAGAAACTCCGCGCCCGCGCCGTAACCATCGCGGACAAGGTCAAAGCAGAAGCGGAAAACGCCAAGATGGCCAAGCTCTATCGCGAACACGTGCTGGGCGAAAAGCCTCTTGAAGGCGGAATGGTTTCGCTAAGCGACATCAAGCCCGCGTCAAACAACGCCGCCAGCCCAATCAACCGCAACCGCCAGCCAGAATCGGATTTGGTCGCCGGCGACTAAGCAGGTTTTGAAAGGGCACGACTTCAGTCGTGCCGAAATCGGCCATCAATGAAGGGTACGAGCTTTAGCCCGTACAATCCCCTTCAATCAAGCGAATAGACTCAGGGCCGCTCAGCATAGCTGTGCGGCCCTTTCATTTTCATTGACATCCCGAGCGACCATTCTCTCTCCCGGAGGGAGAGAACGAACTTAGCCCACCGTGAAGCGCAGCGGAACGGTGGGAAAGCTTCCCAATAAATCACCGCCGCCCCGGAGGGCCGGCGCGAACCCCACCATCAATTGAGGT
>JBEKEQ010000222.1:0-4364 GCA_050013735.1 Occallatibacter sp.
AGCTGAAAGCCATCCTGATCATGCTTTTCTTAATCGGAACTTTTGGTTTTAACTTTCCAATTTTTATTTCCACCATGGCCGTAACCGTCTTCCACACCGATGCACGGGGCTTCGGGCTGCTGTCGTCGATTATGGCCGTGGGCACGCTGTCAGGGGCGCTGTTTGCTGCCGGCCGGAAGAGACCGGGGCTGCCGTCATTGCTGGTGGGAGCCGGGGTGTTCGGGTTGGGATGTACGCTTGGGGCACTCGCGCCGGGGTACTGGTGGTTTGCGGGGGCTCTGGCGGTGAGCGGCGCGGCGGTGCTGATCTTTTCGAATGGCACGAACAGCATCATGCAGCTGTCGACCGAGCCATCGATGCGGGGCAGGGTGATGGCGCTGCGGGTGGGCGTTGCGCTGGGGGGAATGACGATCGGCGCTCCGATTGTGGGTTGGGTTGCAGACCGCTTTGGCCCGCGCTGGTCGCTCGCAGTGGGCGCGTGGGCGGGGTTCACTGCTGCGCTGGTCGCGGTGTACGTTCTGGCTCGCCGAAACAAGGCGTTGCTTGCCTAGCTGGGATGTGTGAGGCTGAAGGCCGGCTCAGAAGTTTTTGCTAAGAAAGTCCTGAAGGCGGTCGAGGCGGTAGGCAGCGTCGCCGGATTCGATTGCTAAAAGGAGCTGGGTTGAGGTGAGCTGGTTGCGGAAGTCCAAAGCGGCCGTGGTGTCGGCGTCGCCGACAAGCTTGAGGTTTTTCTCGATCTCCTGCGTTTCCTGCTGAAGCGATTTAAGGCGGCTTTGTTGGGCGGCAACGGTCTCCATGACCTGGCCGTGAAGCACTTGCATGCCGCGGGCAACATCGCTTTCCTGCACCTGCTTCCAGTTGGCGTAGGCATCGACGCTGCGATCAAGGTGCTTGTCGATAACGCGGGCGCCCAGGTTTATTGGGCGCCACGACAGTTCCCTCCCCCAGGCGTCACGCACTCAGAATGCACCGTCGCGCGGGTGAGTCCATAGAGAGGCGTATGTGCCCAACGGTTCAGCCCATTTGACGGGATTCGAATACGACTCTATCTCATTAACGCTGTTCGAGAGCTTTAGTTGCGAAGAGACGTTGATTGCCTGCGAAGGCGGCGAGATTTCGCCGCGCATCAAGGATGACGGCAAAGCGGCGGACTGCGCGTGAAGATGAGGTGGCGCGGAACTTAATACGGCGCCGAGAAGTGGTAACTCCCTGATTGAATTTCAAGTGCCAGCTTTCCCTGGTCAACAGCGACGTGTGTAACTCCCTGAGCGGTTGAAGCCGGTTGGCCGCTTTCACTGAGAAAGTCCGCGCTGGACAGCGGAAGCTGCACGGTGGCCGTGGTGTTCGCGGGGATGCTTACATCGACGAAGAGTTTGTGATTTTCGATGCGCCAGTTGCACTCGACCGTACCGTGAACGGTAAGCGTGCGGCCCCTGGCCCAGGTCAGGTCGCCGACAACCTGCGGAGCAATGAGGATGTGCTTGTAGCCGGGGCTTTGCGCATCGATGCGAATTCCTGCCAAAGCTTCGTAATACCAGGCTCCAGCTGGTCCTGCCAGATTGAAGAGGTTGCGGCTGCCGCTATTCGGATCCCAGTACTCGGTGACGGTGGTGCCGCCGTCTTTGATCATGTTCCACCAGCCGGGCATATCCTCCTGCGTGGCAATGCGGTACGCCAGTTGCGCTTGTCCCATGCTGGTGAGTTCTTCCAGGAGCGGCAGCAGACCCATGAAGCCAGTTCTGAGATGATCGTTGGCTGCGTGAACGCTGCTTATCAGCGCGTTCCCGATGCCGTCGCGATTTTGAGGCATGGCGATTTCCAGATAGAGCGGCAGTGCCTCGGCGGTCTGGCTGCCTCCGATATATGCGCCGACAGAGGGATCGAAGAATGCGGTGTTGTAGGCTTCGCGAATGTTCCGGGCCAATGCGTCGTATTGTTTCGCTTCCTCGCGATTGCCAAGCAGTTTCGCCTCCCGGCTAACGATGGAGGCCAGATAGTAGTAGCCAGCGGTCGTGGTCTGCGGCACTTTTGAATGCACTGGAAATCCGCCCGACGGACTGTCTCCCCAGTCTCCGATGCCCCAATTAAGCAGAAAGTGGCTGGAATGCCTGTCAAGATAAGCGAGATAGCGTTTAGCCGCGGGATAACTCTCCTCAATAAGCGAGGTGTCACCGTAGCTCTGATACCAAAGCCAGGGAAGATATACCATGGCTCCGCCCCAGAAAACGTCAGATAACTCGCCGGGCTTGCCGGTGGTGATTGGCCTGCCCCAACCGCTGGTGGGCGCGATGGACGGCTCATGGCCGTCGCCGTCCTGCGAGTCGAGGAAATCGTGGAACCATTCGCGGTAAGCGGGGCCGATATCGAAGTTCAGCGTGCCCGCGGCAAAATCGTTCCAGACATCCTGCGTCCAACCCATTTTTTCCCGCAGCGGATCGTTGGGGAAGGCGATGACGTAATTGAGCTGAGTGCGCAGGATAGCGGCCTGAATGGCATTGAGTTTTTTGTTGGAGCAGCTGAAGTCGCCGGTTTGCTTCATGTCAGTGTGAACCCAGCGCGCGACCATGTCTCCGAGAGCCGGCTTCTTATCCAAGCCGGTGACCTGCACGTATTGAAAGCCGTGATAGGTAAATTTCGGTTCGTACGTATCCCGCGCGCCTCCACTGAGAATCATCTCTCCGGTCTGGAAACGTCCGTAGGTGTGGTAACTCGCTTCATGATAGGCATCGAGCGTGCCATCCGGTTTTAATTGCTCATTGAACTGGAGAGTTACGGTTTGGCCTTTTTTGCCTGACGTCTTAAACTGCACCCAGCCGGTGAGGTTTACGCCAAAATTGTAGAGATAGACGCCGGGAGCCGGTTCGGTGACCGATACGGCGGGGATGGACTCAACCACGCGCACAGGCTGCTCTTCCTGGGCCCGCAACATTCCAGCGGGAGCGGTCACAACCTTGACCGGGCGCCAGGTTGAGCCTGCGGAATCAACGTCGCTCAATGCGGGTGTTGTGCGCGAGAAGTCGATGGTTTCGCCGCCGCGCACGCTGTTATAACTCAGTTGAGTTACAGTCCATTTCCAGCTTGCGTCTGTGGCTAATGTTTGCCGGCTGCCATCGGTAAATTCGATCACCAGATTCAGCAGGGCTTGCGGGGGCGCGGTCCAGGGCGCTTTTTCGTTTCCGAAAAGGTCTGGGGTGGGCAGGTGAAACCAGCCGTTGCCAACAAGAATGCCAACCAGGTTTCGGCCCTGCGCAAGAGCTGAAGTTACATCGTAGGTTGTATACAGAACGCGCCGGGAGTAATCGGTGAATCCGGGATCGAGCACGCGGTCTTCGATTTTTTTATCGTTGATGTAAAGCTCTGAGTAACCCAGGCCGCTGAGATAGGCAGTGGCGCGTTTGACCTGCTTGTTGAGCACGATTGACTTTCCCATTAACACTGCGGCGTCACCGGCATGGCCTGCAGCGGGATCGTAGAGGTTTTTACCATCTGCTAGAAAGCGCTGGCCCCAGCCACCGGTTTCAACAGTGCTTTCCGCTTCAACGCTCCGGCCGAGAGCTATGTTTTTCCCCTGCGAGATGACCTGAATCTCGCCCAATGCAAAACGGAAGGGAGCGTCCGTGCCGATTTCTTCCTTCCATAACCTGGTCGCGGTCACGCGAACAAAGCGGGCGCGGAGGCCCGGCGTTGGGAAAGCAACGCTCTTGTATCCAGGGTTGGGAAAGTCGGCGCCGCTCTTGTCTGCGATGAGACCGAAGGACGAAGCAGAAGATCCATCGGCACTTTCAATGCGAAAGCGAATTGGAAAACGATAACCGGGAGTGTGTTTTCCAACCAAGCGGACTGCGGGGTGAAGCACGATGGAATCGATGGACTGCGCGGAACCCAGATCGACAAGAACCCACTGGCCGCCGTCCTGGCTCGACGGTTGAGCCTGATAACCGAAGACCGCATTGCGCGGATCCTCGTCTACGCCGGCGCCGATCCAGTGACCTTTCCAGTCGGCTTGATGCACCAGGCCCATTGACCAGTGGGCGGGGTTGCTCCACGGGGATGACTGGCCGTTCATGTCCCACACTTTTACCTTCCAGAAGTACTTCTGGCCTGATTGAAGCGGCGCGCCGGCGTAACGAATGGCTGTCTGGTCCGAGACGACCTTGCCGGTATCCCACACGGGACCTTTCTGGTTTTCGAGTTCAGCTGCTGTCCCGGCAACGAGGAGACGGTAGGCGGTTTGACGCTGGCCTCTCTCAACCGATTCCACCTGCCATGTGAGGCGGGGAGACTGGTCGTCGATTCCTTCCGGATCCTGCAGGTAAGCGCATTGCAAGTGTGCCGCGTTGAGCTGCTGAGCGCCGATCGACGGG
>JBEKEQ010000223.1:0-4260 GCA_050013735.1 Occallatibacter sp.
TAGATGACGTCAATGCCCGTGCCCCATACGGCCACCGTGGGCATGCGCGCGGCCAGCGCCCCGCGGTGCGCGCAACTGTCGATGCCCCGCGCCATGCCGCTCACAATCAACAGCCTGCGCACCGCCAAATCGCGCGCCAGCATCTCCGCCACGCCCGAGCCATACGGAGAGGGATGGCGCGTGCCCACCACGGCGATGGCCGGCCTGCCGAGCAAACTGACTGGCCCGCGCACCCACAGCACCGGCGGAGGGTCGTAAATCTCTTTCAGCCGTTCAGGATACTCCGCGCAGCTGAAGGTGAGCACCGTCGCGCCCTGCGCAGCCACTCGCGTCCACTCCTCCTCGGCCGCCTGGCGCGCCTTGCCGTCAAAGATGAACTGCGCCGCCTGGGCTGGAAATCGCAGCCCTTCCAACTCCGTAAGCGTCAGCGCAAAGATCTGGCTAGGCTCAGCCAATTGCCGCATCGCATCGAGAATCCGCTTCGGACCGAGGCCCGGAGAGACCGCCAGAGCCAGCCACGCCAGCCGGTCTTCATCCAAAGCGGGACTTAGCACTGAATTTGTTTGGGGGGCATTTTGCGCAGTTGTAGTCACATGCGTATGCTTACTCCCTCTTCAGCGGTGAATCCGTGATTTAGCTCACAAGGCATCTCTACAGAGGGCTTGGGAATCCTTAACCTTCGATTGGTAATCTAAACAACAGTGAACGCCGATCGACATTCTCGCCTGCGCGTAGCCGCAATCAACTTTCTCAACCCCGCGCCGCTCATGTGGGACTTTGAGCATCCGCCCCTGAATGCCGCGCTCGCCCTGCGCTATCAGATCGACCGCATGTCCCCCTCGGAATGCGCCTCGCGCCTGGCTGCCGGCGAGGCCGACATCGGACTCATTCCCATCGCCGCCCTCGCCACCACTCCGGGCCTGCGCATTCTTCCCGGCTGCACCATCGCCTCCAAGGGCAGCGTGCGCTCCTTGCTCCTGGTCCGCCGCGCCAACCGCGCCCTCGCCGATCTGCGCTCCGTGGCTGCCGACACCGCCAGCCGCACCACGCTGGCCTACGCACGCATCCTCTTCCACAAGTGGGGCAACCCGTCCGTCCCCTTTTTGCCTCACGCCGCCGACCTGGACGCGATGCTCCAGAAGGCCGATGCCGCCATCCTCATCGGCGACCCGGCGCTGCTGGCTCTGGAAGAGCGCGAAAACCGCCTGGAGCGCACAGGCGAAGAGCTTGTTTACCACGACCTGGCCCACGAGTGGCGCACGCTCACCGGGCTTCCTTTTGTCTCTGCAGTGTGGGGAGTTGCCAAAAACTGTTCGGGTGCCCTCGGTCTCGATTTTGTGACCGGGGAAACCGTCGCCCAGGACTTTATCGCGTCCCGCAACCACGGCCTGCAGAACATCGACGCCCTCATTGCCGAGTGGTCTAAGCGGCTCCCTATCCCGGAGGAGACCATCCGCGCCTATCTCACCACCAATATTCATTACATCCTTGATGAAGAGTGCCTGGAAGGCATGGCGGGGTTTTTCCGTGAGGCCTCCGAGCTGGGCATCCTGCCCGCATATACACTTCCCGTTCCGCAATTGGCGCGGTAGCGGCCCCTTAGCGAAACCCACAAAAGTCTGAATCCGCCCGCGCGTCAGGCCCCTCTAACGCGCAGAGGTGTGCGGCATGAAGATCGGAGTTTTAGGTTCGGGCGAAGTGGCCAAGACGCTGGCCGGCGGGTTTCTCAAACATGGGCATTCGGTGAAGGTGGGTTCAAGAACGCCGGACAAGCTGGCCGATTGGGCCGCGAAAAGTTCCGGTGGCGCCACTGGCAATTTTGCCGAAGCAGCCGCATTCGGTGAGCTCATCGTTCTGGCTGTCAAGGGCGGCGCAGCTGCGGACGTGCTGCGCCTGGCCGGCGTTGAGAATTTGGCAGGAAAAACCGTGATCGACGCGTGCAATCCCATTGAAGATGCGCCGCCCGACAATGGAGTGCTGCGCCTCTACACCGATATCAATCAGTCGCTGATGGAACAGTTGCAGCGCGAGTTTGAGGGCGCGCACTTCGTCAAAGCGTTTAATTCGGTGGGCGCGGCTTCGATGGTCAATCCCCAATTCAAGCAAGGCAAGCCGACCATGTTCATCGCCGGAAATGACGAGGGGGCCAAGAAGACCGTCACCGGGATCCTCGATCAGTTCGGATGGGAAACGGCGGACATGGGCAACGCGGAAGGCGCGCGGGCCATTGAGCCGCTCTGCATGTTGTGGTGCATTCCCGGCTTTACGCGGAACCAGTGGACTCACGCCTTTAAGCTGCTAACTCGGTGACGATCGGTTGGCCTGAATAGCTAACTGGGCCGATCAGCGCGGCGGATCGGCCCGCTAACTCCGCACAAGAAGTCACAGCCCGTTCCCTGTTCCCTGTTCCCTGTTCCCTATTCCCTGTCTTTATATCTCCCACCGCAGCAGCGTGGCGCCCACCGTGAATCCGGCTCCCACCGCGGCCAGCAGCACCAGGTCGCCTTTTTTCAGCTTGCCTTCTTCCACGGCTGTTTCCATGGCCAGCGGAATCGTGCCCGCCGACGTATTGCCATACTTTTCGATATTAATAATCACCCGCTCCGGAGCCATCCCCAGCCGGTCGGCTGTTGCGGTAATAATTCTCTTGTTCGCCTGGTGCGGAATAAAACATCCCAGGTCGGCGCCGGTAACTCCGTTGCGCTCCAGCAGCTTTGCTGTAACTTCGGCCATTTTGCGCACCGCAAACTTATACACCGCAGGCCCGTCCTGATAGATGAAGTGCATTTTCTTGTCGATGGTCTCGTGCGTGGGCGGATTCAGGCTGCCGCCGCCCTTGAGGTTCAGCGACACGCCGCCCGAGCCGTCGATCTCGTTGATGTAGTCGATAAAGCCGATTTCGCCTTCTTCGGCCGGCTCCAGCAGCACCGCGCCGCCGCCATCGCCGAAGAGCACGCACGTGGTGCGGTCGGTGTAGTCGGTCATGCGGGTATTGGCGTCTGCTCCGCACACCAACACCTTGCTGTGCGCTCCGCTCTCTACCAGTTTCACGCCTGCCTGCAGCGCAAACATGAACCCCGAGCAGCCCGCGGAAACGTCAAATCCCCACGCGCCTTTTGCGCCGATCTTGTCTTGCACCAGGCACGCCGTGGAGGGAAACATCATGTCTGGCGTTACCGTGCCGACAATGATGACCTCGACCTCGCTGGCCTCGATGCCCCGGACTGCCAGGCACTTTTTCGCAGCTTCCACGCACATGTCGCTCACGCCCTGCCCCTTGGCCAGCACGTGCCGCTCGCGAATCCCAGTGCGTTCCATAATCCACTGGTCGTTCGTGTCTACCATTTTTTCAAGATCTTTGTTGGTCAGAATCTGGGGGGGAACGTAGGTGCCAAGCGCCGTGATTTTGGCGCGCCGGCCCACGATGGGGCGAACGGTAAGGCTCAATGCTTGTCTCCTTGAGCAGGGTCAGCTCGTCAGCTTCGGACCGCCGATCACTGTCCACTGCACACTGTTCACTGCACACTGCGCAAAAAAGTACCGGGTGACCTACTGCGCCCGTACTAGCCCGTTACCGTTGCTTCCTTCCGGACCTGGCGGGATTGGCGGGATTGCGTCGCGTAGGACCCGGCACTGATCGATTTTATCACCCGGCACGCGGATTCAGACACCGCCGAAGATCAGCCTCAGGGCACGGCCTATTGCTCTCGAAGGCGGCCGCTCGCGTCTTTCGGTCACACGGCGCCCGCCGTAGTCGCCCTGTACTTCAGGATCCATTCGCGCTGGCCAGGAGTCTCCGGAACTTCGACGCCACGCGCCTGACTGACGGCTTGAATCGCTTCCAGGGGCGGCTCGCCCTCGAAAACCAACATGCACGCCGCCAGCAAGCCCGCGCGCCCGACCCCTTGTCGGCAATGGATCACCGCGCTGTGACCGTTCGCAAGATTCTCGTGAAGCCGCGCCAGCATCGCCGTCACCTCCGACTCGGAGGCTGGAACCTCCCGGTCGGGGATGGGCAGGGAGAGAAAGTTGAGCCCGAGGGACCGGGCGACAGCGGTCTCCTCGATCAAGCCGAGCTCGCATTCCTCTTCCCGTGTCAGGAGCGAGACGACCGTTGTAATGCCCATGCGGCGCCAGGCGGCGATCTCATCTTCGAGCCAATCGCCTCCACGCGGACGCGGTGCAATCGCGAGCTTCCCCTTCCAAGGACCGTTGACCCAATGAAGCTCCGTGCTCATTTGGACAGATCCCCCTTCTCGT
>JBEKEQ010000224.1:0-3995 GCA_050013735.1 Occallatibacter sp.
ATTGGCGGCTGGAATGGCTCCGAAGACGTTGCCGGCGGCGTCGGTGTGGATGTGGCTGAGGCCGGCCTCGGCGAAGCGGGTTGCGATCCACTCCGAGCGGGCCTGTTCGCCGAAAGGCGGTGCGGGGATGGCTACAAGATTCATCTGCCAATCCATGATTTTTTTGGGATTTCCGTGCAGCCAGGCAAAAGCGGCGTGGACAGGGCGCTGCGCTGCGAGCGCGGTGACGCGAGAGAAAGCCGAGTTGCGAAGAGACGCGGGCATGAGGACGGTTTCAGAGTAGCAGGAGGGGTGAAAGCAATGGACAGTGAACAGTGGAAAGTGAACTGTCAATGGTGAACAGCGGTAAGTGCAGTCTACAAAGGTGGACTAGCGCTAGAAATGCTGTCGCGAGGGATCCAAATCTAACCCCGGCGCCGAGTATCATCCTCGCTGGTACTGGACCCACCTCCCGGCGTCCATTTGTCGGCTTCATCATATTCCACCGAATGCAGAAACAGGCCGCATGCGGGGGCGGTGGGACCGGCGGCGGCGCGGGAACGGGCGGAGAGGATTGCGGGGATTTGAGAGAGTTGCAGGTGGCCGCGGCCGACGTCGAGCATGGTTCCGACGAGGTTGCGGACCATGTGGTGCAGGAAACCGTTGCCGCGGACGCGGTAGACCAGCAGTTCGCCGGTTTCGCTTTGGCGTTGCTCCCAGGCCGAGGAGAAGATGGTGCGGATGGTGGCGGGGGTGGGTGATTCGATTTGAAATCCTGGACGCGGAATTGGCCTTGGATCGGGAGCGTCGTTCGAGTCGAGAGTGCGGCAGGCAAGGTCGGGATCGGTTGCGGCGAAGCTGAGGAAATTGTGCTGGCCAACGAAGAATTGAGCGGAGTTTTGGAGAGCTTCGAAGTCCATGGGCCAGGGACAGGCGTGTACATAGCGGGCCAGAAACGGCGCGCAGATTTCTCCACGGAAGACACGATACTCGTAGGTTTTGGCCACGGCGGAGTGGCGGGCATGGAATGTGCTGGGGACTGTTCTTGATTCGTTGATTCGGATGGATTGAGGCAAGGTCCGGTTGAGGGCGCGGAGCAGGTTTTCTGGCGGGATGGAGGCTTTTAAGGCAAAGCTGGCCACCTGGGCGAGGGCGTGGACTCCGGCATCGGTGCGCCCGGAGCCTTGAGGGAGGGGCGATTCGCCGGTGACGCGGCCGAGTGCGGCCTGCAACTCGCCCTGGATGGTGGGCTCTGCTGGCTGCACTTGCCAGCCGCGAAAGCCGGTGCCGTCGTAGGCCAGGGTGAGCTTCCAGGTTTGGAGGCGCAGTGCGGGTTGGACGCTTTCGGTCACACGTAGCCGTATACATAACAGGTTACCCGACGACTGCGGCTACAGGGGAGAGGGTACCGGTGGGATATACTCAGGTTTTCCAGTGGCTTTTTGGCGAGTGTGCCCGAGCGGTGAAGTTCAGAGTTCGAAGGAACGAACCGGGGGCTGAACGCGTATTGCCAGAAGAGCCGGAGTCCGGGTTGATGGCGAGAGTTGCCCTGGGAAATTACAAAATTGCGTCCGGAGAGGTTCTCCGGCCATCTTGAAACAGGTACTCCCTTTTGCTTGAGCGGTTTGTGGAGAGGAATCATGCGTTTGCACGGTGGATGTGTGTTTGACGGCCAGGATCGGAGCGTACGCGCCAAAGGCTTCAGGCGCGGACAGGGAAGCGGACGGTTGCGCGCGATTGCAGCGGCGATGCTGACACTGGCTTCGGGAATGCAGACAGGATTCGCCCAGCAGGTGTCAGGGGCCGGGGCAGCGGGCCCGGACAAGGCAGCTTCGCAATTGCCGGCGGCGCCGGCTCCGGTGTTGACGGAGCCTTTGAATCTTCGGACTTCAGGACGGGATTTTTCAAAGCCGGCAGGGAAACTGCTTGGCGATCCGATCAACATGTACCGGCCGACGACGATCCCCAAGGCAAGTTTTGTGAATTCGGTGCGGCTGGGCGACCTGGTGAAGGACGGCAAGATTTACCTGAGCCTTTCCGACGCCATTGCGCTCGCTCTCGAGAACAATTTCGACATAGCGATTGCGCGCTACGATCTGGACATTGCGGATACGGATATTCTGCGCACCAGGACCGGACAGGCGCCGCTGGGAGCGCCTTCAGGGCTGGTGACCGGAACTTTGGGTGGTTCGACCTCGACATTGAGCACAGGCGGCGGGCCCGGGGGAACCTCAGTGGGCTCGGGCGGCGCCGGTTCGGGAGTGAATGGGTTGACGCTGACTACGTCGGGCGCGGGTCCGGCGCCGGAGAGCCTGGAGCCGGCGGTGACCAGCACGATTCAACTGGAGAGAGCCGAGGTTGCCCAGACGAACGCGCTCGTTCCTCGGTCCTCAACCAATACCGACCAATACAATTTCACCTACAATCAGGGCTTTGTTACCGGCACCTCGCTGGCGGTGGGATTTAACAACTCGCGAGTCACGTCGAACAGTCCTTTCGACATATACAGTCCGCAACTGAATTCAAACTTCAAGGCCACTTTGACCCAGCATCTGTTGCAGGGCGCGGGCATCTGGGTGAACAAGCGCTACATTTACCAGGCGCTGAATGACCGGCGCATTGTGGATTCGTCGTTTCGGCAGCAGATACTTTACACCGTCAACCAGGTGGAGACGATTTACTGGGGCCTGGTGCAGGCATATGAAGACGAGCAGGCCAAAGAGCGGGCGCTGGACCAGAGTACGAAACTGGTGGGGGATTACAAGAAGGAACTGGAGATTGGCACGGTTGCACCGCTGGACGTGGTCAACGTCGAGTCGAATATGTCCTCGGACAAACAGCTGCTGATCAGCTCACAAAGCGCCTTGAATTACCAGCAACAGATCATCAAGCAAGCCATTGCGCGCAACCTGAACGATCCAGCGCTGGCCACTGCCGCGGTGATTCCTACTGACCGCGTGAGCCTGGAAGAGATTGCAGAAGAGAAGCAGCCGGTGGAGGCGCTCGTTCAGGAGGCGTTTCAGCAGAGGCCGGAGCTGGAACAAGCCGTGCTGACGCTGAGAAACGACGAGATCACGCTGAAGGGCGCGCGGAATGCGCTGCTGCCAACCCTGGACTTGTACGGCTTCTACAGCGGCACCGGCGTGGGGGGATCGCAAAGCCCGGGCTGCATCAACATCATCGAAGGCATTCTTTGCCCGCCGGATACGTACCCCACGACGAGCTATCCTGGCACGCTGCAAAATACGCTGAATAACTCCTCGCCGGACAAGGGCGTGGGATTCAACGTGACGATTCCCATCGGGAACAAGCTGGCGCAGTCGGTGCAGGCGCGGTCGCTGATGGAATACCGGCAGGCCGAGTTGCGGCTGGAGCAGCTTTACACGCAGATCCGGATGCAGGTGGTGAATGCGCAGTTTGCTCTGACCAACGACCGGGCGCAAGTGCAAGCTTCAATTGCGGCCAGGGACTACAACCACCAGAGCCTGGATGCTGAAGTGAAGAAACTGCATCTGGGGGCCTCCACTGCGGCCAACGTGCTGTTGCAGCAGCGCAACCTGGCTACGGCTGAGGACACGCTGATTGCGGCCAACGCTCAGTATGCGAAGGATCGGGCGGGGCTCTACCAGACGCTGGCGTCGACACTGCAACATTACGGAATCAACCTGAGCGAGGCTGCGAGTGGGAACGTGACCACGACGCCTGTGGTGCCGGGGCTGGAGCCTGCCAAGCAGAGCAAGGAGCCGACGACGACTCCGCCGGCAGCGGCCCAGTAGGTTTTTTCAGAAAACTCAACGCCAATATGGCCGGCCCGCTTGATGGAAGCGGGCCGGTCTCTTTTTTATGAGGTCTGGGATGGGTTTCGTGGTTTCCCACCCATTCGCCAGAAAAAAGCGAATGGATGATTGCATGACAGCGTCGGCTCCCTCGACCTGAGTAGACTGGTTGCGGCTAAACGACCACGAGGCTCGGGAGGAAAGGAGCCGAGCATGATGATTATAGGGTGTGATTTTCAT
>JBEKEQ010000225.1:0-3991 GCA_050013735.1 Occallatibacter sp.
ACGGTGTCAAGGGTCAAGATGAACGCCAAAGTACGGCGCCCTTGACACCGCCCCGACCACCACCGGGAGCCTCTGTCAAAAAAGTGTTGACAGGGATAGACGCTGTCATACACGGGGCACGGGGAGTTTCGTTGATTCAAATAGCGCGCGGCAGGCAACACGCCTCCGCACGCGGGTTAGAGAAGTTGAATGACGGGGATGCCGAGGTACCCCCGGTCTGTCGCTTTTGGAGACCGGGAAGGAAACCACCACGCCGCAACACCCGCTATGCGAGTCCAACCCTACAGCCAAGACAAACGCGAATAAATACCGCATTTTCAATGCATTAAGCCAATTTCCCGTATTGTTTGCGCCGTTTGCCAAAATACCAATTATCAGCAACCCTTGCGCTCAATTCGGAACTTTTTCAGGCGCCAAAACGCAGCTTTCAGCTAATTAATCGCAGTCCCTCTTGGTTTGGTGAAACCCTCCCGGCGGTCGTTGTCGAGCTTCTCCGCACCCTTCAAGCGGTCATTTGGGGGGCATACGACGCTGTGCAAGCGGCCATTTCACGGCCTGCAAGGCTCATTTTCCGGGTCCGAACCGGCGCGGGTGAGTTTAGTAGCGTTGCAAGAAGTCGGGGTCGACGGGGTTCTCGAAGAGGGAAGCGTCGCGGGTGACGATGGTGAGGCCGGAGGGGGTGACGAAGTAATGGCGCTTGTCTTCGACGGGGTCGTAGCCGATGACGGTGCCTTCGGGAATATGGACGTCGCGGTCGATGATGGCGCGGCGGATGCGGCAGTGGCGGCCGATGTTGACGTGGGAGAAGATGATGCTGGAGTCCACTTCAGAGTAGGAATTGACGCGGACATCCTGCGAGACGACGGAGTTGGAAACCGATGCGCCGGAGATGATGACGCCGGCGGTGATGACGGAGTTGACCGCCATGCCGGAGCGGCCGGGCTCTCCGAAAACGAATTTGGCCGGAGGGTATTGGCGCACGCGGGTGCGGATGGGCCAGTTTTTGTCGTAGAGGTTGAAGATAGGCGAAACCGAGCACAGGTCCATGTTGGCGTCGTAGTAGGCGTCGAGGGTACCCACGTCGCGCCAGTAGAGAGCCTGTTGCTTGTTTTCGTCGACAAAGCTGTAGCCCATCATCTTTTTCTGGCCCAGCAAATTGGGAAGGATGTTGTGGCCGAAGTCGTGCTTTGAATCGGGGTCCTCTGCGTCGGCCATGAGCGCCTTGAGCAGCACCTCGGTGTTGAAGATGTAAATGCCCATGGAAGCATCGACGGAGTTGGGATTGACGGGAGAGCGAAAGCTGGTGGCCGTGGGCTTCTCTTCAAAGCCGAGAACTTCGCCGGTGCTCCCTACCTCAACCACGCCGAAACGCGAAACCTCGTCAGGAGAGATGGGCAGCGTGGCGATGGTGATTTCGGCGTTGGTGTCTTTATGGTGCTGCAGCATGCGGCTGTAGTCCATTTTGTAAATGTGATCGCCGGAGAGGATGATCATGTACTTGGGCTGTTCGCTGCCGATGGAGTAGATGTTCTGATAGACGGCGTCCGCGGTGCCCATGTACCAATTGGCGCCGGTGCGCTGCATGGGCGGCAGAAGCTCAAAAAATTCTCCGAGCTCCTGGGCGACAATGCCGGTCCAGCCTTCGCGGATGTGCCGATTGAGCGAGAGCGCCTTGTATTGGGTGAGGATGAAGACGCGGCGGAGGCCGGAATTGATGCAGTTGGAGAGTGTGATGTCGATGATGCGATAGTGGCCGCCAAAGGGCACCGCCGGTTTGGCGCGGTCGCGAGTGAGCGGGAAAAGGCGTTCCCCGGCCCCGCCCGCCAGCAATACTCCAAGCGTATCTTTCATGTCCATCCGATCCCGCCTTCAGCGGCCTTCCTGCCCAGGGCAGTCAAGCTACCCGGAACTTGCAGGTCTTTCGGCGCTGGATCTTGAAAAGGTTATCAAACGGTGGAGGATATCACACAGAGAAGAAGCTGGCATCAGCAAATGCCTGAGGGCCGAAAATAAACTGCGGTGGGTGCATTAACCCATGTCAAACTGCACCTGAAATCGCTGAGCTAAACTCTCCGGCGACGAGGTACCGGAATCGCCGGTTAATCTCTTACCGTTTCTTTTTGAACTTGTACTCCACACCGACTGAGATGCCGAAGTTCCAGTAGGGGTAGGTGGCCATGTTCCCGTAATTGATGCCGTAGCGGGTGTAGAGAGCATCGGGGGTGATGCGGAAGACCCACCGTGGTGTGCGGTTGAGGTCAATGTGGCCGCCGATGATGGCTGCCGGGGCAAGTTGATTGTTGAACAAGCTGAAGTCGGAAGGCGGATTGCCGAGCAGATCTTTCTGGAAGTTGCCGTAGACGCCGGCGATGAGAGCGTGGGCAAAGAACGCGCCGTGCTTGTTGTGGGGACCGAGCCATTCCGGTCCTGCGCCGAACATGTACTGGGCGACGAACGGTCCCTTGATGGGACCGCCGCCGGAACCATCATGATTGGGCCCGGCGCCGCTGGAGCCGAGATAACCGCGGCCGGTGCCTTCAAGAGCCCAGTGCTTGCTGAACCAGTAGGAGGCGGAGAGATCGAGTCCGCCGAGATTGGCTCCTTCGTGCAGGGGCGGCGGGCCAGCCTTCTGGTGCGCATAAGCAGCGCCGAGCGAGACGTCGTATCGATCGTCGTATCGAACATTGGCGAGCGGGTCGACGGCGATATAAGTGCCATTGCCGGCGGTGGGTGAGGCGGTGCTCTGGGCCTGGGAGCGGGCTCCGGAACAGAGAACCAGGGCGGCAACAGCTACGAGAAGAGTAGAAAGACTGACTTGGAAACGCATCAACTTAAGCTTACAGGACCATGCCGATGGGCGACAACGCGGAGGCGAGCATTCTTCCGGGGGCTACGGCTCGCAGTGTTCTGTCTGGCGGGTCCAGAGCAGATAACGGACGGTCTTGAGGGTTTCGATCATCGAGGCGAAGCCTGCGTCGGTTGCAGACTCGGGGGACAGTGGAGGAGCGGCGTGGACGCGCCAGTCGAGCGGCAAGCGGCTGAAGATGAGTGCCGCGCGGGGAAGATGCCACTTGTTGGAAACTACCTCTGCCGAGCGCCAGTCGTGGGCTTTCATAATGCGCACGGAATAGCAGGCGTTCTGAATGGTGTCCATGGCCTGGGGTTCGATAAATATGGCGGAGGCGGGAACGCCCTGGGCCTGGGCGGTCTGCGCCATGACACGCGCCTCCACGACCCGATTGCGGGCGGCGCCGCCGGTGAAGACGATGCGGGGGGCGATTCCACGCTCGTACTCACGAACAGCTTCTGTTACGCGGGCCAGTTGGATTGGAGTGGGGTTGCCGTCGCTGTCTGCGGGAAAGCCGAGGACGATGATGGCGTCAAAGCGGGTGAGAGTGCTGTTGGAGACTGGAGCGAAGTGGCGGGAAAGTGCGCCCCAGGCGAAGAGGGTAAGCACGACTGCGACGCCTGCAAGGACGAGGCGCGGCGTCAGGCTTCGGGATTTGCGCCGGAGCTTCCTTCGAGGGGCACTGCGGGGATTGGCGCGAGGCAACGGGGACGTCCTCCAGCTTTCAATCTATCGGAAGCTGGAGGGGCTGCCGCCTCTGCTCATGACAAATCAGCCGAGATCCGCTGGGGTGTTCCAGGTGGAGAAGACAATCTCCTGCAATGGTTTGCGATTGCGGGGAGCGACCTCCTGGGCGAGCATTCGTTCGTTGGCAAGGGCCGCGGGTTCGCCTTGATAACCGAGAGCAATGACGGCGCCAATTTCGTATTCGTCCGGAATCTCGAAGGCTTTGCGGGTGGCGTTGGGGTCAAACCCGGCCATCTGGTGTGTGGCGAGGCCGAGGGCGGCGGCCTGGAGGGTCAGGTAAGATGTGGCGGCGCCGAGGTCGTAGAGGGCAACGCGATTGGGCTCGCCATTGTGGGTGAATTTGTTTTTGGCTGTGCCCAGGATGAGCACTGGAGCGCTGCCGGCCCAAAGCTGGTT
>JBEKEQ010000226.1:0-3977 GCA_050013735.1 Occallatibacter sp.
CCCGTCCATGCCGCCCAACCGCTATATCTGTTTTTATCCCATGGATCGCCGACGCGGTGAAGACAAGAACTGGTACACGCTCCCCATGGAAGAACGCCAGCGCCAGATGAACGACCACGGCTTGGTCGGACGCCGCTACGCCGGAGAAGTAAAACAGATCATCACCGGCTCCATCGGCTTCGACGACTGGGAGTGGGGCGTCGATCTCTTCGCCGACGATCCTCTCGTATTCAAGAAGCTGATTTACGAGATGCGCTTCGACCACGTCAGCGCCGTCTATGCGCTATTCGGAAGTTTCTACATCGGATTGCGCTGCCCCGCCAACCGCCTCCACGACCTGCTAGAAGGCAGTTTGCCATAAGTGCTTCTGCGTAGAGCCGAGGCTCGCCGTGTCTCCAGCACCGAGGAAGCGCGCAAAACCATTTCACCGAGCAAACTTCTTGGCAAATTTATACTCATGTTGTTTCATATCCACCCGCGCACCGCGAAACTTCACACCTTCCATACGCAGACGAAATCTCTGTTCCGCCCCATTCTCTCCCGCAAGCTTGATCGCCCCACCCGACCCGAGCACCCGGTGCCACGGCAATCCCTGAACCTTTTGTAAAACGCGCACCACCTGCCGCGCCGCTCCCGGCCAGCCCGCGGCCTTGGCGATCGCTCCATAGCTCGATACCTTACCCGCCGGCAAAGCGCGAATGCAGCGCACCACCCGAGCCCGCTTAGTCTCCAGCATGCTTTCGCCGGATTTACGCCCGCGAGCCTTGCTCTTCCCAGATTTGCCTTTAACTTTTCGCTTCATAAGTCCATATTCCACAGGCAGTCAGCCGCAGGCAATCGTGTTAACCTAGATTCTCTAATAAAAGATTCGCCAATAAAAAATTCGCCAGCACAACAGATTTACGGTGTGACCGTAAAACTTGGGACTACGATATCTGCATCAAAATGTTTACTCACCAACTGGCCCCCTTATTGGAGAAACAAAGAGAAATACGAGAAATTTGGAGAAATAACATGCTTCGCCTCTTGAAAGCCCTGCCCATGGCCTCGGCTGTCTTCGCCTTGAGTATGCTCTGGACCAGTTGTGGTTCCGGCGGTTCTGCCGAGGTGCGTGTATTCAACGCCATCCCTGACAATGGCGCCAATGGCTCCATCGCTTTAGACCTCTGGTTCAACAACAACCTGATCATCACCGCCTTGGGAATCAATTCCGTCACCCCGGCCTCAACTACTCCGGCAAAATATCTGAACGTCGCATCCGGCAATGACACCATCGTGGCCTATGACACCGGCACCAAGAGCACTCCAATCGTAAGCAGTGGCTCCAGCAGTGGATTGAGCAGTTCAACCGAATACACCTTGCTCTTAGGCGGATATACCGATGGTCCCCCCAATATCTATGTGATCCCGGACAACAATACTCCGCCGCCGGCAAATTTCACCGAAATCCGCGTCATCGACGGATCAGCGTTTGAGGGGGCCAATCCGGTTGATGTGTATCTCTATCAGGTCGGGACCGTGCCTCCCGTCACACCTACGATTACTGGCCTGACCCTGGGGAGTGCGAGCCAATATGTGCAGATTCCCTTTTCCACCGGTCAACCCGCTTACGAAATGGAGGTCGTTCGCACTAACGGCCCAATCCTCTATGTCTATAGCTCCATCAGTTTTTCAGCCGGAGAGATTGTCACCGTGATACTCGACGATCTGCCCGGCGGCTTTAACATTAACCCAAGCCCCAAAGTGATGATTGATCTCAACTAGGTTGATTCCAACTAAATCGAGTAGCGCTGAAGGAAAGTTTCTGATTCTCAGTCAAGTCCGGCGAACCCTCGCAAGCGGTTGACAAAACTTCGCCTTGACTAAGAAACTGAAGAATCCCGAATTCTGGAGATATAAAGAAGATGTTTCGTTCCCGCTCCTCGCCAGCCCGTGCCCGGCTATCCCGAACATTGTTATCCCGAACATTGATAGTCCGTACCCTGGCACTCACAGCCCTGAGCATCGTTACCATCAGTTGCAGTCAAACGAATCTCACTCAGGTTCGCGTCATCAACGCCATATCCGACGGTCCCGGCTTGGACGTTTATATCAACGGATCAAAGTCCTTCACCGACATGCCGTTTTTGCAGGTTAATCCTGCCCCGCCCACCTACGCGTCGTTCTACTCCGGTCAGGATACCTTCGAGGCATTTAACACCGGCACCACCACGAATCCCCTTTACGGATATAACGGTATAGGAAACAGCGGTCAGGGAACCGGCGGCGCCATCATCAGCTTGAACGGTTCCCAACAGTACACGGTCATTATGGACGGACTCTACGCCGGGCCTTCCCTGGCTGTCGTACTCGACAATAATGCCGTACCCTTTGAAAACCAGGAGGAGTTCCGCATCATCAACGCGTCCCCCGGCTCCCCGATCGGCGGAGTGGACGTTTATATCGTCCCGCCCAATACAGAAGACCTCGCAAATTACACACCCCAGATCAATGAATTAGAGAATGGACAGGGCAGTACCTATCAAAACCTTGCCTATGTGAGCAGTGGTTATGCCGTGATGATTACCGCCAATGGGAGCAAGAAGGCGCTCATCACCCAGCTCTTGGCTCCTCAGGCTCAATCGATTACCACACTTGTCCTGGTCGACAATCTGGGCGGTCTTAACGGAATGTCACAAACTCCGCTGATATTGCACGATCTCAATTAATCAAAATTAATTACCAGCCAAGATCTGCATAACACTTGCAGCCGATTTCCAACGGCATCGATTTTGAGTGGCGAGCTGGTAATCGATTTGGACGGCGGATTCGTACCCGATTTTGAATGCCGGATTTGCACTCGATTTTGGGTGGCGCAGCGGCTTCAGCGCTGCGCCAACTGATTACCTCGAACGCGGCTTTAAGCCGCTGAGGTCAACCGCCTCCTACCGAGCCCATTTTTCTCAAATAATTTTGTCTTACGCGGCATCTTGCGTAAAAGAGCGCGCCGCCGATTCTTCATCGTCAAAAACTTCAAATATAGTCAGCAGTTTCGTCACTTGGAGAAGATCCCCCACCCGCTGGCTCAAGCTCGACAGCTTCACCGCCCCACCCGCGTTGCGCGCCGTCGTATACAGCGAAACCAGCGTTCCAAGCCCGCCGCTATCGATGTAATTCACCTCGCGCAAATTCAGCACTACCTTGGGACTGTGAGCCAATATATTTTTCACCGTGTCCCGCAAGCTGGCCGATTCTTCCCCAAATACCAGTCGACCGCTGCAATCCACTACCAGTACGCCCTCTAATGCCCGAGTGCTCATTCTCAATTGCATACGCACTTCTCTCCAATATTCGCAGTGAAACTCAGCAATCAGCCTAACCCGCCAGCCAAAGGCGTGCAAGCACCGACCCCAAGAATGCGACGTCACCAATAATGCAGTGTCATCCTGGCCCTGAGCGGAATCGAAGGGGAAGGACCTCTCGCCCCTCGAACGATCGCGACGCACCAGGCCCAACCGCTCCCGCGCCAGCCTGTATAATCTAGAATTCCGATGAGCTATCAGGTCCTGGCCCGCAAATATCGCCCGCAGAAATTTTCCGATGTCATCGGCCAGGAACACGTCACCCGCACCCTGCAAAACGCCATCGCGCAGGAACGTATCGCACACGGCTACATCTTCAGCGGCCATCGCGGAATCGGCAAAACTACAGTCGCACGGATCCTGGCCATGGCGCTGAACTGCCGCTCCACGAATGATACGACCGGCAAGCCTCCCATCGAACCCTGCGGCATCTGCGATTCTTGCACTGAGATTCGTGCGGGCAACGCGGTGGACGTGATCGAAATTGACGCAGCCACGAATCGCGGAATCGACGAGGTCCGCGAATTGCGCGAGGCCGCGCGCTACCGTCCCGCGCGCGATCGATTCAAAATCTACATCCTCGACGAAGCCCACCAGATCACCGACGCTGCCTTCAACGCGCTGCTCAAAACACTG
>JBEKEQ010000227.1:0-3948 GCA_050013735.1 Occallatibacter sp.
CCTACATTGTTAATAGATTAGAAACCACTCAAGATGTTGGAGCACTGAGAAGACACAAAATTCAAAAGCACACTCCGCTTTCTTGATTGGCCGGAGATCCTCAATTGCATCGAACAAACTTGTTTTGGTCCGCGGCGCTGGCGCTGGCGGCAACGCCCCTTTGCGCCCTTGCGCAAACCGTTGGCGATCGCCTTGCGGAGCCGATGGACGAGACGCAGCTGGTCACGCTCACAGGCAACGTCCATCCGCTGGCGCGGAATGAGTTTGACCATGGGCTCGTGAGCGGCGAAACGAAGCTGGAGCGGATGGTGCTTGAGCTGGAGCCCGCGGCCGGTCAGCAAGCGGAGCTGGACGCGCTGGTGGAGGCGCAACAGGATGCGGAGTCGCCGCTCTTTCATCAATGGCTGACGTCGGCCGAGTACGGCGAAAGGTTTGGGGTGAGCGCGGACGATCTGGCGCGCGTCTGCGATTGGCTGACGGGCCATGGATTTGAAGTGGAGGAGATTGCCGCGAGCAGGCGGCTGGTGATCTTTTCCGGGACGGCCGGGCAGGTGGCGCAGGCGTTTCACACCAGCATTCACCACTACGTTGCAGATGGCGTGCAGCACATTGCCAACTCCCAGGACCCGCAGATTCCGGCGGCACTTGCCGGCGTGGTGGGCGGGGTCATTTCGCTGCACGATTTCCGGCACAAGCCGCAAATTGATGCGCGCGCGGCGGCAAGAGCGAGGCCGCAGTATACGGCGGGCAGCACGCACTATCTGTTCCCCGGAGATTTTGCGGCAATCTACGACTTGAATTCCTTGTACAGCGCGGGGACGACCGGCGCGGGAATAGGAATTGCGATTGTGGGTCGCAGCAACATCAATCTGAGCGACGTAGCCGCGTTTCGCGCCACTGCGGGGCTGCCCGCTAACACTCCGGCAGTGATTCTGGCCGGGCCAGATCCGGGGCTGGTGGCGGCAGACGAGGATGAGTCGACGCTGGGCGTGGAGTGGAGCGGGGCAGTTGCGCCGGCGGCGTCAGTCAGCCTGGTGGTGGCGGCATCCACGGCAACTACGGATGCGGTGGATCTGGCAGCGCAGTATGCGGTGAACCACGCCACGGCGCCCATTGTGAGCGTGAGCTACTGGAGTTGCGAGCGGGAAATGGGTGCGGCGGAGCTAAGGTTCTACAACGCTCTGTGGCAGCAGGCGGCAGCTGAGGGAATCAGCGTGCTTGTCAGTTCAGGCGACTCGGGGGCATCGGGTTGTAGCGCGGCCACTGAAACCGTGGGATCGGGGCTGGCCGTGAACGGGATGTGCAGCTCGCCCTACGCCACCTGCGTGGGCGGAACGGAGTTCAACGAGGGAACCAATGCGGGGGAATACTGGTCCCAGAGCAATTCGGCAAGCTATGAATCGGCGCTGGGATATATTCCCGAGGTGGTGTGGAATGAGAGCCGGTTGAACGGCGGCACTGGACTGTGGGCTTCAGCGGGCGGGGTAAGTGAAGTCTATGCGCAGCCGCCGTGGCAAGTCGGCGTGAGCGGGACGAGCGAAGCCAAAGGCATGCGGGCGGTTCCAGATGTGGCGCTCACCGCGGCAGATCACGATGGGTACTTCGTCTGGGCGGGCGGAACGTTTTTCCCGATGCGGGGCACTTCGGCGGCGACCCCTTCGTTCGCCGGCGTGATGGCGCTGGTGGTCCAGGCAAAGGGCGGAACTGGGCAGGGGAATGTCAACGCGGAGTTGTATGCGCTGGCAGGTGAGCAGCGGAGTCCGTTCCACGCGACGCCTTCGGGGAGTAACAGCGTTCCCGGCGTAACCGGCTTCACGGCAGGTGGCGCGGCATATAACCTGGCCACCGGGCTGGGTTCGGTGGACGCCGCGGTGCTGGTGAGCGAGTGGGGCACTGGCGCCGTGCAGAAGCCCACTCCGTCGTTGACGCTGACAGCCGGCGCGACCGAAGTCTCCGTGGCCGAGGGCGGCATCGGCACCGTGAGCTTCACCGCGGCCACGGGAGGATCGTTTACCGGCAACATCAGCTTCCAGGTCAGTGGGCTTCCGGCTGGGGTTACGGCGGCGTGGACGGCCAATCCCATCCAGGCGGTTTCAGGGGTGAGCGCGAAGACCACACTGATGCTGTCGGCGGGCGCCGGGGCCAGGGCGGAAGCGGCCACCGTTGTCATAACGGCAGCGGGTGACAGTCTGACGGCGAGCCAAAGCGTGACGTTGCAGGTAGATCCGATGGCGACTCCGCGAGGTGGGCCGGTTGGGCTGCCTTGCAGCCTTTGCGACCGGCCACGACCGTTATCAACGCGGTAATCGGCGGCTGAAAATAGCAAACGGGGCTGTTAAGAAGCCAAACGGGGTTCCGAAAAAGCCAAACGTGCCCGCGAAAAAACTCAACGGGGTTCCGAAAAAGCTCAACGGGCCTGCGAAAAAGCCAAACGGGGCCTGCGAAAAAGCTCAATGGTGTCAACTCCCGAAGGTTTTGTAACCAGGGCCTGACTTTAGTCGGGCCGATAAAGCAAGTTAAATCAATATTGGGCTTCAGCCCCTGCACAAGTCGGAAGCAGCATTCATCCTGGCTAGACCTTTTTCCGCACCCTATAAACCCAGAAAGGCCCGATTCAGCCGAAGAGACCGAACGACTTCGCGATGCGCCAGGGAAGTTCGGCGGCTTTGTCGCCGAAAGACTGGTGAATTTCAAGCACGGTGGCCGGCGCGTTGGGAAGCGCCTGAAGGGCTTTGGCCGCGGCCGGCCAGTCGATGGAACCGTCGCCCGGCCACAGGTGCTCGTCTTTCACGCCGTGATTGTCGTGGACATGGACGGAAACAATGCGCGGCCCCAGGGTGCGAATGGCCTCCGCGACGCCCACGGTGATGTGCGCATGACCGAGGTCGAGACAGATGCCCACCTGATCCAGATGGCTCAATTCAAGGATGGACTGAAGGTGCTCGGGCGTGGTGGGCTCGCTGATGAGGTTCTCGACGAGCAGGCGCATGCCGAGAGGGCGGGCAAAGATGCCGAGATGCTCGAGGGCGGTGAAACCGTACTCGATGGCGCGGGGAGACCAGCTGTCGTCGCGCTCGCCCAGATGAAGAATGAGGTTGCGCATGGGGATCAGCTCTGCAGCTTCCAGGGCGCGCTTGATCTCGTCCATCGCGGCGATGCGGCGGGTCTTGTCGGGATGCAGAAGGTTGACTGCGGGAGCGCCGGCCCGGCCCATCTCGCGATCCGGATAAAGCGGGGCGTGCATCGAAAAAGCTTCGAGGGGATTGGAGCGGAACCACGCGGCCAGTTCGGCCACATGCTCGTGGCTGCCGTAGTCAAAGTGCTGGCGGGCGGCAAAAAGCTCCACCGCCTGCGCGCCAGAACGGGCGGCAAATTCAAGCAGGCCGGGACGTAATCGCTGGTTGAGGAACAGGTGGGTTGAGAGAACTTGCAACATGGCAAATGGCCCCGGCGCCTTAAATCCTCAAATTCCGAGAAAAAGACGCTACCCCGATTGTCTCATTTCGACAACAATTTACCGAAAGCAGCGGTGAAGGGGAGCTATGGAATGTGGGACTAGGGACTAGGGACCAAAAACCGAGAACTGAGAGCTGAGAACTGAGAACTGAGTCTCCGCGATGCAAGCCTGCAATTTGGGGTCGCAGGCCTGCATCCCGAAAACGCAAGACCGGGGAAGGTCGATGCGCAGAAGCAGCTCACTCGACCCGGAGATTCCGCCGCTTTGGGGGCGCCGGTTCCAACGAGGTCTGCTCAACATGGGGGCCCATCGTGCGGAGCGGGGGCTGAATCCTCCGCCTCTTTTCACTTTCGCGCCCAGCAACGGGCGCTGAAGCGAGCGCACGTTACGTATCATGACACATTCGCGGGGAGAGTTGTCTGCTCAGTATTGCTCAATCGGCATAAAAATCTCCGCAGGCCGGCGAGGGGCCGGCGGGGGCGGGTGTGCCG
>JBEKEQ010000228.1:0-3887 GCA_050013735.1 Occallatibacter sp.
TGTCAAGGGTCAAGATGAACGCCAAAGTACGGCGCCCTTGACACCGCCCCGACCACCACCGGGAGCCTCTGTCAAAAAAGTGTTGACAGGGATAGACGCTGTCATACATGGGGCACGGAGCTGCCTTTGGTGATCGGGGCTGCTTGTTACCGCTCGGCGACCAGGTCAAGAAGATTGAAAAACTCGGGAAAGCTGATGGCGGCGGATTCTGCGCCTTGAATTTGGGTTTCGCCCACGGCGCGGAGAGCGGCTACGCTGAATGCCATGGCGATGCGGTGATCGCCGCCGGAATCAATGGTGGCTCCATGCAGTGTTTGGCCGCCGGGGATGTCGAGGCCGTCTACAAACTCCGCGACTTCAGCGCCCATGGCACGCAGGTTTTTAACCAGCAGGGCGATGCGGTCTGACTCCTTGACGCGGAGCTCTTTGGCGTCGCGGATGCGGATGCCGCCGCTGGTATAGGGCGCGATGGCGGCGAGCACGGGAAGCTCGTCGATGAGCTGAGCAGCGAGAGCGCCAGTGACCGCCGTGGATCCGAGACCCTCAGACGGGGATGATATTTGGATGGTGCCGACCAGTTCGGCATTCTTCTCTTCAAGGTTGAGGACGGAAATGTGCGCGCCGAGAGCGGTGAGCACATCGAGCAGAGTGGCGCGGGTGGGATTGAGACCAATGGAGTCCAGCACCAGGCCGGAGCCGGGGAAGATGGCGGCGGCGCACAGGAAAAAGGCAGCGGAGGAGATGTCGCCAGGGACGGCAGCGGTAATGGCGTGGAGAGATTGAGGGCCGGAGATGGAGATGGAGTCGATGGTGCGGGTGAGCGTTGCGCCAAAGGCGCGGAGGGCCAGTTCGCTGTGGTCGCGGGTGCGAAGGGCTTCCCGGACTGTGGTGGTTCCGGGGGTTTGCAGGCCGGCGAGAAGAACGCAGGTTTTTACCTGGGCGCTGGGAACGGGGGTGGTGTAGTCGATGGAGTGGAGCGGGGAGCCGAGGATGGTGATCGGGGCGTGGCCCTCAGTGAGAGCGAGATTTGCGCCCATGGATTGGAGGGGCTTGCGAATGCGTTCCATGGGACGCCGGGAGAGCGATGCGTCGCCGACCAGGGTGAAGCTGCCGTGCTGAGGCGCGAGCAGGCCGGAAATCATGCGCATGGTGGAACCGGAGTTGCCGCAGTCAAGTGGGTTGTCGGAAGGGGTTACGCGGCCGGAGACTCCGGTGATTTCGACGCCGCCGCCGTCGGTCTTGTTGACTTGAGCGCCGAGGGCGGTCATGCAGGTGAGGGTTGAGGCACAGTCGGCGCCGGTGGAGAAGTTGGTGAAGCGGGAGGTTCCCTCGGCGAATGCGGCGAGCATGGCGTAGCGGTGGCTAATGGACTTGTCGCCAGGCAGGCGGAGACTGCCGTAGACGTTGAGGGCGGGGCGGACGATGCGTTCTTCGTTGGCGGCGGACAAGAAGGCTCCGGGATGGTTTGCGGTTGATTTGAGTTTAACAAGATAGGGGTTAGGGATTAAGGGACTGGGGGACTCGGAACCAGGAGAGAGAGCGTGCGGCCCTTCTACGGGCAAAATGAACGTCTAACCCTCTTGCGGCTCATTTGCGGGGATTATGCTCAGGGGGGCTGGGTTTCCAGCTCGTTGTGTGAGCCAGGAGAGTTTGGAGAGCTGGGCATTGAGGGTGGGAACGATCGGAAATGAAGTCAATTTGAAAGTCGAAGCGAACGGCGCGCGCGGGAGAGTTGTGGGCCGGATGCTCGCGCTTGCGATGGGTCTGGGGTTGGCGAGTTTCGCGTGGGCTCAAGGGGGTGGGTCGCCTCCGTCGGCCCCGGTGACCGCGCCTGGCTTGCCTTTGGCGCGGCAGGCGGGTGCAGAGGTTGCGCCGGGTAGCATCGGCGGAGTGGTGGTGGGCCCGGAGGGAGCGGTTTATGAAGGAGCGACGATCAAGCTGGCGCAATCTGGGGATGTGGTGGGGGTGGGTGCGCAAGGGGCGAGAAGCACAACATCGGACAGCAACGGGCATTTCAACTTTGCCGGCGTGGTTCCGGGAGCCTTTGAGCTGACTGTGTCAGCGAGCGGGTTCGAGGTGCGGAAGGTTTCTGGCGTGCTGCACCCAGGCGAAAACTATGAGGCGCAGGCGATCGTTTTGAAGGTGAACAGTGCCGCGAGCGAGGTGCGGGTGACAGCGTCGCAGGAGGAGATAGCGCAGGAGCAACTGCATGTGGAAGAAACACAGCGGCTGCTGGGGGTGATTCCGAACTTCTTTGTGAGTTACGAAGCCAACGCGGCTCCGTTGACGGCAAAACAGAAGTTCAACCTGGCGTGGAAGAGCTCGATCGATCCGGTTACGTTTGGATTGACGGGAGCGTTTGCGGGCCTTGAGCAGGCCAACAACAGCTTCAGCGGGTACAGGCAGGGCGCACAGGGTTACGCGAAACGATATGGGGCCAATTATGCCGACGGGTTTATCGGCACCATGCTGGGCGGAGCCATTTTACCCGCCTGGTGGAAGCAGGATCCGCGGTATTTCTATAAGGGGACGGGAACGGTGCGGTCGCGCGTGGGGTATGCGATTGCCAATGCGGTGATGTGCAAAGGCGACAACGGGCATTGGCAGGTGGATTATTCGGGGTTGGTGGGCGGGTTGGCAGCGGGAGGCATTTCGAATCTTTACTATCCGGCGGCTAATCGCAACGGAGCGGCGCTGACTTTTGAGAACGCGCTGATTGGAACGGCGGAGAGTGCCGTGGAGAATCTGCTTCAGGAGTTTGTGTTGCGGAAGCTGACGCCGCATCTTGCCAAGAATGGACTGGGGACGCCATAGGTTTTTGCTACAGCGCCCCGACGGTCCTTACTTCAGCGGCGGTTCGTGGACGAGGATGGTCTCAATGGAGATTGCGCCGTCGCCGTTGGGAATAATTTCCAGGGTGTGCGGGCCGTTGGAGAGCCCTTTGGCAAGGGTGATCAGGCGTGTCTGGCCGGGCTCGCCGGGAGTGTCGGCGTGCAGCGTGTCAGTGAAGAGGGGAACCACGTCCCAGGTGGTTTCAAAGCCCTGGGGAATGGTCTTGTGGGAATATGTGCTGGCCCAGGAGAGCTTGAAATCGCGATAGTCGATGACGACACGGCCGGACTTGGAGACAAAGACGTCGGGGTAAGGCGCAGTGCCCGTGTAGTCCAGCAGGTCGCCAAATTTGCCATATTGGTATTTGGCCCCGTCGAACTCGCCGGCGCCATCGTAGCCGGTTTTCGAGCCGTAGACCTTGAAGGTGAAATGGGAAGCGTCGTTGTTGATGTTGGTTGCGACCAGCTTCCAGGTTTCAGGGATGAGCGGAACACGATGGGTGACCCTGCGGACGGCGGGCTGCCAGTCAGAACCATAGGCCATTGAGGGGATGCTGAAGGCCCACAGTTCGTTCAGGGTTGAGGGTACCTTGCCGTCGATGAGCACCTTGGCGGTGCCGGGCTTGAGATCCTTGAGCGTTCCAAGAACGCAATCCACGTGATTGCCATTGAACTTGAGCTTCAATGCGCTGGTGGGGCTCTGGCCGATGGCTGAGCGGGCGGCAAAGCGCCAGGGCTTCCCGGTGAAAACGACACCGTCGGAAGCGCCTTCATCAGGCAGTCGCTTGGCCTCGTAGGTGCGGACGGTCTGCATCCAGTTGTTAGGCACCAGCGTGTTGACCTGGAAGTGGCGCAGGAGAATGCCCGACAAGACGTCGAGCCCCTGCGGATTCAGGTGACCGAGGTCGGCGACGGTGAGGGATGAGGGGGGCAGGTTGCGCGCTTTCAGATAGGCGCGCATTCCCTCGTGCACGTCAACGAACTCGGCATCGTATTTCTGGGCTATGTGGCGGATGATCGGGGTGTCCGCGACCGATTCAGGAAGTGAATTCACAT
>JBEKEQ010000229.1:0-3887 GCA_050013735.1 Occallatibacter sp.
ATGCTCAACTTCTCTGCCTGATACACGCGGATGTTCAATCCCCAGCATGCCTTACCCCTTCAGGCTCATCTTGTGTTGGAATCCATCCGCTCCTTCAGGCTCATCTTGTGTTGGAAGAGACTCTCACTGTCCACTGTCCACTGTTTGTGCGACAATAGGCGTTGGACATTGTGCGCCGGTTTGAGCTGGGCGCGCGGAGGATGAAACGATGGGCGATCTACTTCAGCCTTGGCACCTGGTGGTGTTGGGCGTAGTTGCATTTCTGCTGTTCGGCGCCAAGCGGCTGCCGGAGTTGGGCAAGGGGCTGGGCGAGGGATTGAAGGGCTTCAAGGAAGGCATCAAGGGAGTGACCGATCCTGCGCCTCCGCCGCCGCCGGTTGTGCAGCAGAATGTGGCCTCGGCGCCGCCGGTACAGCAGTACGCGGCTCCCGCACCGCCGCCTTCAAACCCGGTTGAACCGCAGATCATACGCAAAGGCTAATCGCGCCGGCTCGCGGACACTGAAAAGCCTGACCGAGCCGCCGTGCGAAAACCGCGGCTGTTGATTCGAGAAATGACAAGGGCCTGTGCCAACGCACAGGCCTTCGTGCGTTCAGGGCACAATTGCATGTTTTTTATAGACCTCCGTCCCCATCCTTTCCGCTTGTCGGGGCCCCCACGGACAGGTCCTCGTCTGTGGGAGGGTGTCCTGCGGAAAGGGTTGGATGCCAACAAAATCCAGGACCGCACGATTTCCGAGAATACTCTACACGCTGAGCAGGACTACAGCAGCCAAAGCAATCCCGATGCCCGCCAACTGCCGGCGGGAAGGCCGTTCGCGCAACACGGCGGCGGCCAGCAGGATGGTCCCAGCGGGGTAAAGCGAACAGACCAACGCGGCCACATCCAATCGTCCCACTTGAGTGGCGCGGAGATAGAAAAGATTTCCCGCAGTGTCCAGCGCCCCCGCCGCAATGCCGGTAAGCCAGAAGCCCCGCCAGCGCCCCTTGGGCGGCATGATCAGCAGCACCACGATCATGGCCGCGCTTCCGGCGATGCGGGCGGAAGTCATGGTCCACAAAACGCCGCCGGGGCTGGCCATTTTGAAAAGAATCAACTGTGTGCCGAAGCCAACGCCGGCCAGCGAGCCAAGCAGCAGGGCCGCGGGCGGGGTGGGCAACGGGCCCGCTGTGGGAGTGGTCGCCGCGGGCGAACGGGTAATGAGCCAGATGGCGGCCAGTCCCATGGCCAGCCCGATGGAGGTCAGCGCGGTGGGCAACCCTTCGTAAAAGAGAGAAAAAAGCACGGGGATCAGCGCCGTAAGCAGGCCGGTAAGGGCAGCGGTAAGTCCCATGGGCCCCATCGCCAGGGCGCGATAGAAGACGGCCAGCGCCAGCGATCCCTCAAACCCGCCAACAGCGGCATAAACAATAGAAGGCGCGCCGGGAACGGCCACGCGAATTCCAAAGCAGAACGCAATGAGCAGCAGCGCGGAAAAAATGTGGCCTGAGGCCACAACCAGCAGTGCGGGAGCGCGGCGCGCGCCAATGCCGCCAACAAAGTCTGACCCGCCCCACGTGGCGGCCGAAATTAATCCCAGGCCGGCTGCGCCCGCTGATGACCCCACAGGTTACTGGGCGTCCCGGGCGTTGGGAATATAGCCGCTCTTGGCAATAACCTCGATATTGGGCCGGTCCACGCGCACTTCGATTTTGCGGCGCTTGCCGTCAATGAAGGGCTCGTGGGTATAGTAGCCCAGCGTGTACTGGGTCCGCGCTTCCTCGGCAATCTTGGCGTAGCTCCGCTCAATGCCGTTCACGCTGTTCTCTGAGTCGGGCGCGCCGCCGGTCTGCGCAATGTACTTGTACAGCAGGTTGTCGTACATGGTAAAGGGCAGGTGCACACGGCTCACGTATCCCTCGCCCCACCGGGCAGAGTCACCCACCAGCGTTCCGTAAACTGCGATGTTGTTAGTTTCGAGATACCGCACTACTTCCTTAAATGTGGCCTTGCTGCCATATTCCTTGCCGTCTGAGACAACGTAAATAATGCGGCGGCGCTCCTTGGGGCGGTTAGAGAGCTCCTTGGCCGCGGCCAGAATGGCGTCGTTGAGGGTGTGAATTTCCTTGGGAATGGTGATCACGCCGCTCTGGCTGCCGGCCGAAAATCCGGGCTGGATGTTGGGGTCAACGCAGTTGCCGTTTGAGCGGATGGGGCAGCCTGATAGGGCCCCGCTGTTGATGGGCACCAGGGAATCGGCGCCGGTCTCCTTGGTCAGCGCCAGAATCGCCGGCAGACGGGCGCTCTGCGCGCCGGTAAAGCCGGTGCGTTCCTGCGCTCCGTTGTTGTAAGAGAACACCGCAACCTCGTCATAAGGCGTCAACGCGCCCTGGATGGCGCCGAGGGAGGTGTTCACCTTGGCCATCACGTCTGAGGTCAGGCTTTGATCGATGACAAAGGCGATAGAAAGCGGAAACGGGTCCACCGTGAACAGCGCCAGCGGCTCGCGGGTGTCGTTTTCAAAAACCTTGAAATCGCGGAAGGTGAGGCCGGCCACCAGGTGACCCTTTGAGTCCTTTACGGTGACTGGAACTTCCACAAAATTGGTGTGCGAGTGGAATATTGTGAGCGCCGCGGCGCCTTCGCCGGCGGGGGGCGTCTCCGGGGGCGTTTTCTGCACGGTGTCCTCAACCGGGGCCTGGCTGGCAGATGCCGGCGGCTGGGCCTGGGAGGTGGAATCCTGCGGCTCGCCCCCGGTGCCCTTGCCGGGCGTAATGGGGCCGTTGAGTCCGGTGAGCGGGGGTGGCGCCTGGGGAGCGGGGGCATCTGGTACAGCAGAAGGCGGTTGCTGGGCCATTGCCGCAGGGGTCAGGATTGGACTCAGGCTCAGAATTGCCGCTGCCGCTATCACCACGAAACCAAGCTTCACAGGTAGTTCTCCAGTAGACGGTGCTCCGTGAGCACTGTACTCGTCAGACTATCAGACGCGCCACGGCGCCGCAGGTTGCCTGCCGGCCGCAAATGGCTTCAGGCAATCCCTCTCGCGGGGTGCCATTTTGCTCAACCGTTAACATCCTCGCCCCGTTGCCACTTGCCGCCGCTCCATGCGCTTCCACTACAAATTTTCTCTGCGGAGTCCACCAGCTTCGGGTCGCAGGCAATGGAAGCGACGTTTTCGTTGTTCATGGCAAACTCTCTGCCCGTTAGTGCGTGAAATCGGAAGAATTCAACGGATGTGCGCTGGCCGGGAAACAACCAGTCGTGCGGTTCCACAATGATGAGAGGAAACCGATCCAACACAGCAGTGGGACCGGCGAACAACGACTTCTCCGCACCCTCAATATCCACCTTCAGTAGAAAAGGCGAGAATTCCGATTCCGGCTTCGAGGCGAGCAGCGTTTCCACAGAAAGGCTCTCGATGGCAATGCCTTCGTGGCGATCGTTCGTCTTGCAGCCCCATTCATCTTCGGGATTGCTCATCCACACAACACCGTCCACGGGACCAATCCCCGCCTGTCTCAGATCCACTTCGAGTCCGGCGCAATTCCTGGCCAGGAACGCGAAGTTTGTGGGCGAGGGCTCTAAAGCAATGATTTGCGCCTCAGGGTAGCGGGCCGTGAACCATAGAACGCTGGCGCCGATGTTGGCCCCGCAATCGACAATCAGCGGCCTCTTCCCGGATGCAATGATTGCTCGATAAACGCGCTCAATCAGTGCCCCGTGCGCGCCCGTGGGCATGTCGTACTGCGCCTCGTCAAAACATTGGGCAATTGCCAGCTGATCGCTGCCCCATCGCCGGTGCAGGATGGTGAACTCCCGCTGCCTGTACGAGACGCGAGTTACCGCGTGGTCCAGCGGAATGTCAGGGTGCCTCAGCCTGCGGCTCAGATGAAGCAGAGCGCCGATCG
>JBEKEQ010000230.1:0-3840 GCA_050013735.1 Occallatibacter sp.
AGCGAAACAAGAAAGTTACGACTTTGACAACGGAGGCCGGGCCGCCCCAGGCCCAAACCAGCATCCGGTGACATTAGTTTCCGCTTCAATCCCATGCTGGCCGGGCCCCGCTTATACTGGCTTTCATGTTGACCCGCCGTCCATCGAATCCCACCCTGAGTTTTTCAGTCCTGGTTCTTGCCGCAGGAGTTCTTGCGGCGCTCCCGCCTGCCGCCCATGCCTGGGAGAATGAAGGCCATCGCATGATCAACCGTCTGGCAGCCACCAACCTTCCAGACGATACTCCTGCGTTTCTGCGTACGTCGGCCGCCGTTAACGAACTTGAGTATCTGGGCCCTGAGCCCGACCGTTGGCGTTCCCCGGCTGAAGCCGAATTGAGTGCTGCCCAGGCGCCCGAGCACTTTATCGATCTCGAACTGGCCGACGCTCTGGGACCTCTTCCGCACAAGCGGCTCGATTTTGAGGCCAAGGTGTTTGCCGCCGGCCAGCGCCCTGAAAAGATCGGCCTGCAACCCTGGGAGGCGGACGAGGTGTGGGAGCGGCTGAAGGCTGCGATGCGGCAGTATCGCACCCTGCACGCTGCCGGGCAGGACACTGCGCCGGTGGAGGCCGCAATCATTTTCTATGCGGGCTGGCTGGGCCATTACGCTGGCGATGCCTCGCAGCCTCTCCACGTCACCGTGCAATATAACGGCTGGACGGGCCCAAATCCCAACGGCTACACCACCAGCCACGAGATCCATCATCTTTTTGAAGGCCCGTTCGTAGCGGACAACATCCATGTCTCCGATATTCAACCGCTCATGACTCCGGCCAGGGCCATTCCAGGCGATATGTTCGATGCCTACGTGGCCTACCTTCGAACCACGGCCACGTACATCGAGAAGGTCTATCAACTCGAGAAGGCCGGGGGATTCGTGGGTGCGGGGACGCCGGAATCGCGGACCTTTACCGCGAGCCGCCTGGCTGCCGGAGCCAGCATGCTGCGCGACATGATATACAGCGCGTGGATCGACAGCGCCGAGCCGGTTCCCGACCCGTATGCGGGCAAGTGAGTGAAGAGCGAGCAACTGGTGCGTTGCTATGGATTCATCAGCTTAGATGACCCTTTTCCGCGAGTAGGGCTCAGCGTATACTCCTTTGCAATCGGGACATTCCAATTCGGATGTGAGGCTCCCATGCCAAACGATGGCCTTCTGTCAGGGCTTCCTGCCGCCACTGGTATTGGACCAGTTGCTATTGGACCAACTGCCGACTCCCAGGCCCCCGCGTTGGCCCAAACCAGTTTGTTTGCGGCCGCCGCGTCTCCAAGTGTGGTTTCACCGATTGCTGTAGGAGCACCGCCAGTTCTGGCAGCACCTATGGGACCGGCCGTCAGCGGACTAGTTGCTGACTCCGGGCCGCCTGCGCTGGCTCAAATCCATTTGTCTGCAGCTGCGGCGCCTGCGAGTGTGGCTTCACCGACCGTTTTGGGAGCGTTGCCAGCTCTGGCAGCCGCGTCGGCACCGCTGGGTTTTTCGTCAAGGGAATTTGGCGCATTGGATACGAAGGCGGATCAGCCTGCCCTGTCTCCCCGCCAGGTCTTGGTGTCTCACCTCATGAGGCTTGAGGACTGGGCCATGGCCAACCAGAAGGATGCAGATCGCGACACATGGACCTTCTGGTCCCTGAAGATTCCTGCCATCCTGGCTTCGGCGACCGCGGGAATTTGGGCGCATTTCAACTGGACCGCCGCGAGCATTTTCGTGGGCGCCGCTGCAGGCGCCTGCATCGCCATCGACGGAATCTATCCGAGAGGAACGCTCCGCAATATCCACCTGCGGGCCGTCCACGATATCCGCAATCTGTCCGCACACATGCTAGCCCAATTCGATTCTGCGGCCGGCAACCAGGCGGCTGTGGTCCGCAAGATCGTGCGTGAATCTGAGAGGGAGCGACGGAGGATTGCCGCATACGTACGAGACGCGGATACAGCTCTTAAAACTGGAGGGAAGGTTCGAAATTAGCTGCGACAGCCGTCAGGCTAATCTGCGGCTTCAGAAGCCCTCAACAGCGGAATCCGGCGCAGCATTGGCGTCAGAGCGACAGTGAGCAGCAAAACCGCCGGAATGGCTACCAGTACCCATGCCAGAAGCGCCTGGCCGGCCAAGCCGCTGAGCTGCGTTGCCATGTGCAGCGGCGAAAGTCTCAGCAGCGAGCCAGCGTCAGGACGGGGTGCGGCATCGGTCATGCGGCCACCCAATCGGACGAAAGGCACGATCAGCGCCAACTGCAGGGGCATGGCCGCATAGTTTGCGGCCTGAATCGCAGGCACATTCAACCGCAAGGCCAGGGCAATTGCCGCGCACACCAGCGTGGGCAGGCCCACTACCGGGATGCAGCCGATGGCAAAGCCGAGTGCAAGCGTCAGGGCCAGGCGCCGCGGCGACATCCCCTGACGCAGCCACAGTGCCGCTTTGCCCTTAAATCGCTCTCGAATTGGCATCGCCATAGCCATTTAGACACCGCCGCAAGCTTTATGTTTCTGATGCTTAAAATACGAATCCGGTTGATATCTGTCATCGCCCGGAAATGAAACTTTATGAAATGAACCAAATTTGCCAGCATCTTCTGCTGAAATCGTGGCACAAACTCAATCGACGGTACGTGGGTTGGATCACTTGAATCGGCCGCTTGAATTTGCGCAGCGGCGACTGAATTAACGCCGCGGCGCCGCAGCCATGGCCGCCGGTTATGCGTTAAACTTGGACCGAATGCGCGTATTCGGCATTGACTGCGGCACTGAAGTGACGGGTTTTGGCGTTGTCGATTCCGACGACGACGGCGGAGTGGCGCGTCTGATTCCAAAGGCCCTTGGCGCAATCAGGCTGGTAAAGTCGAAAACGCTGCCCGAGCGGCTCGACCAGGTGTTCTGCGAACTCGGCGCCGAACTCGAACGCTGGCGTCCCGACACCGTCGCTATCGAAGAGGTTTTCTACTCGGTGAACCCGAAATCGGCTCTCAAACTTGGACAGGTGCGCGGGGTCGCCCTGCTGGCGGCCGCTCGCCAATCCATCCCGGTAGCCGAATATGCGCCGCTCAAGATCAAATCGAGCGTCGTGGGGTACGGCATGGCCAGCAAAGAGCAGGTGCAGTTCATGGTCGCCCGGCTGCTGAGTCTGGATGTACTTCCCCAACCAGCAGACGCCGCGGACGCACTGGCGATAGCGATTTGCCATATTCACACGGCCCAGACTCTTGCGGCCCAGACCCGCCAGGTCCTGCCGAGTCAGGTCAAGACGAGCCCGGTCACGACTCTCAGAATCAAGGGACAACTGGCCCCCAGAGTTGCGCGATGAAGAGTAGCGCGATGAGAGCTTTTCCGGTTGCCGTGGCCGGCTTTCTGGCGCTTTGCGGCTCCATAGCCGTCTGCGCCGGGCAAAATTTAGTGACTGCGGACGCAGTGACTCAGAACGCAGTGATGAATGTGGAGTTTACCGACGATCAGTTGAGCCCTTCCCACTGGACGCTCACCCTCCACTCCGACGGTTCTGCGCATTTCGCTTCGCAGATGGGCAAGGCTCCCGAGAGCGACGACACCCAGCAAATCGATGCCCCGAATGTGAATCGCGATGTGCAGTTGAGCGCCGGATTCACCTCGCACGTCTTTGAAGCAGCGCATCGCCACCATCTGTTCAACGAGAGCTGCGAAAGCCACCTCAAGGTTGCATTCGAGGGCTGGAAGAAGTTCAGCTACGCGGGCCCCGATGGTTCCGGCTCATGCACGTTTAACTTCTCGAAGGATAAGGAGATCGAAGAACTGGGAAACTCATTTGAAGCCGTGGCGGAGACGATTATTGA
>JBEKEQ010000231.1:0-3775 GCA_050013735.1 Occallatibacter sp.
GGTGTACTTCGCGCCCGTCCACCAGATGTTCAGCAGCTTTTCATTATCGAGATTGTTGTCTTCGACCCCGCTCATAAAATATCCGCCCTGGTCGGATGCGCCAACGCCTAGCGGGTTCTTCGGATTGTTCTGCCAGATGTATTCGTAGCCGGCGTAAAACTTGAACGGGTCTCGCGTATATTTGGCAGCGGCCATTACTGCGTTGTTGTCGGTCACAATGCCATAAACGGTGTTGTCGGTGCTGATGACATTAACCCCGTTGATGGGGTTGGTATTGATGCTATCCGTGGTCGACTCAAGAAAGCCCAACTTATCCGAAGCCGGGCTCTGAGCCCCCAGCAAGGGGTTCAACACGCTGATTGCCTGGTTGTAATGCTGGTAGACGATGTCGCCGGTGAACTTGCCGAGACCTCCACCAAGGTCGAATCCAAAGGCGTTGTTATGCGCCTCTTCCGGCGTACAGTTTGCGGCAGTCCAGCTTGAAGAGGCCGAGTAGCAGCCGGCAGATCCATCGGCGAATTTATACATCGCGCCAAAATGGACCGGGCCATAGACGAGCCGATACTTCAGGGCGTCGTCCCAACGGCTGTCCTCGGTGTCGCCGCCGCCGGCCATGGTGCCGTTATACCCGATGTACGAAAAGGCATAGCTGCCGGTGGCCGGATCGTAAAGCAGCATGGCATCGCTGCCGAGCGAGCGCTGCCGCCCGAAAGTCAGCGTACCGGCATACTTCCCAGATACCCCGGCATAGTATTCGTCATTGAAGGGCTGCCCCGCACGTGCGCCGTCAATGGCTATCGAATAGCTGGCTCTGGGAAGGCTGTTATTAATGATGTCGGTCTCTGACGCATTGGCCAGCAGCCCCGACTGCGGATTGATGCCGGTTGAAGCGTTGAACACAACCGACCAGCCAGGCGCAAACTCTTCCTTACCCCTGATGCCCAAACCCGTCTGCTGCAAGTTATTCGGGGCGATCAGGAACCGGTGCTCATAGCCGTTCCGGTTTACCAGAGATTCGCCTTCATAGTTGTAGCCATTTTCTGGCAAACCGTGGCTGACCCAGCCGACGCCGGCGTCATAGGCGCCGTACAGCGTGATGCCGTGCCAGGTCAGCGTGCAATCGGTGGTTGCGAAATCGCGGCCGTTGACGCAGGGGTCGGGGGTTTTTGGCTGCGTCTTAGTGCCGGCCGGGGCGCCCTGCCCGAACGCCAGCACTGAAGAGGAAAAGAGGAACGCCGCGGTAAGAACCATGAAACGGAGAGTAGATGTGGGGAATCGCACTTTTCTCCTCGACTCAATTCGAATTGATACGAATTATATTCGATTCGAAAAGCAATCCTGAATCAGGTCGCTAACTAAAATTCGGATGCTCCGCCAAGCCAAATGAGACGCACCATCTGCCTCAGGAGCGATACAATTGCCTTCAACCGGTTCCGAAAGAGGAGAGCCCGGTGGCAACTTTTCACGCAAGCCTTCATGTCAGGTTTCTTGGGTTAAAGCAACACCCGTGGCTGGTTCCGCTGATTCTCTCTCTCAGCGCTGGCATTCTATCCGGCTGCGGCGGCACAAGCTCCGCCTCGACGACGCCCCCGCCCACGTCCTACACACTGACAGTGCAATCAGTTACCCCCTCCAGCGGCGTGCCCATTTATGTCTTACCGGCCGATAACAGCAATACGACAACCGGCGCCACGGGGTTTACATTGTCCTACAACCCTGGCACGGCCGTGACGCTCACCGCGCCCAACACCGCCGCTGGCAATAGTTTTTCTTCGTGGAACGGGTGCACTACCTCAAGCACGGTCAGTTGCAACGTGACGATGAATGCGAATACTACAGTCACCGCCAACTACGTCGCGCCTGGCCCTGGCTACGCATTCCTGAGCACTCCGGGTCTAATGCCCTATGTGGCCGCGCCCTACACAGTCTCGACCAACTACTATGTCGATGCTGTGAACGGAAGCGACTCCAACAACGGCCTTAGTACGGCCACGGCGTGGAAGACGATTTCGCAGGCCATCTCCTCGCTCTCCAACGGCAACCCCCAGGGAGGCGTAGCAGTGAACGTCGCTCCCGGAACCTACACGGAAAGTTTGTCCATCGACGGGCTGCTGCAAGGGACCGACGACTCTCCTGGCGGATACGTCGTCTTCCGCTCCAGCACGCGCGGCGCAGCGGTGCTGATGCAGCCGCCCACGGGCGCCACCAATCTCGAAATCGCGAATACCCATTACATCATCTTCGATGGCTTTGAGGTTACCGGCATAGCGGCGCCCGGCTATACGGGCGACGGCATCGAGTTTTATCATTCCGACCACATCATGATCCTTAACAACATCGTTCATGATGTAGGCGGGGCCGGTCTCGGCGGCATTTTTGCCGATTACTTCACCGTGCAGGGAAACATTGTGTATAACACCGCCGGATATGTCGGCGGAGCTTATGCCACCAGCGGCATCGACTTTTACGAACCTGTCGCCGTCGATCTTGCCCCCGGCTTTCACAACATCGTCAGCAACAACATCTCCTACCACAACTCGGAGCTGAACAACGGCAGCGCCTCGCATACCGAAGGCCATGGCATCATGTGCGATGACTTCACAAGCTCCCAGGGAGCGTCAAATCAATTTACTGGCGGCGTCAACGTCGTCTACACTCCGCAGACGCTCATCGAGAACAACCTCGTATTCGGCAACGGCGGGGTCGGCATCAACCTGTTCTCTACCGACGATGTCACCGTGATGAATAACACCGCGTTTAATGACGGAAAGGATCCTCTCATCACCAGCTATAACTTCGGTGAGATCAGCGTTCTCGACGGAGGCCAGAACACGGTGGTCAACAACATTGGCTACGCCGACACCGGGGCCAGGCCGGGGGGAATCAATTACGCGCTCTACGACACCAACGATCCTGCGGCCATGAGTAACGTCTGGGCCAACAATCTTTCCTTTGACGGAACTCCCGGCCAGCCCTCCGTGGGTGGGAGCAGCTCGCCCATCACCGCTGCAAACGGAAACATTCTCGGCACCGATCCCCTTTTCAACTCGGGAGTCGCCGGAGATTTCTCCCTCGCCGCCGGCAGCCCGGCCATTGGCGCCGGAACGGCTGCCTACGGCGCTCCCACGCATGATCTCGGAGGTAATCCGCAAACCTCCCCGCCTGTCATTGGCGCGTACGCGGGCCGCTGAAGGGATTTCGGTCGCTACCTGCCTTCTATCGGGGCGCAGTCGAGGCTGCGTTTTCGCCGCCCGCGCTCAGTAGATTGGCCATCAGCCGGTAGCTGCGAGGCTGGCGCCATGGTCCATCAATGCCAGCCTCGTCCCGGAGGTCAACTACGGCGTCGGCTATTTCCTTCCGTTGTCTTTGAAGTTCAGTGCAAAGTAGTAGTACGTGTACGAGTGGCTGGTCGACACATTGGTAAGGAACTGGCCGCCGCCGAAGTAGCCCACGCCGCCGCCCAGGTTGAAGTGCTTATTCAGTTCATACCAGGAGTAGCCATCGACCTCCGCGCCCACATGGCGGCCGTTGGCGGTCTTGTTGTACGCGATTGAACTGCCCGAGGTGTTGTAAATCGAGTCCAGCGCCGAAGCCGCCCAAAAGTCCAGCCCCTGCGCCGTAACGGTGAGCCTGCGGTGAGGCTCAACAGTTGTACCCGCGCGCACCGCCTCAATATTCTGCCAGCCAAACAGGTCGGTGATGCCAAAGCGGTCGTGGGCGGTCGGTTCAATGGTATCGAAGGTGCTGTGCGTACTGTTCCCTTTCGGATTGCCGT
>JBEKEQ010000232.1:0-3582 GCA_050013735.1 Occallatibacter sp.
TGAATCGCAAGATACACGCTGGTTTTGCAATGCTTCTGAAGAGCGGTACAATTCGAGGCATTCAGGACTGAAAAGCCCCATCCTCAAGGGATGCGCAAACACATCCTTCAGTTGTCAACTTCTCCGGGAGGGAAATTCCAGCAGATGCACACCTCTTACCGCACCATCGCCGCTCTGTGTCTCAGTGTAGCCGCGTCGTCATTGGCGGCACAGAAAGCGCCACTCGCCTCGGATATTCCCGCGCAGTTCAAACCCCCGCATATCGGCTACGACTATGTGAAGCGCGTGGAAATGGTGCCCATGCGCGACGGCGTGAAGCTGTATACGGTGATCGTAGTTCCGAAGGGCGCAACGCATGCGCCCATCCTGCTGACACGCACCCCTTACAACGCCAAGGGGCGCGCGGCGCGCACGGAATCGCCGCACATGCTGGACGAGTTGCCGCAAGGCGACGAGGTCTTTGTCAAGGCGGGATACATTCGCGTGTTTCAGGATGTGCGCGGCAAGTACGGGTCGGAGGGAGCGTACACCATGACTACGCCCCCCATAGGGCCGTTGAATGCAAGCAGCACCGATGAGACCACCGATGCCTACGACACCATCGACTGGCTGGTGAAAAATGTTCCCGAATCGAATGGAAAAGTGGGCATGCTCGGCTCTTCCTACGAGGGCTTTACCGTGGTGATGGCGTTGCTCAATCCGCACCCAGCGCTGAAGGTGGCCGCTCCTGAGAGCCCCATGGTGGATGGATGGATGGGCGATGACTGGTTTCATTACGGCGCATTCCGCCAGGTGAATCTGGACTACTTCACCGAGCAAACCACGGAGCGGGGCGCAGGCAAGATTATTACGCGTGAAGGCTACGACGACTACACGAACTTTTTGCGCATCGGCTCGGCGGGCGACTTTGCGCGCTATGGCGGCCTCGATCAACTTCCATTCTGGGGCAAGGTGGACGCACACCCGGCGTACGATGCTTTCTGGCAAGGGCAGGCGCTGGACAAGCTCATCGCCGCGCTGCCTTTGACGGTGCCCACCATGTGGGAGCAGGGGCTATGGGACCAGGAAGATATGTGGGGAGCAATCCATAGTTATGCAGCGCTGGAACCGAAGGACACGGCGAACGACAAGAATTACCTGGTGATGGGACCGTGGCGGCACAGCGGCGTGAACTACGATGGCACGACGCTGGGCCCGCTGCGCTGGGAGGGAGACACGGCCCTGCAATTCCGCCGTGACGTGCTGCTGCCGTTCTTCAACCAGTATCTGCTGGACGGCGCACCCAAAGCCGATACGCCCCCGGTGCTGATTTACAACACCGGCGAGAATCATTGGGACCGCTTTGACCATTGGCCGCTAAGTTGCGATGCAGGTTGCGCGGGCAAGACCAAGCCGCTTTATTTGACCGCGAACGGAAAACTGTCATTCGATGCACCGGGCGGCGGCGCGGCGTTTGATGAATATATCTCCGACCCGGCGAAACCTGTTCCCTACCGGCCGCGGCCCGTGTTTAATGGCGACGGCGACGGGTGGCGGACTTGGCTGGTGAAGGATCAGCGCTTTGTGGATGGGCGGACGGATGTGCTCACGTATATAAGCGAGCCGCTGACTCACCCGCTTCGGCTGAGCGGTGCCCCAGTGGCGAATCTATATGCTTCCACCAGCGGCAGCGACAGCGATTGGGTGGTGAAGCTGATCGACGTGCTTCCCGACAGCGAGGCATCCGACCCTGAAATGGGCGGTTACGAGCTTGCCATCTCTCTGGATATTTTTCGCGGGCGCTATCGGACCAGCTTCGAGCACCCGGAAGCCCTCGAGCCCGACAAGCCGCTGCTTTATCGCTTTGGCCTGCCCACGGTGAATCATGTTTTTCTGCCCGGCCATCGCGTGATGGTGCAGGTGCAATCGAGTTTGTTCCCTTTGTACGACCGCAATCCGCAAACTTTTGTGCCGAACATTTTCGATTCCAAGCCGGGCGATTACCAGAAGGCGACGCAGCGGATTTATCACGCTCCAGGCCAGGCCAGCTTCATTAGCTTGCCGGTGGTGCCGTAGAGGAGTGATGTCATTCTTTTCGACCAGTTGCTGACAGGAGATTCGCAATGAAGATCGCCGCCGTTCTGCTGCTCGTAGCTGCATTGCCCGTGTTGGGCCAAACGCCGCCTGACCTGGCCGCGCTGGTGGATGCGCAGCTGCCCGCGCTTGTGGCCACCTACAAAGATCTGCACACTCACCCTGAGCTTTCGCACTACGAAGTTCACACGTCGGCATTTTTCGCGGGCGAGTTGCGCAAGGCGGGCTACCAGGTGACCGAGCGCGTTGGCGTATATGCCGATGGCTCGCAGGCCTATGGGGTGGTCGCGGTGGTGAAGAACGGCGCCGGTCCGACCGTGCTGGTGCGAACCGATCTTGACGCGCTGCCGATCGAGGAAAAGACCGGGCTGCCTTATGCCAGCCATGCGCGCGGCACAACGCTGGAAGGCAAGGACGCGCCAGTGATGCACGCCTGCGGGCACGACATTCACATTACGTCGCTCATCGGGGTGGCCCGCCTGCTGGCGCAGCTCAAAGACCAATGGCACGGCACGCTCATCCTCATCGGCCAGCCCTCTGAGGAGACTATCGACGGCGCGCGCGCCATGCTTGCCGATCATTTATACGAACGCTTCGGCCGCCCCGACTACGTTCTGGGCCAGCATGACGATCCCAGCTTCGCTGCCGGCGTTGAGGCCATCGTCTCCGGGCCGGTTCTGGCCAGCTCCACTTCAGTGGATGTGATCATCCGCGGCATTGGCGGGCACGGCGCGCGCCCTGAAGCCACCAAGGACCCGATCGTGATGGCCGCCGAATACATTCTGGATATTCAGTCTATCGTCAGCCGTCAGCTCCCGCCGCAGGAACCCGCAGTGGTCACCGTAGGCACTATTCATGGCGGCACCAAGCGCAACATTATTCCTGACGACGTGACGCTGCAACTCACCGTCCGCACCTACAGCGACCAGGTGCGGGAGAAGATTTTGGACTCGCTCAACAAAATGGCGCAAGGCGTGACCGTGTCCAACGGTTTGCCCTCCGATCGCATGCCCATTGTGACCGTGAGCAAGACTGAGATCACGCCGGTAACGTATAACGACCCTACGCTGGCCGCGCGATTGAGGCCGGTGCTGATTGCGGTGCTGGGCGCGGACAAAGTGGCGGATGGTCATGCGGAGATGGGCAGCGAGGACTTTGGACTTTTCGGCCTGCCGGGCCGCCAGATTCCTGCGTTCTTTCTGCGCGTGGGGGCCACCGATCCCGCCAAGCTGGTTGAGAGCGAGCGCACTGGCATGCCGGTTCCCGTGCTTCACTCCGCGCTGTTCGCGCCGCCTCCCGCGCCCACCCTGCGCACCGGTGTGCTGGGTATGACGGCGGCCGTGCTCGACCTGATGAAGAAGTAACGCATGATTCGAAAATCCGCTCTGTTGTCCAGCCGGGCAGTTCCTTTACATTTCAGACCGGGCGGATGCTTTACACATTTGTCCGGGTTTTGGGGTTCTTGTTTTTGGGTTTATGATTCACATTCTCGTCGTCGTAGCCGGGGTT
>JBEKEQ010000233.1:0-3260 GCA_050013735.1 Occallatibacter sp.
AGGATATTGTTAGGCCGCCTACTCCTCCGCTTTCCATACATAAGCCCCCGGCTGCGGCAGCTCGATGTGCGCCAGCACCCGGCAAACAAACTGCCGCGCCATCTCTGTCGAGTCGACTGGCCGGTTATAAAATGCCGGAATCACGGGAAAAATCACCGCTCCCGCCTCGGCCGCCAGCGTCATATTCCGCAGATGAATGCGGTTGAACGGCGTCTCCCGCACGCACAGGATCAGCGGTCGCCGCTCCTTCAGCGTCACATCAGCCGTCCGCGCAATCAACGAATTCGCGAGGCCGAGCGCAATCGCCGCCAGCGTCCCCATGGAGCATGGCAGCACAATCATCCCGTCCGACGGATAGCTCCCACTGGCAATCGCCGCGCCGATATCCGCATCGGAGAGCTGCGCTGTCTTGTTCGGCTTGGCGCCCAGCAGCTTTTCCAGCAGATCGTTGCGCCCGGAAACGCCCAGTTCTTCGGCGATTACCCGCAGCGAATTCTCCGAAGCCACAAAGTGGACCCTAGCGACACGCGTGTCGGCCTCCAGCGCGCGCAGCATCTCGCGGCCAAAGATTGCGCCAGAAGCTCCGGTGAGTGCGACGGTAAGATTCATTCAGCTTTCCATCTCCTGGATGCAGCGAGCCGCAGGCGGTGGCCGCGGCGACTTTGTTAGCCCCGATCTTCAACGCGGGGTGGCGTTCCAGCAATTCACGATCAGGTCCCGTAGATGCAGCGCGCCGTAGACGCAATGTTTGTTAGCCCCGCGCTTCAGCGTGGGGTCAACGGTAATCAAATCGATTCGAGTCCCGTAGGGACGATGCCCACCCCATTACCCGAAAACGTAACACTCGTCATACTCTATCCCGCAATTGCGGAGAAGGGCCACGAATACTTCCTCAAAATTGCGTTTGAGGTGATGCTCCTCCTGGTTTTGAATGTACTTCTTCACAACCGAAACCTGCGAAGGACTCACGCTGAAGGCCCCGTATCCTTCCTGCCAGGAAAATCCATGGCCCATCCACCGGGAGGAGCTTCCCTTGAGTTTCTGAACGGCGCGAGCAAGCGAACAGGGCGCCGGCAAGACAAAGAGCAAATGAATGTGATTCGCCGTTCCGCCCGCGGCGATGAGCGTGAAACCCTCGCCGCGTGCGGGCCACCCAGGTAAGCATAGAGTTCCGTCGTGCGGTCGGCTGGGATCAGCGAGCGACGCTCTTGGGTGCTGAACACACAATGAATGAAATTGTTCGCGTACGTGTGGGCCATTTTGCGCTGTCCCTACGGGACTCCCATTCTATAACCGCGATCTCCACCCCGCGTTGAGACGCGGGGCTAACAAACGTTGCGCCTACGGCGCGCTTGTACTATGACCTTGACATCATGATGTCTACCGCCTTAGCATCATGATGTGCGAACTACTCTTTCTATTGACGAAGACATCGCTGTGCTCCTCGAACAAGAGGTACGCCGCAGCGGCAAGCCTTTCAAAGCGGTCGTCAACCATCTGCTCAGCCTTGGCCTTGCTCAGGCACGCCGGCCGCAGGCTGCTCCCCGGTTCAAGGTAACGCCGCGCGCCCTGGGGCTGGGCGCTGGACGCAATTACGACAAAATCTCGACGCTGCTCGAAGAACTTGAAGGGTCTGAGCATAAGTGATCGTTCTCGATGCCAATCTCTTGATCTATGCCTACGACACCACGACCCTTCAGCATAAGAATGCGCGGCGCTGGGTGGAAGCAGTCTTTTCCGGCGTGGAACCTGTGGGCCTTCCCTGGCAGACAATCTCCGCGTTCCTGAGAATCTCTACGAACAGCCGCCTGCCCGGCGAGCGATTCACAATGGACGAGGCCTCAGAAATCGTCGACCGATGGACCGCGCTGCCCACGGTACACTTCCTTGCTCCTGGAGGCCGCCACTGGGCATATTTCCGCCGCATGCTCGTTGATGGAGCCGTAACCGGGCCGCTAACCTCCGACGCCCAATTAGCCGCGCTCACAATGGAAAATGGCGGGGTGCTGTACACGACGGACCGTGATTTCGCGCGCTTTCCTGGATTGAAGTGGGTCAATCCGCTCTCCGGCAACTGATTCCCTACTCAGCCAGCACCCTCTCAAAGATCGCGTCCACATTGCCTAACTGCCGCGTATAGTCGAACGTTTTTGCCAGCTTCTCCGCGCTCAGCAGCGCCGTGATCGCAGCATCCTTCGCAACCTCGTCGCAAAACACCAAATCCTCTTTCCACGCCCGCATGGCGTGCCCCTGCACCAGCCGGTAAGCGTCCTCGCGCAGCATCCCGGCTTCGGCCAGATCAAGAAGCAATTGCCCGCTGAAGATCAGCCCGCCGGTCAACTCAAGATTCTTCTTCATCCGCTCCGGATACACCAGCAGCCGGTCGATCAGATCCGCTGTCTTCGCCAGTAGGTAATCCACCAGAATCGTCGAGTCGGGGAAAATCACCCGCTCCACTGACGAGTGCGAAATATCCCGCTCGTGCCACAGCGCAACGTTTTCAAAAGCCGCCTGCGCATTGCCGCGCAGCACCCGAGCGAGGCCGCTGATTTGCTCGCTGGTAATGGGGTTTTTCTTATGCGGCATCGACGACGAGCCCTTCTGTTTTTCGCTGAAATATTCCTGCGCCTCGCACACCTCGGTCCGCTGCAGGTGCCGCACCTCAACCGCGATCTTGTCCAGCGTGCCGCCGATAATGGCCAGCGTGGAAATATACGCCGCGTGCCGGTCGCGCTGGATCACCTGCGTCGCCACCGGCGCCGCCTTCAACCCCAGCCGCTCGCATATCCGTTCCTCGTGCTCCGGCTTCAAATGGCCAAACGTACCCACCGCGCCCGACAGCTTGCCGACGCGCATGTCCTCAGCCGCTGCGTCAAAGCGGGCCAGGTTGCGCTGCATCTCCGCGTACCAGTTCAGCAGCTTCAGCCCAAACGTAGTCGGTTCCGCGTGAATCCCGTGCGTCCGCCCGATGGTCGGCGTGTGCTTGAACTCCACCGCGCGCCGCCTGAGCACGGCCTGCAGTTCCGTCAGCCCGGCGCGGATCAGCCCCGAAGCCTCGACCACCTGCAGAGCCTGCGCCGTGTCCACAATGTCGTTCGAGGTCAGCCCATAGTGCAGCCAGCGCGACTCGCCGTCCAGGCCCTGGCTCTTGAGAGACTCGACAACAGCGGTGGTGAAAGCGATTATGTCGTGCTTCACCTCAGCCTCAATCTCCTGAATGCGCGCTACCGTAAACCCGGCCTTATCGGCAATCTCCTCCG
>JBEKEQ010000234.1:0-3163 GCA_050013735.1 Occallatibacter sp.
TAGAGGCAGGTCGCTTGTGTTCGATCAAGTAAGGATTCGGTTTGAGAACTGGACACTGTAAACGCTTCCAGAAACAGCAACAATGGGCAGCTAAGGGTGCAAGCAGGCCTAAGGCGCTCGAACCGGCGAATATAGGTAGTTTGGTCTTGAAGCGATCGTCCCAGGCAGGGTGTTGGACTAAGCCTGGAGACGGGGTGAGTAACGAAATGAACAGTAGTGAAACAGTAGTGATAAGTAGGAGGCTGCTTATGAATTATCAGACAGGAGACAAGACAAAAATGAAGAGACGTATCGGAGTGCTGTTCGTAGCTCTGCTCGTCCTGGCGCTTGCCGCGCCCATGTCGATGGCGCAATCAATGTTCGCCAGCCTGAACGGGACGGTGCAGGATGCTCAAGGCGCCGTTGTCGTAGGGGCAGGCGTAACCGTGAGGAACTCGGCGTCTGGCGAAACTCAGACGGCGGTTACCAACCGGGAAGGTTACTTTTCCTATCCCGAACTTCCGGCCGGCAGCTACCAGCTGACGGTGGTTGCAAAGGGATTTGCAAAATACCACGAGACCGGCATCAGCCTGACCGGCGGTGACGATCGCTCAATGAGCGTCGTGCTGAAGGTTGGCGCGACCAGCGAAACGGTTGAGGTTCAAGGCAACCAAACCGATTTGACGCCGTCATCTTCAGGCGAAAAGTCTTACACCATCTCCGGCGACGACCTTCGGGATCTTTCCCTGGTGAGCCGCGATGCTACTGAAATCGTGAATATCATGCCCGGAGCGGTCATGACCTCAAACGGGGCCGTGAACTCGCAGGCTTTCTCAGGGCAGGCGATGGGTATGAACACAGCCACGGGTCCGCTGGCCAACGAAAATGTCAACGGTCAATCGGTTGACGTGACCACGGATGGCGGCCACACCTTCGATCCCGGCGCAGCGGGCAATGCAGTTCCGGTTACCGCCAACCAGGACTTCGTTCAGGAGATCAAGCTCTCCACCTCGAACTTTACCGCCGATAACGCCAAAGGCCCGGTGGTGGTCAACACCGTCACCAAAAATGGCGGCTCGCAATTCCATGGCGACTTCCACATGCTGGCGCGCAACCATGTAATGGATGCGAACGAGTCCTATGAGAAGGAGATCGCCGTTCTGAATAATGGGCCTAACGTGACGCCGAATGAGCATTACTATTATCCCGGCGCCACCTTCAGCGGCCCTGTGTTCATTCCTCACACCGGATTCAACAAGAATCACGACAAGCTCTTCTTTTTCGACGGCTACGAGTATTACGACCAGTTGCAGGATAACGGCATTGCAGCTGCCTTCGTGCCCACGAATGCGATGCGTACCGGAGACTTCAGCCAGGCCAGCACATACGGCAACAACGTCGCCGGCGGAGCCACCCTTACCGCAACTCCCTCGCAATCCACCATCGCGGCCGGCCTCTGGGGCGCACCGTGGCTGGCGTTCCAATCGGGTTCAAGCGTATCTGCAACTCATCTCCAAACCTGCATGGGCTCAAGCGGAATTCAGGGCGGCGTCATTCCCCAGTCCTGCCTTGATCCCAACGGCGTAGCCATTGCGGATGCCTACCTGCCGAAAGCCACTACCCCAACCGGCGCCCCGAACGCTGGGGGCTTCAACTACTCTCAGCAAATCATCCAGCCCATGAACATGGACCAGAACCTGGCTCGTGTTGACTGGGACATCAGCGACCGGACCAAGATATATGTCACTGAAAATCGCTCGCGCCAAACTGCGACGTTCCCAATGGGCTATTGGGTGACCACTGCGACTCAGAATTCCGTTCCCGATCCGACGCCGATCATCGGAGCTGACGGGACCGATTTTGTGAACGTTAACTTCATGCACGTTATCTCGCCCAGCATGACCACTGAATCAAGGTTCTCGTATGCATTCGAGAACTATCCGGGCAACCCGGAAGATCCAGCCAAGCTGCTGCGCGCCGACATTCCCAATTTCACTCTGAAGGGTATTTGGGATCAGGCAACCGCACCGGAACTAGTTACCTGGGGTTCGGGCTTCCCGAATCTGGGCGATGTGGGCCACGCGTATCCGCTCCTCTGCTACAAGAAGATCCCCGCTGCCGGCGAAGATCTGACCAAGGTCATTCGCACCCACACACTGAAGGCAGGTGCCTATTACGAGTGGGTCGATAACGTTCAGAACACCTGGAACACGTGGAGCGAATTTCCGTACGCTACCTGGTATCCCAACGTTACGGGCAACCAGTATGCCGATGTCATGTTAGGTGTTGGCCACGACGGCTATGTCGAAAACGCAATTACGCCCACTCCTCCCAATACCAAGGCCACCACGTTCTCCTTCTACGTGCAAGACGACTGGAGAATCAACCGCCGCTTGTCGCTTCAATATGGAATGAGATTCGATCACTACGGCAAACCCTGGTCGACGCCTTACGGCGTGGCTGTATGGGATCCGAACGGAATCCTCAGCTCCAAAGACAAATACGACAACTCACCGGCCGCGATCGGCGAAAACACGGGTATCTCCTGGCATTCCGCGAATTCCGCGATCCCGTGGTCCGGCCAGCCCAGCACCACGCTTAACTACTCGCCGCGCATCGGCGGTGCGTTCGATATCTTCGGGAACGGCAAGACCGTGCTGCGCGGCGGTTTTGGCTCGTACCGCGATTTCGCAATCTGGTCCTTCGGCAGCGCTAACTCCACTGCGGAAGGTTCGGTTGCATGGTCCTGCGGCCTTAACGATGTCAACTGCCCAAGTTGGGAAGACGTTGATACCCATAGCATGGGCGCTCCCAAATTCGGCACCCCGCTGCCTCCGGGTAGCCTCCCCACTCCAACTGGAGGCGGCGTACCGAACACCATCGCCGGCACAGTGGGTGCGGGCGACAACCAGAACCCATACACCAACACTTACAGCGTAAGCATCGACCAGAAGCTGCCATGGAAAATGCACGTCGAAGGTTCCTATGTTGGCAATTCGACTCATGACACGCAGACTTCGATGAATGTCAACGCGGTTCCGGCAGGAGCGCTGCCGATGTCGGGCGCACAAAGCCCCTACTGCGTGAGCGCCGTCACCAATGCAGATTGGTGCGACTACCACTACCGCCCGTATGCAAACTACGAGGACATTACAAATACTGAAACCAGGGGAAGGTCGCGGTT
>JBEKEQ010000235.1:0-2982 GCA_050013735.1 Occallatibacter sp.
TGGGGGTTTGCCGTGGAGTTCCGATTCCCTGTAACCTGTTGAAAAGATTGGTTGCGGGGGCAAGATTTGAACTTGCGACCTTTGGGTTATGAGCCCAACGAGCTACCAGGCTGCTCCACCCCGCAATCTGATAGTAACAATCGAGTGGGGCAGCGTCAAACCATTGGGACTGAAAGATGTGGAAAAGCCATGTGTCCACATTCATTATGGTCGAGTACCGCCTTCAATTTGAGTGCCCGCAACCTCGAATAGAGTGCGCGATGTGTGAGTGTGCACCGTGCTATGCGGCATTGAGCGGGTCCCGCAGTGTCCTGCAGAGGGGTTTTTGTGCGCGTCGTCCCGCTGCAATCCTAAGCGGCTGCCGGCGCAGGGCAAACCTGGCTCAGGCGCAGGCATCGTAGCAATGACGTTAGCAAGAGGCCGCTAGTAACTGGCTCCGACCGATGTCCAAAAATTGCAGCAATTCGCTTATCCTCCTAGTTGTTTGCACTTTTCCGCTTGCGCTGTATTCGGCGTCACTCCTTGCGCAGGTCATTCCCGTCACCATTGATAAGGTGGAACCGGCCAACTGGCAGCCCGGGCATTCGGCGGAGGTGAAGCTATGCTTTTCCGGCCAGCATTTGGATTCCGTGGTGGCCGTGGCCGTCAAACACAAGGGAGTTCGCGTGCTTCGCGTTGAGTCGCCGGACGCGAGCCACTTGTTTGTGCTGCTGCGAATTTCGGCAGACGCCGTGCCCGGCATGATGATGTTACAGGTCTCCACCCGCTTCATGACAACCTTTGCCGCCGTGCCAATGTTAGGAGAGCACCTTCCCGGGCAACTCTCTGCGAGCCAGTGAAGCCTTTGGCTGGGCGCCTCTTGGAGACTGCTGAATCTAGTTCCAGTACAACAGCGTAATGCGATACGCGACGAAGGCTGCTGCGTAAGCCACGAACGTCATATACAGAAACTGGATGATAGGCCACTTCCAGCTATTGGTCTCACGCCGGACCACCGCCATGGTGGACATGCATTGCATGGCGAATGCGAAGAATACCAGCAGGGCAATGGCTCCCGCCGGAGTCAGGTCGCTTTTAAGCGCTTGCTGCAAGTCCATGGCGTGGGACTGAGGATCGACTCCGTGCAACGTTCCCATCGTTGCGATGATGACCTCACGTGCGGCAAACGAGCTCAGCAGGCCGACTCCGATTCTCCAGTTGAAGCCGAGCGGACGGATTGCCGGTTCAATGAAGTGACCAACCTTGGAGATCGGGCTGTCGGCAATGGCGGGCGGTTGACCGTTGTGCATGGGCAGGTAAGTAAGCGCCCACAGCACAATGCTGACTCCCAGAATCACCGTTCCGGCACGGAAGATGAACGCGTTGGCACGATCCATCAGGCGCAGACCAAGCGACTTCCACATGGGCCAGCGGTATGGAGGCAGCTCCATGATGAAGGCCACGTCGCGGCTGCGCAGCACCGAGCTCTTCAAAGCCTTGGCGGTCGCCACGGCCATGGCAAAGCCCAGCACATACAGGCTCAACATGACTGCCGCGCGCGAACCGACAAAGGGACCCAGCACCGGAATGTTGGGGATGAATGCCGCAATCACCATCGTATAGACCGGGAGCCTGGCCGAGCAGGTCATGAATGGAGCAATCAGAATCGTGGCAATTCGATCGCGCTTATTTTCAATCGTGCGCGTCGCCATGATGGCCGGGACCGCGCATCCATAGGCCGAAAGCAGAGGAATAAACGATTTTCCGTTCAGCCCCACCTTGGCCATCACCTTGTCTGAGATTACGGCAGCGCGCGCCAGGTAGCCGGAATCTTCCAGTATGCCGATAACGAGGAAGAGCAGCAGAATCTGCGGCAGAAACACCAGCACCGATCCGGCTCCCTTCCAGACTCCATTGACGATCAGGGAGTTAATCACTCCGGGTGGAAGCAAATTCGACAGGTGTACTGCGACGCGATCCAGGAAGTTCTGCAAAATGTCGCTGGCCGGCTGCCCGAGAGAAAAAATCGTCTGAAAAACAGCCACAATGACGACGGCAAAAATCGCACCGCCCCAAAACCTGTGCAAGAAGACCGAATCCAGCCGCCGCGTCCACTCCGGAGTTGCGCCTCGCCGGTAAGCCGCATGGGAACCCATGCGTACCGCCCATTCACGGCAGTGGCGGGGATCTCCAAAGATGGGTAGTTCGAGCGGCTCCGGAGCCTGCGGAGTTGCCACCAGGAAGTTTGCCACCGCGTGTAGGCCTTCGCCCGTGACCGCACTGACCAGCGCGACCGGAGTGCCAAGCTGCCGCGCCAGGGGAAGAACGTCGACCCTCCCGCCCTGCTTGTGCAGCTCGTCTGCCATGTTGAGCAGCACAAGCGTTGGCAGTCCCAGGGCGATCACGCGGCCAGCCAGGATAAGGTGACGGTTCAAGTTGTTGGAGTCCAGTACCAGGATGATCGCGTCCGGACGTTCGGCCCCGGGCATTTCACCGTTAAGCACATCAACTGTAACTTTTTCGTCTTCTGACTTTGGATTGAGGCTATAAACGCCGGGAAGATCGATCAGCGACACTTCGTCGCCGGAATCCAGACGATAGCTTCCCGTGTGGTGCTCCACCGTCACGCCAGGGAAGTTGCCGACCTTCTGCCGCAACCCCGTCAGGCGATTGAATAGTGTTGTTTTGCCCGCGTTAGGAGGGCCAACCACAGCGACCGTTTTGAAAACAGGCGAACCATTCGCCAACTTGGACCCGAGTTCGGCCCCTTGGATCGACACCGGAATGCTCACTGCCTACCTCATCTCTGCTTCCGCACTGCACAAGCGGCGCACGGCAATGCAGCGGGAGAGATCACGGCGCAACGCAACCTCGGTTCCATCCACGCGGTAAACGCGAGGATTGCCCCCAGGGCCGCTGCGGGCCACAAGGATTTCCAGGCCCGGCACAAAGCCAAGGTTCATGAGATGTTCGGCAATGCTCTGGGGCATGTCGAAGTCTTGT
>JBEKEQ010000236.1:0-2918 GCA_050013735.1 Occallatibacter sp.
ATCGCCTTGCAAGGGCCGCACCAGGTGGCCCAAAAATCCACCAGAACCGGCTGCTCACTCTTGAGCACCTCCTGGTCAAACGTTGCATCGCTTACTTCCAAAACTCCCAACCCTACCTCAGCCATGTTCCTCCTTGTGGCTCCGCACTGTGTGCAGTGTATCTTTAATCGCGCATTCATAAGATGCGTCTATCTGTGGAAAGTCGCAAAACCGCGCCCGAACCGTAAACAGCACACTGACCTTCGATTTGCTTTCCCGCCTACGCTAACGGCCCGAAATTCGGCGGTCCCGCGCGTAGAGACCCATCAGACCGTTCGCACAAATAGAAGCGCCCGGATCCAGAGCGGATCACGGGCGCTAGAGCAGCCCTCCCCCAGAACTGCCCACGCAGCGAATTTAGGGGCTAACTGCGGGAATAGCAAGAAAACTTAGGTAATGCGCAAAGTAATCAAAAATAGGTGATTAACAAGAAGGTTAAGGGCTGCACCGCCAAGATAACTGAAAAGATAACGTTTTCAGTACCGTGTCCATCCCCATCAAATCGGCCTTGTCTCCAGAAACCGGCGCGCTCCTTCGGGCGGAAAACCGCAAACCAACAGCTCCAGCTCCGACTGCCCTTCGAGCGCGGCGTAAATGGCCGACGAGGCCGTTGCCAGACTCGCTTCGTTCCCAACAACCACGATCACCGCCGGCCCCGCCCCGCTCAAGGCCGCTCCTAGAATCCCGTGATTCCCGGCCAGCGGCAGCAGATTCTGTAGCAAGGGGCAAATCGAAGCGCGGTAAGGCTGGTGGATCCGGTCGCTCATGGCCACGCGCAGCAGGTCACCCCGCCCTTCGGCAAACGCCAATGCCAGCAGGGCCACGGATTGAATATTGGCAACGGTGTCAGCGCGGGAATAATTTTTGGGAAGCGCGGCGCGGGCCTTGCTGGTTGAAAGCGGTTCCGCGGGAAGAACAATAATGGCCCGCCACTCCTCAGGCGGAATGACCCGCGCCACTTGAACGTTGCCGCCTTCGCATCCGGCAGCCACAAATCCGCCCATCCAGCACGCCGCGGCGTTGTCCGGATGCCCCTCAAGCGCGCACCCCTCTTCCAGAATGCGCTCCGGGCTCCAGCCAAGCTGACCAAAGTGCACGGCGAGAGAAATGGCCGCGAGGCGTCCCGCGGCCGACGAGCCGCAACCCATCCCCAACGGAATCCCATTCGCCATGTGCAGCGCCAGCGGCACGATCGGCCGGTTATTCGCCCCGAGCAGCCGCTTGTAGGTCTCCAGAATGAGGTTGTCCTCAGTCCTGGAACATCGCTCCTGGTTTCGTCCCGTCGCCGCAATCGAGAACTCAGCCGCCGGCTCGGCCTCGATCTCAAGAAAGAAGTCCAACGCCACGGCAACAGCGTCGAAGCCGGGACCAAGATTGGCGGAGGTGGCGGGCAGGCGCAGCCGGAAAACCCCGGCCTTTGAACCCTCGGTGTCGCTCATTCCGCTCTGCCCTTCAGTGCGGCCAGCACGGCTTCCGGAGTCGCATCCACCACCTGCGCATTGCGCCTCAAGGCGTCGATCTCCGCTTCCACGCCAACTTTCTCCTCGTCTTTCAAGAGCGCTCCGCGATGAAAATCGATTGTGTAGTCGGCGTCCTTGAGCGTATGGCCCGTCAGCAGCAAAACCACCGTCTCGCCGGAAGCCACATCGCCCCGAGCGCGCAGCTTCTTCAGCCCCGCCAGCGTCACCGCAGAGGCCGGTTCGCAACCCAATCCTTCGGCGCCGATCTCGGCCTTGGCCATGGCGATCTCCGCCTCGGTCACATCCAGGCACCAGCCGCCAGTCTCATGAATCACCCGCGCAGCCTTGCGCCATGAGGCGGGATTGCCAATGCGGATGGCCGTGGCCCGCGTGTGCGCCTGCACCGGCTCCAGCGAAACGCCATTGTTCTCCTCAAGGCTGCGGACCAGCGGATTGGCTCCCACGGCCTGAATCACAGAGATGCGCGGCATGCGCGCCACAAGCCCCAGCTCCTTCAATTCTCGAAAGCCCTTGCCCAGCGCCGAACTGTTGGCCAGGTTGCCGCCCGGAACAATCAGGTGGTCGGGAACATTCCAGTCGAAGGCCTCGGCAATCTCGAAGGCCGGGGTCTTTTGCCCTTCCAGCCGGTAAGGATTTACCGAGTTGAGCAGGTAAATGTGAGCTTCTTTCACTACCTGCGTCAGTACCCGCACGCAACCGTCGAAATCCGTCTTGATCTGGCAGGTCACGGCGCCGTAATCCATGGCCTGCGCCAGCTTGCCCCAGGCAATTTTTCCGTCGGGAATCAGCACCAGGCTGCGCAGCCCCGCGCGAGCGGCGTAAGCGGCCATTGCGGCCGACGTATTCCCCGTGGACGCGCAGGCTACCCAGGTGAATCCCCGCTCCTTGGCCACGCTCAGCGCTGTAGTCATGCCCGTGTCTTTGAACGAGCCGGTGGGGTTCATTCCCTGGTGCTTGGCGAAGAGCTGGTCGATTCCCAGCGCCTTTGCAGCGCGCTTCAAGTGGTAAAGCGGCGTATTCCCTTCGCGCAACGTCACGGCATTGCCAAAACTGTCCAAAATCGGCAACAGTTCCCTGAAGCGCCACACGCCGGAGTGGTCCAGGGCCTCAGAGGAACAGCGTCGCTCCCGCCACAACCACTTGAGCGCGCCGGGGTTGGGGCGGTCAGGTCCCTTGCGCTCGCTCCAGCCCGGATACTCCACCTCAAACAAGTCCCCACACAGCGAACAGCGGAAGTCCGGCCGCGCCTTCGCGCCGTCCACCCGCGCTCCGCATCCAAAACAGCGTAGCTGGTGCAAATTGTCGTTCATCTCTGGTGTTAGCCTATCAGTGCGCAGCGATTTTTGCTCTTAGCTGTTGCGGATTGCCCGATCCACTAGAATCACTTTGTGATCCAAG
>JBEKEQ010000237.1:0-2878 GCA_050013735.1 Occallatibacter sp.
CCGGAGCCCATGGTTCCTGCGCCAACGACGCCGACTGCCCTGATTTCCGCCATGTGTCACCCCTCCGAACGGGAGTTTAGCAGGGTGGACGCGTCCTTTAGCTTCCGGGCGGAGGGGCCGGGGTGAGATTGAGCGTATCGGTGAGGGCGAACACGAGGGTTGTTCCGGATTCGAGCGTGGCTTGTGGATGGCTCACTAGGAGATGAACGGTGACAGCGCCGGCGCCGATTAAGCCGCCGGCCGCAGCGCCTGCCGGACCGCCAAGAACCGCGCCGGTAACGACGCCGGCTCCGACCGCGCCGCCATACTCGATGGTGTCACGCTTGGCGCGGGAGTCCGGGCGGATGGTGCCTTCACCAATGACGTGGGTGCGGGAGCCGGGGGTTGCGGTGGTCTCGGCGTGCATGCGGTAACGCGAACCGTCGGCGAGGATCACGGTTTCAGGGCTGAGGCGCATGGTGCCGTAGCCGCCGGCATGGCCGCTGGATACCTCGACCACGCGGCCGTCGATCTCCGCACCGGCGGGAATGAGCACCTGGCCGTTTTGCAGCACGTCAGAGGCAACCGTGGAGTGGAAGGGATCGCCCTTGCGGCTTTCCGTGGTGGAGAGGCGGTCAAGCAGGTGAACGCGAATGGTGGTGCCTTCGCCAAGTTGACCGGGGCCAAGAGCCTCAGGATGCACGATGTCGCCGTCAGGATCGGAGGCGTAGGCGCGCTGATTCAATGTGGGCTGAGCGGGTTGGCTGGGCGCAACCTGCACGATGCCATCATCGTTGCCGGGAGGCGGAACGTTGACAGAAGGATCGACGGAGGTGGGCGCGGGCTCAGCTTGCGGCGGCGCAGGGGCCGGGGCGGCCGGCGGTGCGGGCGGCGGCGCGTACATGGGCTGGCCGGCGGGCGGCTTGGGCTGCGGCGCGGGAGTAGCAAGGATGGTGTCGTCAGGGGGAGGGTTCGAGGTTCCCTGGTAGGGGTTGGTCTGGCTCGACTGCTGCGCTCCCACAACCGCCGTTGCCGCAGCCATGAGGGCCAAAGCGAGCATCGGGCGAGTCAGATGAGTGAGGCGAATCTTCAATACGCGAGTCTCCATTTTTGCCAGGTCTCCTTTTGCGGGCGCACATCCCCTTGAGTGACTAGACACGGCTGGGGCGGGAGAGTTTCGCGGGGCGCGCATAATCCATCCCTTTGGACACTCATCCAAGGTCAGGCTAGCGCGGATGGGGCAAGTTGAACCAGCGGAAGGCCGGAGATGGTGCCATGGACGGCACGAATCAAAACAGGCACCCCGACGGGGCTCGGTTCATGATTGGAACAGCTTGCGGCCATGTGATCGCTGTTACACAGTGCGGTGTACCCCGGTTTGCTAGAATCCATAACGTACATCAGCACTTTTGAGATCTGGATGGAGAGGAAATTCACGACGTGCAGGAGCTTTTGAACACGATTCAAAGCGCCGCCGGAGAGGCTCTTGCCGTGGATCGCCGTCCCAAACTGAATGACCGGCTGCTGCATCGCATCATGAGGACCGATATGACTGAGATTGTTGCAATTCGCGCCCGCGAGGTTTTGGATTCGCGCGGCAATCCGACCGTGGAAGCAGACGTAATTTTGGAAAGCGGCGCGCTGGGCCGCGCCATTGTGCCTTCGGGCGCGTCGACTGGCGAACATGAGGCCGTGGAACTGCGGGATGGCGACAAGAGCCACTTTGGCGGCAAGGGCGTGTTGCAGGCCGTGGCCAATGTGGAAAGCGTGATTGCGCCCGAGTTGGAGGGCCTGGACGCATCGAATCAACGGCTCCTGGACCAGACGATGATCGCTCTGGACGGTACGCCGAACAAATCGAAGCTGGGCGCGAATGCGATTTTGGCCGTCTCGATGGCCGCCGCGCGGGCCGTGGCGCAAACGCTGGAGATTCCGCTCTATCGCTATCTGGGCGGAGTGAATGCCAGCATATTGCCGACGCCGATGCTCAACGTGCTGAACGGCGGAGCGCACGCTGACTCGAACGTGGACTTTCAGGAGTTCATGATCATGCCGGTTGGCGCGGAGCGCTTTAGCGAGGCGCTGCGCTGGGCTGCGGAGACCTTCCATACGTTGAAAGGCGTGCTGAAGAAGAAGGGCTACAACACGGCGGTGGGCGATGAAGGCGGCTTTGCTCCTTCGCTGAAGTCCAATGCCGAGGCCATTGAACTGATTCTCGAAGCCATTGAAGCGGCCGGCTACAAGCCGGGCGAACAGATTGCCATTGCGCTCGATCCGGCGTCGAGCGAGTTTTACGACACGGAAAAGAAGAAGTACGTTTTCAAGAAGGGCGACAAGAGCGAGCTGACCAGCGAGGAAATGGTTCGCTTCTACGACAACTGGGTGCGGCAATATCCCATCGTTTCGCTGGAAGACGGCTTGGCCGAGGAAGACTGGGAAGGCTGGAAGATTTTGACCGACAAGCTGGGCTCAAAAATCCAACTCGTGGGCGACGACATTTTCTGCACCAACATCAAGCTGCTGCAACGCGGCATTGAAGAAGGCGTCGGCAACTCGATCCTGATCAAGCTCAACCAGATCGGCACGATCACCGAGACGCTGGAGGCGATCGAGCTGGGCCGCCGTTACGGCTATACTTCAGTGATTTCGCACCGATCGGGCGAGAGCGAGGACACGTTCATTGCCGACCTGGCCGTCGCCACGGGGGTTGGGCAGATCAAGACCGGCTCGGTGAGCCGCACCGATCGCATTGCCAAGTACAACCAGTTGCTGCGCATTGAGGAAGAGTTGGCCTCGGGAGCGGTGTACCTGGGACTGGAAGGGCTGAACTACAACGACTAATTTGTAACTCCAAATACCAGCCGATAGCAGGGGGCGCAGCCCGCTGCTATCGGCTTTT
>JBEKEQ010000238.1:0-2714 GCA_050013735.1 Occallatibacter sp.
GGAACCGGGCTGGGACTGGCGATTTGCCGCACCATCGTGCAGCAGCACTCAGGCCGCATCTGGGCCGAGCGAAATCCCGTCCGCGGGACCACATTCCACGTGTTTTTGCCGTTTCAGCCGGATCAGGTCTTCGATGAAGAGACCGGCCCTCCTCTGCTGGCTGATTCGGCTTCAGCGCCCCGGCGGCAACTGGACCCCACCGGCGCCCGAACACACTGAGGGGCGCATCGGCTTTTTGGCAGCCGCGATTTCATTCAATTTTTCTGGTCGCAGCAGTTCCACGTCCAGGGCCCGCATCCCGGTGCGCAAATTGCGATGCCTGGCCCATCCTCCTGTACACTGGAGTGATCGTGGCCACGCAAACTAAATATCCAATCGGCATCCTGGGCGCGACCGGAATGGTCGGCCAACGATTCATTCAGCTCCTTGAACACCATCCGTGGTTCGAGATTACGTGGCTTGCGGCCAGCGACCGTTCCAGCGGCAAGCTCTACGGCGAGGCCGCCAAGTGGCGCCTGGATACGCCGTTGCCAGAGCGCATCGCCAAAATGACCGTCGCCGCTGCCGACCCGGAGGGCGCGCCGAAGATCATTTTCGCGGCACTGGACGCGGGGATTGCGCGCGAGCTTGAGCCTCGTTTTGCCGCCGCAGGCTGTGCCGTGGTCTCAAATTCGAGCGCCTACCGCATGGCTGCGAGTGTTCCGCTGGTTATTCCAGAGATCAACGCCAATCACCTGCACCTCATCGAGGAGCAACCCTCACGCCGCGAATCTGGCGGGTACATGGTGACCAACCCCAATTGCTCCACCATCGGTCTGGTCATGGCCCTAAAGCCCATCGAGGAACGCTTTGGCATTGAGCAGATCTTCGTCACCACCATGCAGGCCGTCAGCGGAGCGGGTTATCCCGGCGTGCCTTCGATGGATATCCTTGGCAATGTGGTGCCCTACATAGGCAGCGAAGAAGAGAAGATGGAAGCTGAAACGCTCAAGCTGCTGGGCAAGCTCGAGGGCCATGTGGTGACGCCGCTTGCGGCCCGCATCAGTGCCCACTGCAACCGGGTTGCGGTGGAAGACGGCCACACAGAAAGCGTCAGCCTGAAGCTGTCACGGCCCGCCACGCGCGAAGAGATTCTGGCTGCATGGGCGGAGTTCCGGCCGCTGGCCGGTCAGGGATTGCCCACTGCGCCCGATCAGCCTGTCCAGTGGGCTCCGCAAGACGACCGCCCCCAGCCCCGGCTCGACCGCAATCGGGGCAACAGCATGGCCGTAACCGTGGGCCGCCTGCGCCCCTGCCCGGTCCTCGATTGGAAGTTTACTGCGCTCTCGCACAACACCATTCGCGGAGCTGCCGGCGCAGCCATCCTCAACGCCGAGTTGCTGGCCAGCCTGGGCAAGCTGGAGCCGGTTGCCGAAGCCGCTGCCCATAGCTAGACGATGATATGTGCACCAACCTTTCCGTATTTTCTGCGGAGAGAGCGGGAAGGCACGAAACCGGAACGACGCTGTTTTTCGAAAGGGCAGACCAGGAAGAAGCCCATGAGTCTGGTAGTGATGAAGTTTGGCGGCACGTCGGTGGAGGACCCAGAGGCCATCGCACGCACAGCGGCTATCGTGGCCGGACGCGTAGCCCAGGGGAAGCAGCCTGTTGTCGTGGTCAGCGCCATGGCCAAGGTGACTGACCAGTTGCTGCGCGCTGCCTCCTGCGCCGCAAAAGGCGACCGCGCCGGCTCCCTGGCCATCAGTTCGCGGCTCCGCTCGCGTCATCGCGACACTGCCGCCGCCCTGGTCAAAGACCCTGCCGCAACCGCCGCGCTGCAGATTCTCATCGACCAGAAGTTCGACTCGCTCGACGAAATTCTCCGCGGCCTCGCGGCCATTCTCGAACTCACGCCGCGCATCTCCGACCTGATTGTGAGTTATGGCGAACGCATCTCCAGCCGCATTGTTGCCGCCGCATTCCGTGAGCGCTCCATCGATGCCGTCCATGTGGACGCGCGAGAGATCATCGTCACCGATTCACAGTTCCAGAAGGCTGTGCCGCAAGATGCAGTCATCGACAAGCGCGCCGCTGAAAAGCTTCTTCCGCTGATCGGCCTGGGCCAGGTGCCGGTGATGGGCGGATTCATCGCCAGCGACCTGGCCGGCATCACGACCACGCTGGGGCGCGGCGGCTCCGACTTTACCGGAGCGCTCATCGGCGGCGCGCTCTCAGCTTCGGCCATCGAAATCTGGACCGACGTAGACGGCATCATGACCTCCGATCCCCGCGTTTGCCCCGACGCATTGCGCGTGAAGGTGATCAGTTTTGAGGAGGCCGCGGAGCTGGCCTACTTTGGCGCCAAGGTGCTGCACCCGGCCACCATCCTGCCCGCCGTGAAGAAGAACATTCCAGTGCACGTCCTCAACAGCCGCAACGCCGCCTGCGAGGGCACACGCATCACTTCGCTGGCCCCGCATTGCAAAAGCCCATTCAAGTCGATTGCAGTGAAGAAAAAGCTCAGCATTATCGACGTCGTGGCCAGCCGCATGTTGATGACCCACGGCTACATGAAGGAGATCTTCACCATTTTTGACGAGCATCGCTGCGCCGTGGATATGGTTTCCACCAGCGAAGTCAGCGTTTCGCTCACCGTGGACTCCAACGACAACCTGCCTGCCGTCGCCGCCGATCTCAGTAAGCTGGCCGACGTGAAGTACGAAGGCAGGAAGGCG
>JBEKEQ010000239.1:0-3723 GCA_050013735.1 Occallatibacter sp.
GACCCTCAGGGGCTAAAGCCCGATCATTCAATTGGCCTTATTGGCACGACTGAAGTCGTGCCCTGACACTTCTTGCGTTCCCGATGAGTTTTTCCGCGAGCTGTGAAGTCGTGCCCTGACACTTCTTGCGTTCCCGATGAGTTTTTCCGCGAGCTGTGAGGTCGCGGCCTGTCACAAAGCGGATTTATGAATCGCAGTTTAGTTACTGATCGCTGACGGCTCGTTACCGGGCACTGACCGCTGACCGCTGCCCCTACGGCACGAAGACCTTGATGCGCACGTGCCACTTGGTGCTGTCGCCGGGCTTCAGCGTCACCATCCCCGTGTCTGTCTTGCCCCACTCCTTGCCGAAGGGATCGCCGAAGTTGTCCTGGTGTTCGACGGCCACAAATTGCCTGGCGGGCGGAGCGTATACTTGGATGGCCTTGATCGACGGCGACAGTCCCTGGATCTTCACGCCGTAGTGCGCGGCCGGGTCAATCACCTCAACCGTCGCTGCCCCGTCCTTCCACTGGATGTGGCTGAAGTTGTCGTCGAGGAACAGGCCGCCCAGCGCCTTGCCGCCAGGGGCGGTCAGGTCAAACTGAGTTCCCGCCACAGGCAGCAGCTTGCCGGTGGGGAAGACGTTGTCATAGCCGTCCACTTCGGCCCGCAGGGTGGCCGGAACGTGCACGCGCGCCTGGGCGCGGTCGCCGGAAGGCAAGTTGAAGTAGGGATGCCAGGCGATGGCGATGGGCTCGCTCTCGCCGCCCACGTTGTGCGCTGTCACGGTTGCATCCACGGCGTCGGCGGTGAGCGAAATGGTGAAGGTCAGGTCAGTCTTGGAGAGCCAGTGGCCGCCAAAGTCGCCGGCATGGATTACGCCCGTTACCTCTTCGCCGCCGTGAATCTTCTTCACCGTGACATCGTCGGTCTTGGACTTCAAAATCAGCCCGTGCATGGCGTGGCGCTCGGCGCCGGGAAGCTTGCCGATGTTGTTGGCCGGGAGGGTGATGGTGTGGCCCTCCCACTCGGTGGTCAGGGTTTTGCCGTCGGCTGAAAGCTTGCCGCGAATGCGGTTGGGGTAGGGAACCAGGAAGGCCGAGCCCATCGAATAGCTTTTGGCGCCGATGTCGTTATCTTCCTGGTCAAGCGTTTGGGCCGCTGTGGCCAGGTCGGGCGAGGCCAGCACGTTTACGCTCCCCTTGCCGGGGAAGTTGGCGGTAATCTGCAGCACTTCCATGCCGCGGCCTGGCAGGATGGTGACGCTGGTGAACTCCGGCATCGTAGTGCTCACGGCCGCGCGGTTGAGGGTGACGATTTTCTGGCCGCCGATCTCAGTAACAGCTCCCTGAAAGTGCATTTTGTTTGATCTCCACGGCCGGCGCCGCGCGGGCCGGATTTCTCCCATCGCGCGAAAATGTACTCCGGCAGCGGAGCCATTCTACGCCAAGGCGGTCGGGAAGTGGAATGGAGCCGTGAGGCGCCTGCAGGTTCATGCCAGGGCAAGCTCCCAATAACGCGGCGCACGCAGTAGAATTCGATGAGGTTCAAGTCGGCTTCCCCTCAGGAAGTGAAGGACAAGCAAAATGACGACACGACGCGAGTTTATTGCGGGGGTTTCGGCGGCCTTGATTGCTTCCGGAACGCCGGCGCAGGCGGAAGCCCGCAAGCTCAGTATCGGGCTCGAACTCTACAGCTTTCGCGCAGACATGAAGCGCGATGTACCCGGTACGCTGGCCAAGGCGCGCGCCATGGGATTCGATCGTATAGAGACCGGCAGCGATTACTACGGTTACACCGCTCCTGAATTCAAGAGCCTGCTCGACGCGGCCGGCCTGAAAGCCACGTCGATTCACTTTGTATACGACATCCTGAAAAAGGGCACGGACAAAGCGCGCAGAGACCTGGACGTTTTGGGCGCGCATTGGGTGGTGGCGCCGTGGATACCGCATGGCAAGAATTTCGAGCGCGCGGATGCCGAGCGGGCCATCGACGACTTCAACGCGTGGGGCGAGGCGCTGGCCAAAGACGGCAAGGGGTTCGCCTATCACACTCACGGGTACGAGTTCGCCGCAGCGCCCGAGACGACTCTGTTCGATGTGCTGGCGCATTCTACAAATCCGGCGACGGTGAGTTTTCAGATGGACACCTTCTGGATCGTAGTGCCCGGCCAGGATTGCGCCGCGCTGTTGCAGCGCTATCCGGGGCGCTTCCGGCTCATGCACTTGAAAGACCTGCGCAAGGGCGCGCCGATCGGCAGCCAGCAGGGCCACGCCGACGACAAAGACAGCGTTCCGGTGGGCGAGGGCATTATTCCCTGGGGCAAGGTGCTTGCCCTGGCGCGCCAGCAGGGCTGCGAGGAATATTTCATCGAGGATGAATCTCCAGACGCGATGACGCAGGTGCCCATCAGCCTGAAGTACCTGAACAGCCGCAAGTGGTAAACAGGGAACTTGCGCCGCCTGTTGGCCGTGAACCGGGCGATTGCAACTAGAATTCCCTCATGCTCGTTCCAGGCTCACCGCTCCAGCTGCTGAATGCCCGCATTGTTGCTTGCGAGCGCTGCCCGCGCCTGCGCTCGTATTGCGCTGAGGTTGCCCGCGTGCGCCGGCGCGCCTATGCGGACTGGGAGTATTGGGGCAAGCCGGTGCCGTCCTTCGGCGATCCGGAAGCCCGCATACTGGTCCTCGGGCTTGCGCCGGGCGCGCACGGCTCCAACCGCACCGGCCGCCCTTTCACCGGCGACGGCTCGGGCGATTTTCTTTATCCCGTACTGCATGAAGCGGGGATTGCCTCGCAGCCCAAGGCCTCCTCTCGCGACGACGGCATGAAGCTCACCGGACTCTGGATCAGCGCCGTCGCCCGCTGCGCCCCACCGGGCAACAAACCTGCTCCCGCGGAACTCGCCAACTGCGCACCCTGGCTTGACGAGGAGATTCGGCTGCTGCCTAACCTGAGCGTCGTGGTTTGCCTGGGCAAGATCGCCTTTGACGCCTTCATCGCCCACCAGCTGCGCACCGGACAAATTTCCGCGCGCTCGGGCTTCATCTTCCGCCACGGCGCGGAGTACGCGCTGCCTGGCGGCCTTACGCTCATCGCCAGCTATCATCCCTCGCTGCAAAACACCAACACCGGCAAGCTCACGCGCCCCATGTTTCTGGCCGTCTTTCAACGTGCCCGGCAACTGGCCGGTTATCGTGACTCCAGAGCACAGGAAAAGGCTGAATGAATTGATGGATCGGATCAATGACAATGGAGACTGAGAGGAAGAAATGGATCCCTTTACCAGCGAAATCCTGAAGGCCATCAACCCAGAAGCACCGGTTCCGCAGGCTGCACGCAAGGATGCGCACAAGGACTCAGCCATTCATTTGGATCATTGGTCTGCCGCCATTCTGCTTGAGCGCGGCGCCTACCTGCGCAAGCTGGCCAGGCAGGGCGACGGCTCGGCCAGCGAGACGCTTCGCGAGTATCCGCTCCACTCGACGATGCTCTCCTTCCGCGGTCGCGACGGACTCGCCGAGCTGCACGCAAACTTTGCCGATATCTTTGTGGTGCTCGATGGCCGCGCAACGCTGGTGACTGGCGGCACGGTTGCCGGAGCCGAGACCATCGCGCCGGGCGAAGTTCGAGGCGCCACGATTGAAGGCGGAGAGCGCCGCGAACTCAGGGGCGGCGATGTGGCGCATGTCCCGGCCGGCCTTCCCCATCAGATGCTCGTCCCAGGCGACAAAACCTTCA
>JBEKEQ010000240.1:0-2808 GCA_050013735.1 Occallatibacter sp.
AGCGGCATAGCACGGGCCGGCCTTGCGTTGGCTTGAAGGGAACAGTTGTCTCCGCTCCGCACTGCGAGCAGGTGGTGCGCGTCTCCGGGCGAACCTTGGGATCGCCGTGAGCGCGCTTGGCCTTGCACTGCTTGCAGCGCTTCGGGTCGTTGGTGAATTGCTTATCGTAGAAAAATAGCTGTTCGCCTGCGGTAAAAACAAAATCCACGCCGCAATCGACGCACTTCAAAACTCTGTCACGGAATTCCAGGTCCGGCTTCCCCGAAGATCGGGAAACATCGAGTCGGCCATGGGTGACAAACGCCCTCCGGTCCCGTTTCCCTGTCTTCGTTCTTCGTCCAACAACGAGGGGCCCGGGCCGCATAAAAAGTGAGCGGCAACTACTGTGTCGATCTTATTCCAAGATTGACGGTTAAGAAAGTGCCTCGAAGAACCGAAGCTTGCGCAATCCAGCTGGATGATGAGTTTCCTGGGCGGCAGCCCCGGCCGGAATTTCATTCTCTTCCACTTCCTCAAATCGATGAGGCGAGGGGAGCCGGGGCGTCCGGACACTTGTGCGGGTTGAATAGTCTTAGTCTTGCTCCTTGCGAGCCTTTTTGCGATTCCGCTTGCGCGCGAGAGCCGCTTTGACGCGGCGCTTTTCGCCCGGCTTCAGGTAGTAGGAGTGACGCTTGACTTCCTTGATGATGTCCTCCTGCTGCACCTTCCGCTTGAACCGGCGAAGTGCGTTCTCGAGCGGTTCGCCTTCCTGTACACGAACCTCAGCCAACCAACCCACCTCCAAACCCGCCATCTTGGCCATCATCATCATAATTGAAACGTTGATTCCGAGGCAAAGCCGGCCGGCGATTACCCGGAAATCCTTAGAAATTAGCGACTTTTCTCGTCTGCCGGGGCTCCGGCGCGCCTTTCAATCCCGCGCTGGCCCGCGCTGGAGCCCAAAAACGCTCCTCGCGTACACTCATTCATGAGGACGGGGCCGAGGACGGAAATGGCGAGGGGCCCCAGGGACGAGTATGATCCGCGGCTATCAGGGCAAGCTTCCCTTAATTCCGGCCAGTTGCTATGTCGATCTGTCGGCGCAGGTGATCGGCGACGTGACTCTGGGTGAGCGCTCCTCAGTGTGGATGAACGCGGTGCTGCGCGGAGATGTGCATTCGATCCGGGTTGGGGCAAATTCCAACGTGCAGGACTGCGCCGTGCTCCACGGCCAGCGCAACCTCTACCCGGTGATCGTGGGCAATTGGGTTACCATCGGCCACAACGCCACGGTGCATGGCTGCGTGGTTGAGGATACGGTGCTGATCGGCATCGGCGCGCGCGTGCTCAACAATGCCCATATTGGCGAGGGCTCCATCATTGCCGCCGGCGCAGTTGTGCCCGAACACACGGTTGTTCCGCCGCGGACCCTGTGGGCTGGCGTTCCCGCCAAGCTGCGCCGCACCCTTACCGACGCCGACCGCGAACTAATCCTCCATTACGCGAAGAACTATCTGGATTACACCGAAATCTACCTGAATGAACCGAATCAATAGCACTCTGACAGTTTGACTTCCCGCCGATGTTGGGCGCCCCAGGTCGGCACAATCCCAACTTTTACGCTGCCAGGAAGAATGCCTTGGATGAAGGAAAATCGGCGAATCGTGACGCCACTGTCGAGTTCAGAGCCTTCGTTCAACTCAACCCCGCCCACGCCGCATCTCAGCTTTCGGAAGCAATTCACTGCTAAGCGCGCTCAGTTTCCCTATAGTTAACGCCGGGGTCGCCCATGACCAACTCTTAAGCAGTCCTCCGCATCCAAGTTCGCGGGCCCCTCCCCTTCTTCAAATTACCTTATGCACAGCGAAGAGAGCCCCCTCAAGGTACTTGTCGTCGACGACCAGGCGCGGCCTACAGCGGCGAAGAAGCAGCCGAAGTTGCGCTTGCATGGAATCCCGATGCGGTGATCTCTGACGTGGTCATGGGAAAAATGGATGGCGTGGCCCTGGCGATCTACCTGGGACAAGCGCTGCCATCGTGCAAGGTGCTCCTCATGTCGGGAGATATTGCCACCGAGCAATTGATGGACGAATCAAAGAGACTCGGACACGACTTTCCGATTCTGGCCAAGCCGTTCCACCCTGACAGCATCTTCGAGTTTCTTGGCCTGTCGGGCTCCGTTGGAAACGCTTGATCCGGTAATCGCCGCTTTTCCATCTGTCCATTCCGATCGGCCAGTCGCTGGCCAGGCCAGCTTCGACATCGCCGATCAATTCCCTCTGCACGAGCCTCTCTCCTTGACATTCTACCTATTGTCGTCGTATAGGTAGAATGTCTAGGAGAGAACGCGAATGGCTCCATTGGAAAAGACCGATCTGCTGCAGGGCACGCTCGATCTGCTCATCCTTAAAGTCGTTGCCCTCGGCCCCGTGCACGGCTACGGAATCTCGCAACGCATACGCCAGATCTCAGACGAAGTCCTGCAAGTCCAGCAGGGATCGCTCTATCCGGCGCTGCACCGGCTGGAAAAGCGCGGATGGCTTGAAGCCGACTGGGGTGAAAGCGACAACGGCCGCCAGGCCAAGTTCTACCGGCTTTCGGCAAAGGGCAAAAGCCAGCTCACTGAAGAAGAAGAGACCTGGAACCGGCTTTCGAATGCCGTCGCGCTGATCCTGCGGACGGCCCAATAGGAGATGCCATGAATGCGCTGCGGCGGCTATTGCTGCGGTTCATCTCGGAAGAGAAGCTGGACCGCGAAATCGCGTTTCACATTGAAGAGCTGACCCTGGCCAACCTGGCCAGCGGCATGAAGCCTGAAGAGGCGCGCCG
>JBEKEQ010000241.1:0-2523 GCA_050013735.1 Occallatibacter sp.
CCAGTCTCGAATCGTGGCGCTCAGGTCCTGTTCCAGGATGGAAGCCACGCTCACCGTAGGCATGGGCCTGCTCGCTCTTGGCTGCGCGAGCTTGTTGCGGATTGCTTCCCGAAGGGATGCAATCTGGATTGGCTTCGTTAGGATTTCATCCGCCTGTAAGCGGATGGCGGACAAAGCCTCATCCAGTTCCGGATACCCGCTGAGCACCAAGGTGACGGCTTGCGGGTTGGTGTGACGCATGGCGCTGACGACGGTAAAACCATCGCCAGCCTGTGGCATATGAAGGTCGGAAAGGACTGCGTCAAACTTCTCCGTCGCGATGTAATGGAGAGCGTCGCGCACGTTCGAAACCGCAACCACGTCGAAGCCGTCGCGTTCCATAGTTGCCCGCAACATATCACGGACAGGCTCGTCGTCCTCGGCCAGCAGGATTCTAGGCATACCTCCACTCCTTCCTCCGCCCTAAGAGGTCTCGTGCTTTTCAAAACATGCTTAGAATAATAGCTAGGCTTGGTGAACACCGGCTGTTCAGAATTGCACACCTCTAGGTGCATAGACTGATCCACGACCGGTTCCTCCGCCAGTTTGACGACGGCATACTCAAGAAAAACTAGCGGTGGGAAATTGATTACTGTTGTAATCCCAGCCGTCCTAACTCCGACAGCGCCGCTTCGATCTCCTTCAGGCGGCGAGCCATCGCTCGCCTGCGCAGCATCAGTTTCCACAGCTTGTTCCTGGACCGCCTCGTAGCAACCTTCATGGTGTACCTCAAAGTTCTGCCATTAGCTTCTCCGGCCGGATCGAGAGTTTCCGTTTTGATAACTCAGGTTCTTGCGGAGAAGGGGCGAGAAATGGCGCTTTTGTCGGCAGCCGAGATCAGTGTCAGCCGTACAGCAACTTAGCAGGGTTGTTAGAAACCTGCGGGGCCTTACAGGCAGGTTCTCCTGTAGGCCCCGGAAACTTCTTTCTTAAGGTCTTATCTGACTTGGTCAGATTCTTCACTCTAGCGCGGGTTGGTAATCGCGACCAGAGTACTTAAGTGCGGCTCAACCGTCGCGTGCTAATGAACATCTTGAACTCCAAATTCGTTGCGGATGAATCCGGCAGTTCCAAGATTTCGCGGCACGCGCCCGGTACGAACGGCTCGTGCCGAGTTTGACCTATGCAGGCATAGAGATTGCGAACGGGCAGCACGCCGGCCTCGCTTTGGGACTTACTCGTGAATCTGGGGAGTTTTGTTTTGTACCAACCTGCTTCGTAAAGGGTGCAATTCTGGACAGCCCGCTCGTGTTATCGTTCAGGATGACGGGGTCGTCTTCTAATAGAAGGGCGGATCGCCCTTGGTGGGTGGGCATGGGTCAATGCCGACATTCGACCCTCATGTCCGCCCTGATCATCAGCGAGTTGGTCGAACGCTCACACTAAGGACGCGCAAATGAACTGGAAACCTGGCGACTGGATCGAGCATGCTTTATTCGGGTTAAGGCGCGTGAGCGAGAGCCGGAGCGACAGGCTGGACATTGATTTCGTCAATTCCGGTGCGAAGACAATCCTAACGACCACTGAACTCAAGCGAGCAAATCCCCCAAGCTTAGACTTCAAGTTCACTCGCGATAAACGCAAATCTGGCGCTTCGCGATTAAAAGGTGCAGCCAGCCGACCTCAGTTAGTCGCAGAAGCTTCGGGAGACTCCCCCGGTAGTCACACAACCGAGTTGACTACCCATCCTTGAGAATCCTGATATCAACCGGACGTGTGGATGAATTTGTGCGGCTTAGCCTTCAATTCCGTTTACTCGGAGTGCGGGAGACTCAGACCTGCAGCAAACTCCGTACCGCTGCCAAAGCCGAAACCACGGACTATGAGCGAGCATTTCGTCATGTCTTCGATTCGCAGCGGCGAGGTCGCCCGGACTTAGTGGTCTAGCATCCGGCACTGCGAAGATGCGCTCAAGGCGCTCGATTTCGGCGATGGTCTGCTCGGCGTCCATTCGTCACAAATATCTAACATAAGGACCTCGATGGTCAAACCGAGTGGCATCTGGATGTTGCATTCCGAATGTGGGAATATCCACAGAAGATTCTCTGGACTTGTGACGGTTGTCACAGTGTTTGAAGACGTTTTGCTCCAAGAATAGCGACCATGGAGTCCGACGTGATCGAGAGAGTGCGGCTTGCCGCTTTGACCGAGGAAATTGATGCGATCCATTTTGCCAATAGCCTTTTTTGGAGGCACAAGCAAGCCCACACGCGTGCCGCGATAGCAGAGTATCAATCGAGACAGGAGCGACTGGTTCAAATCCGTGGAGCGCTTGCTCGATTGGGAGGGGGTACCACGGTCATGGTCGCAACCGACCGTGATTAAAGACCACAGTTCAGCCACCGACCGCGCGGTATTGCTAACCCGGTTATCATATCGACACCATGTGTTCCAGTTACGTGCACATGCCAATCTGACAGATTTCAACTCAGTCGAGTTTTACGATGAATACATCCGAAAGAGGCGTTCCATCGGTCCCAGTGC
>JBEKEQ010000242.1:0-2529 GCA_050013735.1 Occallatibacter sp.
ACAAGGTCTCAAACATCCCCACCAATTCCTGGTGAATGAGCCCGTTGGATGCGAGAATCTCGCGGCTGTCGAGCTTGAAAGGCTCGCCGGTAAAGCCCGTCACCTTGCCGCCCGCTTCGGTCACCAGCAAGACCCCCGCGGCGGTGTCCCAGGGATTCAGGTTGAACTCCCAGAAGGCTTCAATGCGGCCTGCCGCCACGTAGGCGAGATCGAGCGCAGCAGAGCCGGCCCGCCGCACCCCATGCGAGCGCAGCGTGAATTCATGGTAGAAGTGAATGTTCGGGCTGGCGTGCCGCTTGCGGCTCGGGAACCCCGTAGCGATCAGCGACTCAGCCAGCAACTTCGTGCTCGAAACCTTGATCCGCCTGCCGTTGAGCCATGCCCCGCCTTCGCGCTCGGCGGTGTAGAGCTCTTCGCGCATGGGGTCGTAGATCACCGCGCCCACCAGCACTCCATCCTCGTCGGCCTCGGTTCCGTGCGGCCGATGTTCCAGGCCCATGGAAACGCAAAACTGCGGAAAACCGTGCGCGAAGTTCGTGGTCCCGTCCAGCGGATCGACGTACCAGCGGTATTCGCCTTCGAGCCGCTCGCGCGTGCCTTCCTCGCCATAAATCCCGTGCCCGGGGAATGCCTCGCCCAATCGTCCGCGAATGAGCTTTTCAACAGTGCGATCGGCCACTGTCACCAAGTCAACGTCGCCTTTGTATTCGGTCTGAACGCCCGCGGCAAAATATTCTTTGAGCGTCGCTCCGGCTTCGCGCGCAATCTCCGCAGCACGCGCCACTATATCGGTGAGCGGCGTCTCAGCCTGCGTCTGGATCTGCCCGGGCGCGCCGCTCATGAGCCTGTCTCGCGCGGCAGCTTAACGGGATCGGCGAAGCTAACCGTTTTTCTTCGGCCTTGTTCGCTGATCGTCCTGATCTGGTGCTTGTAGATAAATAGATTCGGCTGGTTCTCGCGGGTCAGGCGCAGCATGGTGTCGTCAAAATACTCAATCCACCCACGCACCGTTTCACCGTCACGCAGCTTCACGGTCACAATCACCTGGCGGTCGCTGAGTGAGCGAAGGTAGAGGCCTTCCTGGCCGGTCTCACCGGGGGGAGGCGTCTTTGAACGACGGCGTGAGGTCAATGGATGCATCATTTGTTTATTTTAGATGCAAGGTGTTGAGGCGCGGAACCGCTTGCTTGAGAGGTTCGTATTCCTGCACCAGGTGGATTCGCTCCTAACCGTCGGTTTTTATGCGGCCGGCGTGGTGGGCGACGCTGCCGGAGGTCACCGATATGTCGCTGATTCCGCTTCCCCTTTGCGGATCTTTTCGCTCCCTGCGCGCCGCAGGCATGTTTGCCGCGGCTTGTTCTACAGCGTTTTCCCTCTCCGCATCCGGGTTCGTCCGGGCGCAAAGTTCGCCTGGTGTTGCTGCGCCAGCCACAGCGGGGAGCAGCGCCAATATGGGCGGCATGGCCGGCATGGAAGGCCACATGCACCTTACCGCGTTGCGCCCCATCCAACCCGGCGATAAGGCCCGAGCCGAGGCTATAGTGTCCGACGCCCGCCAGGCCATGGAGCCCTACAAGGATTACCGCAAGGCGCTCGCCGACGGATACCGCATCTTTCTTCCCAACATTCCGCAGCCGCAATATCACTTCACCAATTACGCCAACGCACGCGAGGCGCAGTGGCGCTTCGATCCTCACAAGCCCACATCGCTGCTGTACAAGAAGAACCCCGACGGCGGCTATACGCTGGTCGGAGCCATGTATACCGACCGTCTGCCAGCAACTGAAGATGAACTCAACCGGCGCATTCCTCTCAGCGTCGCGCGCTGGCACCAGCACGTGAACTTCTGCAAGGCTCCGCAGGGCGAGCGGGCTGGGTACTTCGGACCCCATGCCAAGTTTGGGCTGATGGGCTCCATCCATACGCGTGAGGCATGTGAGGCCGCGGGCGGCACGTTCATTCCCCATGTATTCGGCTGGATGGTCCACGTCTATCCATACGAAACCGACCCGGCAAAGGTGTGGGCGATTGATGACGACGACAAAGGCCACGACAACATGGACCACTCAGCGATGCCGGGAATGGATATGAACTCAATGCCGGGCATGAATTCGCCGGCAAAATAGCCGCGGTTTGTGGTGCAAAAACAAAAAATCAGCAGCGCTCGAAACGCCATATAAATGGTTTGCGCTCATTTAGTTACGACGAGAATCTCTGTGCATGTAAAAACGCGTATTGTTGCACCAAAAGAGCGACAGCTGGATGATAAGTCCTTTAGAACGCGAACCCATCCGAAACGGATGTAACAGCTTATTTGTTACATTCTGTTAGCTAACTGTTTTTTAGTCAGCTATTTAGTATTGCAAACGCCCCATTTACTTTCTGAGCACCCCGGGGGGTGGGAGGGGGTATGTTTTTAAGATTTCAGCTCTCAGCTTTCCGCTCTCAGCTCGTGCGTGGGTAAACGGAAGGCTTGGGCGGCGCGCAACGAGGGAGAACCCTGCGACGGTCTCTTCAGTGATCAGCATG
>JBEKEQ010000243.1:0-2615 GCA_050013735.1 Occallatibacter sp.
GCATCTGCTGGATGCTGTTGTGTCGCGATCAAAATGAAGCTTGCTAAAACTGTGCTCAACGCCAACACGGGGGATATTCTGCGCATGACCCGCCCGCTGTTAGGGAATCAAGGATTCCCCGGATAATCCGATGTTGACGCTTCAAACTGCCATGAGCACCCAATCAACTAAGACGACCGACACCTTGTAAGGGCCTTACTTTCTTAATGATTTGCCGATTCGGGTCAACGGGCGAAACGCGTTATCCCCCGAGCCCAGGGGATTGCTGTTGAGAAACGCTAGCGCTCCTCAAATCGTCACAAGACGCTCAGATCATCAAACCGTCTCGTTTTCATTTGAGATACCAGACATTTGAGACGTTTTTCTGCGCCGAGCGGCTGGCAAAGCGCATCAGCCGCCCTTCGCAACAACGATAAGAATGTCATTACGAGGCACGGGAAGCTTGGGCCGGCTTTTTCGCGACATTCGCCGCCAGTTCATCGACCCGCGACAGAAACCGCTTGAGCAACGGTGAAGTGTTCGATCGGCTGTACCCGATCATGAGGTCGATGGTCGGTACCTCACCCCGCAGAGGGCGGATGACGACCGCCGACGACATCATCATTTGTACATAGAGCGGCATCAGCGTTACGCCGCCTGTCGACGTCACGAGCGACAGAACCGAGGATAAATTCTCGGCGTCGTATTGTGGCTTGAGCGTGATGCCAGATTTGGCTGCGTAATCTTCGATCGCCACCTTCAGGGCCGGCGCCACTCTCGTGGGAGAGATGTAAGTCTCCTCGGCGAGATCGCGCAGATTGATTTCCTTGCGCGCCGCCAGCCTGTGGCCGCTCGGCAGCACAACCACCAAAGGCTCCTTGACCAAAAACTTGAACGCAAGCCCCGGCGCCTGTGCCTCGCGCCGCAGAAAGGCGACGTCGACCTTGCCGCGCATCAAAGCGCCGGCAAGCTCGGGAGACGATTGGCTTGCCAGAGTGATCTCAAGGTCTGGCTCCTCTTCACGCAGGATGCGCAACGTTTCCGGCAGCCATACCAATTCCTGGCCCGCCAGGAAGCCGACCACAAAAGCCGCTTTCTCGGGTTGCGCCGCGCGGCGCGCGGCTTCGCCGGCCGCTTCGACCTGGAGCAACGCCAGCCGGGCGTGATCGAGAAATATGCGGCCGGCCGGAGTCAGCGCGATCCCGCGCGCACTGCGCTCCAGCAACGGCACGCCGACCTCGAGCTCCAAGTCGCGGATCTGACGGCTGAGCGATGGCTGTGCCGTGTGCAACCGCCGCTCGGCCGCGTTGGTGATGCCACCCTCTTCGGCCACCGCCACGAAATACCGCAGGTGACGCAGCTCCATTGCGGCTATCCATACTTTGAAAGCATGCCTGGAGCATACAAAGTCTTTGTCTGAAGGCAATCCCCTCATCATGTTCATACCCATCGGCGATGGTGCTATCGCCCCACCGATAGGAGAGCCTCATGACCAATCTCGCCAACAAGACCGCGCTGGCGACCGGCGCATCCCGCGGCATGGGCCGCGCCACGGCGCTCGCCCTTGCGGCCGCGAGCGCGCACGTCATCGTCCACTACGGACGCAACGCCGAAGAAGCCAAAGCGGTGGTCGGTCAAATCCGCGCCGCTGGCGGCCGCGCCGATGCGGTGTCCGCCGATCTCGCGGCGCCCGATGGCGCCCATCTGCTGGCCGCGCAGGTGCGCAACCTCGCTGGAAACCGTCTCGACATTCTCGTCTCCAACGCCGGTATTTCGAACCCGGCTACGTTCGAGACCATGACTGTCAAGGACTTCGACAGCCTGTTCGCCGTCAACGTCCGCGCGCCGTTTTTCCTTCTGCAGCAGTTGCTGCCCATCATGGGCGATGGCGGCAGTATCGTGTTCCTGTCCTCGCTCGGCGCACGCGCGGCCGTCGGCACGCTCGCCGCTTATGCAAGCACTAAGGGCGCCATCAACACGCTGGTCAAATATTTCGCCGCCGCTCTCGGGCCGCGAGGCATCCGCGTCAACGCCGTCGCCCCCGGCGTGATCGATACCGACATGTCGAATTTCACCAAGACCGACGACGGCCGCAAAACCGTGATGGGCATGCAGTCCCTGAAGCGGATCGGCCAGCCCGGCGACGTGGCCTCGGTCATCGCCTTCCTGGTCTCGGACGAGGCGCGCTGGATCACCGGCGACATCGTCGCGGTCGACGGCGGCTCGAAACTCTAAGGCGCCACACACCAATCACCCCAAAAATCGTGGAGCAAACAATGAGCATTTGCACTGTATGCGCGCGCCAGCAACCACGCGCGACGCTGTCGAACCCCATCACCACATCCGCCGCCGCTATTGCCGCCGTGACATTCTCGGCAAGCGGCGCCGCCCCAACCCCGCTCTATCATCTCTATGAGCAGAGCTTCGGTTTGACGCCGTTCATGGTGACGATCATTTTCGCCGCCTATGTGCTGAGCTTGCTGATGGCTCTGCTCACGGTCGGCTCGCTCTCGGATTACATCGGCCGCCGTCCAGCCATACTGGCTGCGCTGGTCATGAACGTCGCCGCCATGGCGATGTTCATGACCGCCGATTCTGTAAGCGCGCTGATAGCGGCGCGCACGCTGCAGGGTTTT
>JBEKEQ010000244.1:0-3555 GCA_050013735.1 Occallatibacter sp.
GTGGGCGGTGCTGAAGGGGTGCGATTCAACGTTGTGTGGATTAGGCTGACGATTCGGCAATCGAGGGAATCGGACCCATGGCAACGGTGAGGCTCAGCGACGAGGCGCTTTTGGCGTTTTTCCAATCCCATCCGGGTTTGCGCGACAGAGTGGCGTCGATCGTTGGCGCGGTGGGGAATCTGGACGGCGACCTCGGGGAGGCGGACGCGGCCGAAGAGCGGCTCGTCGAGGAGATGCGGCTTTTGGGCCGCGAGGCGTTGCAAGGTTGGGCGGACGAGAGGGTCGAGGCGACGGAGCGGGACGTTCGCGGCCAGGCCGGAATGCATCGCCAAGGTAAAAAAAACTCTGTTGGCATACGAAATTCGGCGATATCACGGTCGTAGAGCCGCAATACAGGCTCGAAAACAACCGCGTGCGCCCCTTTGTTCTCGGCGCGAAGGTCAGTCCTCGCGGGTGTTCGCGGCCTTTGCAGCGGGCGATCACGGATTTCGCGGCGGACGATCCCTTCGCGCGGGTCCAGTTGAAATTGCGCGAGCATTACGGTTTCGAGATCGGCGAAAGCACGATCCAGAGGATCGCTCTGGGCCATGCCCAGGTCATTTTTGAGTCCGGCCGCGATGAGGTGGATTTTCCGCGAGCGGCGGGCCAGCACAAGCAGATCGTCGCCCAAACCGACGGCGGGATGATTCCTGTCATGGCGCCGGACGCGAACCAGAAAGACAAGCGCAAGGGGAAAAAACTGTCGTGGCGAGAGGCGAAGATTTCGCTCGCGCACGCCAAGGGAAGCCGCACGCCGGTCTACGCGGGGGGGATAGAAGGCGGCGTGGAGGAAGCGGGGCGGCGGCTGTTCGCCTGTGCGGTTCGGGCGGGCTTCGGGGCTGATTCGCGCGTGCACGCGGTAGGCGACGGCGCGCCGTGGATCGTCGGCCAGATCGAAGACCTGTTCGGCGAACAAGGCAGTTATTTAATCGATTTCTATCATGTTTGCGAGTATTTGAGCGCGGCTTCGAAGACAATCGCGCCAGACGCCGCGGCAGGGAAAGCCTGGATGGAGGCGCAAAAGGACGCCCTGAAAACGGGCCGCGTCGACGCGGTTCTCAGCGCGCTGCTTCCCCATCGCGAAAGTCTCGATGTCAGCGACGAGCAGGCCCCGGTCCGCGTGTGCCATCGTTATCTCGGCGCCCGCGCGGTCCAGTTGAACTATCGCGAGGCCATCGCCGAAGGACTTCCGATCGGCTCCGGAGAAATCGAAAGCGCGCATCGTTATGTCGCGCAAAAACGCCTGAAGCTCCCCGGTGCCTGGTGGCTCGTTGAGCACGCGGAACACATGCTCGCGTTGCGGATCAACCGACTGAACGGCGACTGGGAAGCCTATTGGGCCGCGCTCGCCGCCAACCCGTCCGCACCCGCCAATCTTAACCCATATTTAACACTTCCTAAAATAAACCTTGCTTTATCAGACCTTTACGGCCTCCCGACAGTCCGAGTGGCACTACATCCACGTCCTGTGGGGGTCAGACCATGAGTTTCCTCACCCCTCCTGGCGCGGCATCGATGCCCAAAGCATCGTAGATTTTGCGCAACGCGGGCTCGGCGACGGTGGTCTTGCGGACATGCAGGGTGCGGCCGTCGCGCTGGCGGAAGGTCGCCGTCACCCGCTGTTGCACCGACAGGATCTCGCGCAGACGGGACCACGAGATCGTTTCACCGGCGGCCTCCAGCTTACGCCGGATTGTCTGGACCAATTGATAAGCCAGCACGGTGATGAACAGGTGACCCTCGGTGCGTTTTTCCTTGTGGTGGAACACCGGACGTAGACCCAGCTCTGATTTGAGGCCACGGAACACGGCCTCGAGATCGGTCAACATGGTATAGGTGTGCCACAGCTTCGCCGCGTCCCACGTGGTTTCGTTGCTTCGTAGGCAGTAGACGCCGGGGTGGGTCAGCATGGACCCGTCGACCGGGGTCTTGGTCCAGGTGATGGAAGCAGCCTTCGTTCCGGTCTCATCGGGGGTCACGGTAATCTCGTAATGCCGGCCGATGCCTCGGCTCTTTTCCTTCAGGCGGCCGATCCGTTGCTGGATATCCGCCAGCTTCTTCTGCGCGCGCGGCTTGTCCAGACCGGCGATGAGGTTGGCGAGGCCGGTCTCGAACCGGGTCATGAAGCGCCCGGAGATCGCGGTCTCCTTGGTGTCGCGTCCGGTGGAGTGGCAATAAAGCCGGACTTCCGTGCCGTCTTTGCTCAGCAAGCGTTGCAACCGGATCGTTTCGTTCGACGCGGTCAACGTATCGACGGCCTTCTCGGGATCGAACCGGCGGCCGCGTTCGCGGCTGACCACGAGGTAACGATACTCTTGCTTTTTGAGCCAGGCGATATTGGCCGCCGTCGCGATCCCCGCGTCCATGATGACCAGCGCTCCCTTTGGCGCGGTCAGGCCCTTGAGCATGTCCGCGAGTGTCGTGCTTTCAGCCACATTGCCGGCGAACATCTTCGAACGGCGCACGAACCCGCTGCCATCGAGCACGAGCCCCAGGGTGACCAGCGGGCAATCCGATCGTTTCTCCTTCGAGCGGCCGCGGGCGGCCTTGGGGTTGCCGGCGGCGGTGCCCTCGAAATAGGTGTTGGTCAGATCGTAAAGCGTGACGGTGACCGGCAACCCGAACAAATCCTGGATGCGGCCGAACAGGGCGTCCTCGATTTTATCGCGATGGCGCACGAGAAGATCGGAGGTCCGGTAGAGTTGCATCAAGGGCATGGTATCGAAGTTCACGCCGAGCCGTTCGCCGAGGGCGCTGCGTTCGCCCAACCAGCGCCAGGTGGCGAGTTCGCTTCCTGGTGCCGCCATGCGCCCGATCAGACTGCCGGCGACAGCGGCCCGTTGAATACCATTGAAACCGAGGCCCGAAAGGATGGGATCGATGCCCAGCCAGTCCATCGCGGCGAGACCGGCGGCTTCGACGCCGGCGGACCGGGGCTGGATGAGTTGTAATGAGGTGACATCGACCTCGGCGAAGATCGCGTCTGGCGCGGCGGATTTGGCCGGGGAAGCGGACGGGCCGGGTGGAACGGCCGGCGGAGCGGGCTCCCGCGCGGCGGGGCCTGGTCCGGCCACGATGAGGCGGGCGGCGTAGCGGTGGGCGAGGGTTTCGATGGCCTCGGGTTCAGGGAGCATGCCGGCCTGCCCGGCGAGCAAGGCCTCGATCCGGGCGCACAGGCGTGGCCACTCGCTCTGAGGCAGATCGAACTGACGGCCGAGATTGAGCAGGGTGATCTGGCGGACCTGTTTGCCGGTGCGCTCGGAGGTGACGAGACGAAAGGTGAAATAGGGTTCGTTGGCGGACTTATTCCGGGTCGCGGTTTTGCGGATGAACATGTCGGGAAGGTGGGGGTGGCCGCGGGGGCGGTCAAGGAGGTAATTCAAATATTATGGCACTACAAAGTTTTTCAGAAATTCATTGGCGGTTTTCCGCGGGTTTTCCGAAGTTCGTTACGGTGGTGGCGGGAAAAGTGTTAAAGATGGGGTAAGCGTCGCGGCGCTCCCACATTGTTTTCCG
>JBEKEQ010000245.1:0-3205 GCA_050013735.1 Occallatibacter sp.
CCGCGCCTTTTACGGCTATCCCATTACGCCGGCCAGCGAAATTACCGAAGCAGCAGCGCTTTATCTACCGCAGGTTGGCGGGGTGTTCCTGCAGGCGGAGAGCGAGGTAGCGGCCATCAACATGATCTACGGCGCCGCGTCGGCCGGGGTGCGGGCAATGACCGCCTCGAGCGGGCCGGGCATCAGCCTGATGCAAGAGGGCATCAGCTACCTGGCCGGAGCCGAACTGCCATGTGTCATTGCGGACATCACGCGCGGTGGGCCCGGGCTGGGAAACATCGCCGCTGAGCAGAGCGACTACCACCAGGTGGTCAAAGGCGGCGGCAACGGCAGTTACCGGACCATCGTACTGGCCCCGGACTCCGCCCAGGAGATGGCCGACCTGACGGCGCTGGCCTTCGAGCTGGCCGACCGGTACCGCAATCCAGCCGTCCTGCTGGCGGACGGTTTCGTGGGGCAAATGATGGAGCCGGTGGAGTTTCAGCCAACAGCGGTCGAGCCCCGCCTGCCCGACTGGGCGGTAACCGGAACCGCCTCCACGCGCGGCAACCTGATCACTTCGCTGCATCTGGATATCGACGATATGGAGGTTCATCTTCGCCATTTGGACTCCAAGTACAAGCGTGCGGAGCAGGTAGAAGCCCGGGCCGAAGAGTGGCGAACCGAGGATGCAGAGATCGTGCTGGTGGGGTACGGCATCGTGGGCCGGATCCTGAAGGCCGTGACTACCGAAGCCCGCGCCTTCGGCATTAAGGTGGGCGTACTCCGGCCGATCACGCTTTATCCCTTTCCGTCGTTACACTTCCAGCGATTGGCCCAGCGGGCGCGAGTCTTTGTGGTGGTGGAGATGAGCAACGGCCAGTTGATTGAGGATGTGCGGCTGGCGCTCAACGGGGCCCGGCCAGTGGAATTCCTGAACCGCATGGGCGGCAATGTGCCGTCCCACGCCGAAGTGCTCGCCCTGGTGCGCCAACTGGCTCGGAGCAGGTTTGCGGGATCCCAGGCAAACGGAGTTTGTGCGCTGGGGTCGGTATCGGCGGGAGTGCCAGAAGTGGAGCAGGTGGCAAATGTCTAGCGAAACGATTCCCGGCTACGCGGTGCTGCATGAAAAGTCCAGGGCCTTCTACGAGCGCTATGTGCGCAAGGAAGAGCTGCAGCATCAGACCCACTTTTGCCCCGGATGCGGCCACGGCAACGTGCACAAGATGCTGGCCCAGGCAATTGACGGTCTGGGCATCAAGGACCGAACCGTTCTGATCGCCCCGGTGGGCTGCTCGGTGTTTACCTATTACTACTTCGACGTGGGCAATGTGCAGGCCGCCCACGGACGCGCGCCGGCGGTGGCCACGGGCGTCAAGCGGAGCAGGCCAGAGAGCATCGTGATCGGCTACCAGGGCGACGGGGACCTGTCGGCCATCGGCTCGGCGGAAATCCTGCACGCAGCCAACCGCGGCGAGCCCATCACCGTGATCTTCGTCAATAACGCCGTCTACAGCATGACCGGAGGACAGTTCGCTCCCACCACCCTCATCGGCCAAAAGACCATCACTACCCCTGGCGGCCGCAATGCAGTCAATGACGGTTACCCCTTGCACGTGTGCGAGTTGCTGGCCACACTTGAAGCTCCTGTTTATATTGAGCGCGTGGGGCTGGGAGACAACCGGCAAATCGTCCAGGCCGGGCGCGCCATCCGCCGCGCGGTCGAAAACCAGGTGCGCGGACTGGGCTTCTCGCTGATCGAAGTCCTTTCGCCCTGCCCCACTATCTGGAAAATGCCACCCGTGGAAGCGCAACATTGGGTTCGAGACGTCATGGAAAAGACCTACCCGTTGGGGGTCTTCAAAGATCGGACCAGGGAAGCCGAGGCGCGGCCAATGCCGGGTCCCTCGCCTGCCCTGGACCTGATTCCAGCCCTGCTCGACATTGCCGAGGAAAAATTGCCTGAAGGGCTTCCAGCCGGGGACACCCCGGCTGATGAAGTGGATCTTCACGTGCGCGTCGCGGGCTTTGGCGGGCAAGGGGTTCTTCTGCTGGGTGAAGTGCTGGCCGAGGCTGGATTGGATGCGGGCCTTGAGGTGAGCTGGCTGCCTTCCTACGGGCCGGAGATGCGCTCCGGCACCTCCAATTGCCATGTGCGGATCTCAAGCCAGTCAATCGATTCGCCTCTGGTGGCCTCACCAGACGTGCTGGTCGCCATGAATGAGCCCTCGCTGAGAAAGTTCAATTCCAGCGTGCGGGCAGGCGGATGGGTCATCTTCAATGGCGATGCGTTCCCGGAAGACTGCACCCGCCCGGATGTGCAAGTGCTGGCGCTTCCCTTCACCCGCCTGGCCGATGAGCTTGGCGACGCGCGGGCCAGCAACATGGTAATGCTGGGTGCGCTTTTGGAGATCGCAAACGTGTTGCCACAGGCCAGCATCGGCGCCGCACTGCGCCGGCTGGTCAAGCACAAAAAATGGATCGACCTGGACGAGCGGGCACTGACCCGCGGGCGTGAGCTCTACAGAGAGTCGTTGGTTGAGCCGGCGTCGGTAGCCAACGGCTGACCTGCGCTGCGGGGGGCCCGATTAAGATGCGGCGAAATCGCTCCTGTTTCGGCGCGCAGTAGTACGATTGCATCGATGCGGAGGTGCACCCCTCCCGGACATCTTTCCGAAAGGACAGATTCGATGCAGTTTCAATCTCCACTGCCCCTTGGCTTGCTTCTGCTCTCCCTGCTCTCGTCAGTTCCCGCCCATGCTCAGCCAGCCTCCCTGCCCGCGACGCCGGCAGCCAATTCTCAGCTCCCAACCGACCGCTGGATTGAGCTCGACCTTTATTGGTTCGACCACGACAACATCCCCGGTTCGGTTTCAACCTATCTGGACCGGATGTATCCCGTCTACAAGAACGCCAACGGCTGGCGAGGGGTCATCGTCAACGTCGGCTGGATGATCGATTACGTTGCAGGCTTCAACGGCAATCTTGACGACGCCATTCCCTTCCCCGACTTTTCAAATAGAGGGGTTGGGCAGGAAGTCCCTCCGAACTTCGAGCCTCCTCCAGGCAGGGCTCCCTCAAAACGCCAGAGTTACACCCCCTGGACCTACCGCGATCTCAAGAAGCTGGGCGACGAATTCCGCAATCAAGCCGCCGCGCGCTACGGAATGAAGGACTTCAAGTTTGGAACCTTCATTTTGGGTTGGCAAAACATCTACGACTCCAC
>JBEKEQ010000246.1:0-14388 GCA_050013735.1 Occallatibacter sp.
CAAAGCTGAAACCCGGTATCAAAGTCTTGTTCGCATCGGGGTTTTCAGAAGCGGCGCTGCGCGAGTCAGGCAAGGCGGTTGTCGCAGGACACTTTCTGTCCAAGCCATACCGCAAAGAAGAACTCGTAGCGAGAATAAACAAGCTCGTGGAAGGCGACCCCGCCTGAATCGTGGAAATCCGCATGATTCAAGAGTAAACACGACTGATTACCTGAACATCGTTCTGTGACGGCCGGCACACCTGTTTCAAAAACGTCAAAAATTTACTTGATCTGACACGGAAATCGCGCGAATCTTACTCGACAGAAAATTTCGTTTCTGGTTGACGCTCTAGACGGAGGCATTTCATGCAATTCTCTCCTTTCGCCCGCCAAATTCTCTCTTTCGCTCCAATCGCAATCCTTTCGCTGCCCTTGCCTGTCGCTCAGGCCCAGGGATCAGGTGCCGCGACCGTTCTCTCTCAGTTGTCAGCAGCCTTTTCCGGCAACCAGATCGTCCAAAGCGTTCAACTCTCCGGCTCCGCGGCTTGGTACGCGGGCAGCTTGGAAGACACAGGCACTGTCAGCCTGACCGCCTCCACAAACGGCTCCTCGCAAATGCAGCTTTCCCTTGCCGCCACCGGCCAGAGAACCGAAACCCAAACCGGCGCGGGCTCGAGCGCAACCTGCCAATGGGCTGGCGCGAACGGGACCACACACCAAGTTGACCTCGGCAATTGCTGGCGGCCGGCGCTGTGGTTTTTGCCGGCCCTTTCGCTTTACCCCTCGCAGTTGCCCGGCTATCTCGGGATTGTCGATCTCGGCTCGGGCGCCGTCGGCTTCAGCGGCAACACCTATCGCCATTTGCAGGGCCAATTAAACCTGCCCGGGCCCACAGGCACGCTGCTCACCAACGTCCCGCAACGGAGCCTCACCGATATTGGCCTCGACCCGGTCACGCTCCTGCCCGCTGTCATCGCCTACTCGGTATACCCAGACAGCGGCGCGCAGGTTCCGGTTGCCGTTGAGGTCCACTACTCCAACTACCAGACCGTCAACGGGGTGCAAATTCCGTTCCTCATCCAGCGCTATGTCAACGGCTCCCTTCAATTGCAAATCACCGTAAGCTCCGCACAGATCAATTAAAACGTGGTACGCACGAAAAGGACGGCTCCCATGAAAACTGGATTGCGCACAACGGCTTTTGCATTCGCTCTCATCCTCTCCGCCTCCGCCGCACTCGGCCAGGTCGCGACCGGAACGTACCCGTACGGAACCTTCGATGCTCCCGGTGTCGACACCATCAATGTGGGCAATCTCAACGTGCATCTGTCCCTCCCCGTGCTGAACAAAGCCGGCAGAGGGCTGCCCTTCTTCTATAACTTGAATTTTGACAGCTCCGTCTGGTACCCGGCTCCAGTCAGCGGAGTCAATACCTGGACTCCGGTTCTTGGTCTCGGTCTCGGGTGGAGCGGCGACACGCAGAACGCCACTGGGTATCTCAGTTACAGCACCGAGACTGGAACAATTTACGAGCCTCCCTACGTCAACTGCAGTTATACGATGTACGTGGACTGGGTCTATCATGACGCGCGAGGAATAGCCCACACAATGGGCGCCGGCACCGGAACCTCCAGCGGCTCGCCGTGCCCTAATCTGGGTTCAAGCGGATCATTTTCCGCCATCGACGGCTCGGGTTACACCTTAAATCTCACCAGTTACACAGTTGGAACCATCGTTGCCGCCAATGGACAACAAAACGCGCTCCCGAACATCAACTCAGGAGCGGCAACGGTAACGGATGCAAACGGAAATCAGATATCGACCGATGGCAACGGGCACTTTACCGACACAACCGGGAACGTCGTCTTGACGGTCGCCGGAGCCGCGCCAAATCCCACTACCTTTACTTACAAGGATACAAGCGGAAACTCGCAGACTGTCACAATGACCTACGCGACTTACACAGTCAGAACCAACTTCGGCTGCAGCGGCATTACGGAATTCGGTCCAACGTCGGAATCGCTAGTGAGCGAAATCAGCTATCCAGATGGCAGTACGTACAACTTCACGTATGAAACCACTCCGGGCTACTCTGGCGATGTGACAGGCCGAATTGCGAGCATCGAGGTGCCTCAGGGTGGAACAATTCAGTACACCTATAGCGGAGGGAGCAACGGCATCGAGTGCGCGGATGGAAGCACGTCAGGACTGACCCGAGCGCTAAGCAGCAGTGCCGGGTCGGCGTCATCCACGTGGACCTATACCCGTACAACCGGAACAGGGACAAGCCAGACATCGGTGGTGGACGGCCTCGGCAACGACAAAACCTACAACTTCGTTGAAGCCGGCAATCAGCCAGCCGGAACGACTGCAGAGTACTACGAGACCAGCCGGAGCATCTATCAAGGCTCGTCAAGCGGGACGGCGGTTGTCGCTCGTAACACCTGCTACAATGGCGCAACTTCTCCCTGCACGACCACAATCCCGACGCTACCCTTCGCCCAGATCGATACGTACGAGACTCTCGATGGCCTTGAGACGCATGGCACAACCACGACATACAACACCAGCGGCTCGCCAACTGAGGTGGAAACCTATGATTTTGGCACCCCTCCATCGCGAGGCGCCGTCCTGCAAAAGGAACTCTGGACGTATGGCGGCTTTGCAAGTCTGCCCTTGACGGACATTGTCTACGACGGAAGCGGCAACACGGCCGCATCTTCGGCCTTCAACTATGACGGTGCAAATAGCTCAAGCTGCGGCAGCAGCGTATTGACAACCAGCTCCGGCGTTCCGATGCATATTGCCGAGGGCTCAACGCGAGGCAACCTGACGTGCTCGACGCAATACGCAAGCGCCAGTACAAGCTATTCAGTGACCATGAACTACGAAGACACTGGCTCGCTATTGACGCGCAGCACACCAAATGAGACGGCCGGTGTCACAACACTTTCCTACGATCCCACGTTTGTCTATCAAACCGGCAACACGCCGCCTACTCCATCCAGCGGCGTTTCTTTGCCGAAGACCGCCGCCTACGACACCTCGTATACCGGACTGCAACTTTCGGCAACAGACCCGAATAGCCAGACGACGAACGACTATTATTCCGACCCTTTGCTGCGGTTGACGAAGACGACCTATCCGGACGGAGGCGAGACCACCCTGTCCTATTCGCCCACACAATTTGGAAGGCATGTGTACCAGTCTTCGAGCGTCTACACCGACACTGAGACCCAGTACGACGGCTACGGACGTAAAAGCCGTGTCGAGATATCCAACGGCCAAGGCACCAATCCCTGGTATCAAAAAGACACCTGCTACGACGGCAACGGCAACGCGGCTTTCACGTCCTATTCCTACCAGGGCTCAGGTTTCGGTGAAACCAAAGTATGTTCCGGATCCGGCGACACATCGACGTACGATGTCCTGGGACGCCTCACAAAGGTCGTGCGCGCCAACGGCGAGACCCGCACGTACACCTATAAAGGCCGCGCGAAGGAATCAGTCGACGAGAATGGCGTGACGCGCATTTCCCAAGTCGATGGCCTGGGGCGGAAGATTATCGCATGTGAAATCTCCTCGAACAGCTCGATGCCTGGCTCCGGATCGCCTGTCAGTTGTGGCACGGACATTGCCGGAACTGGCTTTATTACGACCTTCGCCTATAGCAATGGCAACAACACGACAACGATTACCCAAGGCACACAGACGCGCGTATTCACGAAAGACTGGATGGGCCGCACGACGTCTGTCCAGGAACCCGAGTCTGGCACGACGACGTACAACTATGCCTACAACAGCACAGGCCTTCTGGCGACGCGGCAGCGGCCAAAGGCCAATCAAACAAACGCCTCGGTTTTGACCACGACCACCACACAATACGATTCCCTCGGCAGGGTGGTCAGCATCAGCTATAGCGACGGAACTCCCACAAAAACCTTCGCTTACGACACAAGCACGGGTGTCAGCACGGGGTCTGGCGCAAACTTCACTGACCTTACTCAGGCCAATCTGAAAGGACGCCTTTCCCAGGCATCGGTGACAAATGCAATGACTGCATACAGCTACGACCCCGTGGGAAGGAAAAGCTACCTGGACGAATGCCTGCCCTCCGGGTGCGGCACTGTCAGCTATAACCGGCAGCTTCTCTACACCTACGATTGGGCCGGTAATGCCCTCACCTCGACTGATGGGGCCGGCATCACTTCCGCCTATACTCTCTCTCAGGCCAACGAGATTCTATCGCTCACCAGTAACATGAGCAACAGCAACGGAATGAATCCACCGGACATCGTATCGGCCGTAAAAAACGGTCCCTTCGGACCGACCGGTTACAATCTTGGCAATGGGCTTTCCGGCGCATACAGCTATGATGCGCTGGGCCGTTTGGACGGTGGATGGGTCTGCAGCGGAGGCAGCACATCGCCCAACTGCGCCGGAGGCACGCAGGTCTACGGCGTCACCAACACATGGAGCGGAACTCAATTGCAGGGCTCCTCGGATTCAGTTCTCAATCAGAGCTCAACCTATGGCTATGATGGATTCAACCGGCTGACGACTTTCAAGGTGGGTAGCGCCCTAAACTACTCATACGGCTTCGACCGCTGGGGCAACCGCTGGAGCCAGACTCCCCAAAACGGAGGATCATCCTCGTCGTTGAGCTTCAACACGGCGACCAACCAGATCAGCACCAGCGGATACAGCTACGACGCTGCGGGCAACATGACCAACGACAGTTTTAACGCGTACACCTACGACGCCGAAGGGAATATCATCCAGGTCAACAGCGGCTCGACGGCCACGTACGTTTACAACGCGCGGAACCAGCGGGTGCGGGCCACGGTCGGAAGCACAATCACAGAATTCCTATTCGATGCTTCGGGCAGACGCGTCTCAGAGTGGAATGGGAGCACGCATACCGAACTTAATGGGAGGTACTACTGGCGCGGTAAGCCCATTGCCTTCTACACAACCGCGAGCAGCGCCGTGCAATTCGAGCATCAGGATTGGCTTGGCACCGAACGGATGCGCACGACGTACAATGGCGGCGTGGAAGGAACATTCACATCTCTGCCTTTTGGCGATGCACAAACGACGGCCTCCGGAACGGATCTGGACTCCTACCATTTCGCACAGCTTGACCACGATTACGAGACCGAAACCGACCACGCCAAGTTCCGGCAGTACTCGAATGCCCAGGGCCACTGGATGGCGCCCGATCCATACAGCGGTAGCTATCGACTTAGAAACCCGCAGAGCTTCAACCGCTATGCGTATGTCAAAAACAACCCGTTAGCTAGGATCGATCCCAGCGGGTTCGAGGATGCACAAGACGCTTCAACCGACCCTAGTGACCTTGGCAATTCTCTTTACGATGATAATTCCTCTAGCGATAACGGTCCCGGCGGTAATAGCGGTCCCGATGCCGATAACGGCGACGATGGCGATAATGGCCCGCCGGATCCAGAGTGGGGGCTCCCGGACCTAAGCAATCCGAACAACTCATACTCCAGCAACAATTCTGCGACGGCGACGTTGACTCCGCAACAGCAGGCGGCGTGTCGTCAACTGAATATTTATGCAAAAGAATTAATGATTGTTGGCGGTGTAACTACTGCCGCAGGTGGATTAATGACGTTGGGCACCATAACAGCACCAGCAGGCATAATTGTGGGAGTTGCCGGCGTGTCGCTTGTCGTAACAGGCGGCTTGGTTGATCTTTGGGCGTACATAAACTGCAACTAATGGGATGTCCACTCGAACCAACTGCACAGGAGTCCAATATGCTGTCAATGCCTAAGGTGGAAAAGTTCGGAACGGCCGCTGCTGTGTCTCTTTGTTTGGTGACGATTGCCCTTATGGGAGAGTTTTTGCGGCATCGCTGGAACACTATGACCGGCGACCAGCACCTAGAGGCAATTCTGGTTATTCTAATGCTCCCGTTTCCGTCCCTGCACTTCATTAAGAGATATCAAAATCCCGCGTTAAAAATGGTCCTAGTGGGCATTACTTACACGCTCATCTTGATATGCATCGATTTGATGATTTGGTCGGGTGGGTGGTCCCGGCCCCGGTGAGATTTCCAAACTGCGCGTAGGGTGCCCCCGGTCTCGATTCTGAGACCGGGGAGTCCACGGACTCCGCGCTTCGGGACGAAATCTGCGACGATGGGGCGGAGGACCGGGGCCCCCATCGAGCCACGAAGCGCCATGACTTCTAAATCCCTGGAAACTCCAGTCGCGTCCACAAATCCCGCCCTTTGCCGAAAATACGCTTCATCCGGCGCACAATGAACACAGTCGGCACAAGAAAAGGGCCGAATTTCGACCGCCGAGTCCATTCGGGCGGCAACAGCAAGGGGCCGCTTTTTCTTTGCCTTAAGCCCGCCCTACCCACCCCCCTCCCATCCAAAATGTCCAGCTTCCGCTGTCCTTTCGCGCCCTTGGTGGGCAATAAGCCAATTGGAATCAAAGGTTTATCAGACAAAATTGCAAAACCTCATATTCTGATTAGGCCAAAAAAAGGCCCAAAAATCCGCAGTTTTTGCCCTGAAAATCCACTTTTCACTCAATTGTGAGCGAAAAACAGGCTGCTTTGTAACCCCGAATGGCAGGTCCTTCCGCAACGTCCGCTGCTGCGGAAGATGCTTGATTTCATGACGGCCGCACTTGGGGATTGGCGGCAAATCTGTAAAGATGGAAGTGCTATGACAGTGACAACTCCTTCTCAAGTCTTCGCCGACCGCATTGGCCGGATCGAAGTTTCCGCAACCATGGCTGTGGCCGCGGAGGCTGCCAAACTGCGCGCGCAGGGCGCCAACCTTGTCGATTTCGGGGCCGGCGAACCGCATTTTCCCACGCCGCGGCACATCAAGGACGCCGCCATCGCCGCGATTGACGCCAACTTCACGCGCTACACGGTGGTGCCGGGCATCCCCGACGTGCGCAAGGCCATTGTGGAGAGGCACGCCTGCGACTTCGGGTCAGACTACGGGCTGGACGAGGCGATTTTCACTACCGGCGGCAAGCTGGCGCTGTTCAACACCATTCAAATCCTCGTTGACCATGGCGACGAAGTGATCTTGCCCGTGCCCTATTGGGTGAGCTTCAAAGACATCATCCAGTACGCGGGCGGCAAGGTTGTGTATCTCGAGACCAGCGAGGCGGAGAGCTTTCGCATCACGGCCGACGCCATTGAACAGGCTATTACGCCAAAGACCAAGGCCATCATTCTGAACTCTCCCTCGAATCCGGCGGGCAGCGTAGTGAGCGCCGAGGATCTGGAGCGGATTGTGCACCTGGCCCACGAGCGCGGAATATATCTGCTGCTCGACGAGTGCTACGTCTACCTGAACTATGCAGGCAAGCCGGTGAGCGGGGGCTCGTTTACCTGGGCCAAGGAACACATTGTGGTGCTGGGGTCGCTGTCGAAGACGTATTCCATGACCGGATGGCGGGCGGGGTTTGCGCTGGCGTCGAAGGCGGTAGTGAAGAACCTGAGCAAGCTGCAGTCGCAGTCAACCTCGAACGCGACAAGCTTTGTGCAGAAGGCGGCGGTTGCGGCGCTGACGGGCTCGCAGGAGTGCGTGTGCGAGTTCAGAGCGGAATTTATCGAGCTGCGTGACTACATGCTGACGCGGCTGGCTGCGATTCCGGGCATCACTTGCACCAAGCCGGAGGGAGCGTTCTATGTGTATCCAAACATTGGCGCGTATCTGGGCAAGGGCGGAGTGAAGACGGCGACGGAGCTGGCGACGCGACTGCTGCATGAGGCGCACGTGGTAACGGTGCCGGGCGAGGCGTTCGGAACCGCGGAGCACATTCGCATTTCCTATCCGGTGACTAAACAGAACATCGATGAAGGGACGCGCCGGATGGGTGAGTTCCTGGCCAAGCTGGCCTGAGCGAGCGGGGCATACGCAGCGTCCCGTTGCAGAGTGGGACGCTTGGGGCAAAAAAAAGCGATTGCCCTGTGCAAACCTAGTCCCGGTCCGGTAGGATGTCTCTTCGATGTCCGAGCCTATTGATTTTCGTCCTGTGATTCTTGCCGGGGGCAGCGGTACCCGCTTCTGGCCCCGTTCGCGCCGAGCTCACGCCAAGCAGGTTTTGGCGCTGGACGGTGAGCGCTCAATGATTCAGCAGACGGTGGACAGGCTGCGGCCACTGGCCACACTGGAGCAGACCTGGGTTATTACTAATGAGCATCAGGCCCGTGAGATTGCCGACCAGCTAAAGGGCGTGCCTGCGGGACAAATTGTGCAGGAGCCGGTGGCGCGCAACACCGCCCCGGCCTGCGGGCTGTCTGCCTTCCTGATTGAGAGGCAAAATCCGGATGCTGTGCTGGGGGTGTTTCCCTCAGACCACGTAATTGCCGACGAGCCGCGGTTCATGAAGGCGCTGCAAAAAGGCATTGCCGTGGCGGCGGCGGGCGACAACATGGTGGTGCTGGGCATTGAGCCCACCCGCGCTGAGACTGGCTACGGCTACATTGAGACCGGCGACCTCACCGGGGACGATTCCGCGCTGCACGTACGCCGGTTTATCGAGAAGCCCAACCAGAACAAGGCCGAGGAATTTGTGGCCGCGGGAAATTATTTCTGGAACTCGGGGATGTTTCTGTGGTCGGCGCGCACCCTGGCAAATGCAGTGCGCGAGCATCTGCCTGAGACCGCTCCGCTGCTGGAGGGTATTGCCGCCGCGTACGGAAGGCCGGAGTTCGAGGAAGTATTTCACGCACTTTATCCCAAGTGCGAAAACATCTCAGTGGATTATGCGGTGCTTGAACCACGCTCCGCCAAGGGCGAGCACCTTTCAAACCTCTATTGCCTGCCGGCGGAGTTTAGCTGGAACGATCTGGGGTCCTGGGCCTCGCTCTACGAGTATCAGTTGGAGACGCGGCTGCGCGGAGACGGCGAGGGAAATGTTTCCGAGACCGAAGGCCATTTGGCCATCGACGCGACCAATAATTATATTTTCAGTCCAAAAAAATTTGTCGCGCTGGTCGGCGTGGAAAACCTGGTGATTGTGGACACCGAGGATGCGTTGCTGATTGTGCAGCGCGATCACTCCCAGGATGTGGGCAAGATCGTAAAAGAGCTGGGGCTCACCGGGCGCACCGATCTGATCTGAAGCTGCAGTGTCCGCGTGGAAGGCTCTTTCCGCATGGCGAACGCCATGCTCTGTCATGCCGCTGATGCGGTGCCGGCGCCTGAGATTTATTAGACTCAAGAGCAGGGAGACCAAAGCACAACCATGCCTCATCCTCAAATCAAGTTTGGCACCGACGGCTGGCGGGGTGTCATCGCAGACGACTTTACGTTTGCCAATGTGAGGGTTGCTGCTGAGGCCGTTGCGGCTTATGTGCACTCGCGCAAAGGCTCAGCAGAAGAGGATCCCGCGAAGGGGCTGGCGATCGGCTACGACACGCGCTTTGGATCGAAGGCGTTTGCGAGGGCCTGCGCCGAGGTGGTGGCGGCGACGGGCATTCGAGTGCTGCTGGCCAACGACATTACTCCTACACCGGCGCTGAGCTACGGGGTGCGGGGTCGCAGCCTTGCCGGCGGCATCATGATTACGTCATCGCACAATCCGGCGCAGTGGAACGGTGTGAAGTACAAGGCGTGGTACGGAGGGTCGGGAAAGCCTTCGATCATCTCCTCAATCGAGACGCATTTGGGGCAGCCAGTGGCGAGGCCGGAGAAGCCGGCGGCGATTGAGGAAGTGGATTTTCTCCCCGACTACCTGAAGGCCATCGAGAGCTTTGCCGACCTGGAGTTGATCGCGAAATCGGGCATGAAGTTTGGCATCGACTCGATGTATGGATGCGGGCGAACTCTGATTGCCGATATCTTCACGCGCATTGGAGTGGATCACGTGCAGATTCGCGGCAACGTGAATCCGCTGTTTCCAGGCATTAATCCGGAACCGATTGAGCCGAATATTCGCGCGCTGGGCGAGGCCGTGGTGGCGAGCGGTTGCCAGGCGGGGCTGTGCACGGATGGAGATGCGGACCGCATTGGAGCTACGGATGAGCACGGCGAGTTTGTTGATCCGCACAAGATTTTTTCGGTGCTGCTGAGCTGGGTGCTCAAGCGCAAAGGCTGGCCGGGTGCGGTGACGCGCGCCTTCAACACGACAAAGATGCTGGACAGGATTTGCGCCAAGCACGGGCGCGAGCTGATTGAGCACGGAATTGGTTTCAAGTACGTCTGCGACCTGATGCTGGAGCGCGAAATTCTGATGGGCGGCGAGGAGTCGGGCGGCATCGGCTTCCAGCGCCACCTGCCGGAGCGCGACGGGCTGCTGAATGCGCTGCTGCTGGCCAACGTAATGGCCGAGGAAGGCAAGACGCTGGGGCAACTGGTGGCCGACCTGCAGGCCGAGTACGGCGAGCATCAGTATGGGCGCATCGACCTGCATATTTCTGACGAGATAAAGAACGGTGCGATTGCGCGTGCCAGGGCGCTGAAGACGGGCGATCCGGCGTTTGCGGGCATGCCGATTTTGCGCCAGGAAAACCTGGATGGAGTGAAGTTCTATCTGGACAATCCGGAGGCGAAGAGCAAGCCGAATGCCGCGGAGACGTGGCTGCTGCTGCGGGCCAGCGGAACTGAGCCGCTGTTGCGGATTTATACCGAGTCGTGCTCGAAGGGGTCGGTGGCCAAGCTGCTGGAGTCGGCGCGAGGGTTTGCGATGGATCAACTGCGGTGAGGCAGACGCCTTCGGCTGGCCCGCGCCCAGGAAAAAGCCGCGGCGGGCGACGTCCTGCTCTGTTGCATCGCACCCCCCGGCACCCCCTCCCCATCTTTGCAAGGAAACTCCCTATTTTCAGCGGTGTGCGGAGGCAAATCTCCTCCAAACCACTCTTATCATTCGACTTATTCGCAGATTCCTCTCAACAAAGGGCTTAAGTCTGTCTTCGAGGCGATTGCAGGGTTGTTTGCGACCCAGAAGGCTGACACTCCGATCAAAGGCGTGCCTGAGAGGAATGCTTTGTGAAATCTCAGATCCATCATGCGCGCGGAGGAGGAAATTATCTGCAAAGCTGGGTGGCGGCGGAGAAGATTGTTTGTGTATTTTATAGAGTTGACAATATGTTGTAATTGCATAATGATATCTTTTATTAAGTGAACACAAGCGACCAAAAGGCACCGGGGGAGAGCGGTCTCTACAACCGCATTGCGGTCCTGCGGGCCGAGCGGGGGATCAGCCGGCAGGAACTGGCCGACGCGATGGACGTGAACTACCAGACCATCGGATTTCTGGAGCGGGGCGACTATAGTCCCAGCCTGAAACTGGCGCTGTCGCTTGCGGAGTATTTTGGGCTGCCGGTGGAGGCGATTTTCTCCAGGCAAGCCTTCCGGCCGCTGAGCGTGCAGGTGTATGGAGCAAGAAAGACCGACGGCGCTGCCGAGGCGGAGCCAGTAAGGATGAAACCGGATGAAAACTGAGCTTGTTCTTTTCGGAAGACATTTCAAGATGGCCTCGCGTGCCCGCCGTCGTCGGCTGGTCGTGATTTTCTATGCTGCGTTCGCTGCCTTGATTTCCGCTTCGTGGTTTATCGATCCTAGCGGCTATGGTGCCGCTTTTCTTACAATAGAATTCACGATTTTTGTGGGTCCGATCCTCGGCGGCTATCTCTGCGGATGGTTTAAGCCTTTCAACGTCGGTCTAGTTACGCCTTTTGGAGGTAACGAAGTGCTGCGATATTCTGCGAAGAAGTCTCGTTCAGGATTATCCAGGCTTTTTTACCCGGAGGAAGGATTCCCCGGAATCCGAAATGATGAGCGGGATCTGAGCAGAAGGAATTATGCACATTTCCTCGCATATAGGGTGCTCGTCGGTATAGTTGGTTCGGCATTTCTTGTTGAATTCCTGGGCAGTTCGTCGCTGCATAAAATGTTGGGCACCTCGGCAACTCTATTCAATCAAGTAATTTATCTTGGCAGCAATATACGTCACAAAATGGGACTGCGTTTATGATGAGCGCCAGCGATATGTTTTGAACTGTTCCGGGTCTAAGCGTTGCCCCTGCCAGATTCTTGTCTCGATTTGGAGCTTAAGACGAGCGCGCTCTTCCTTGGGAGTTGTTGGGTCGTTACGTTTGGCGCGTAGAGACTCCACTTCCCGCTTTAGGCTGGCCGCTCTCTCTTTATCTTCTTCGCTAGGCATTGGAGAAAAATGGCGTTCCTCGACTCCTAATCAAGGTTTCTTAGGCTGAGGCTTTTTTCGATCCCGTTTTCTCTTCTCTAATTGCTCCCGCCTTTCAATCTCCTCTTTTGAAAGAGAGAAGATATGGCGAACAGCGTTGTCGAATCGTTCGAACTCAGTTTTGCCGGGGACCGGTGGCGGTGGGTGGGGATTCATCTTGACACCTATCATATCGCGCTTGGCATGCACTAGGAGAATTGGATATGGTAGGCTTTGTGGGAAGTAGGCGAGGTGACGGTTTGCCGTCGATAAGAATTCCCCAGCAATACGTACCTGGGTTTGTGGTTATTGCGGGGCTATCAGAGTCTTCATACGCGGGGCTTCTGGACGCTGCGAAAGCCGCCCCAATCCCGTTCGGAACGGTGCGCGAACTCCAAACATGGCTCGCATCCGAGGTTCAATCTGTCCCGCCCAACGATATTAAGAAAATCCTCTCTTCCATATCGTCTCTTTCTAAGCTGCTTTCAACGCGAAAGTGGACACCTAAGAATCTGGCTACAGCTTTAGATGAAGCGGCACGAAGCGGTATTGAGAATTTCAAGGTCGCTGAAGGTGCGGATTTCAAAGAGCGGATTATTACGTTATTGAGTTTGGATGTATTCAACCTCATTGAAGCGAAGGCCAAGGAACTGCAACAGGAAGCCCAGCGCCTTCTCCTTGACGCGAGAATTCTTACGGACATTCGCCCAGTATTCGGAGAGAGCATAGGTGAGAACCCAACTGCTTTCATCCTGACTCACACCTTGAAACTGCATTACCATGAGGGCGGAGAACATAGGGAATTTTTTGTGGCGCTCGATGGGGAAGATATTGATTTGCTGAAAGAGATATCGGAGCGAGCCCAGAAGAAGGCCGTTGTTTTGAAGCGGATCGTTGCAGCGAGTGGTATCCGATCCATAGATTTGGATGGAGGCGATATCAATGATTAGCCCCTACTACCCTCTTCCAATTGAGGAATATGAAGGCGCTACCGAAATTCATGAAGATTGCCCAGAGCATCTACTTTCTCAACACGATATTGACAAGTGGATTGTTTATGTCGATCCGCTTTGGTCCTCAAAAGAACCGAAATCAACACTGAAGGAGCGTTTCAGCGAACTCGCCCAACAATGGGGAGACGAGACTGGACATCTTTCTTCTCCTAACCAGAAAATGCTGCATCCCAGCTATCAAGCGATTCTGGGAATGGGGCAGGAACACCGAGAAGAGATTATCGATTTGCTACTTCAGGACTTGAAAGATAACCGACGCCAGTGGTTTTGGGCTTTGAGCTTTTTGGCACAAGCCAATCCAATCACGCCCGCAGACGCTGGGCGAATGGATCGAATGATTGATGCATGGGTGCGTTGGGGGAAGACGAGGAAGCACGCCTGAGTGACGCGACAATATCGTTCTACTAAGACCGTAGCCCCTATATTCTACCGCTGGTTCCCCAAGCTTCAAGGAACCGATTGGTACATAAGAAGCCCGTCCGATGACGACTATCAGTGCATCGCTTGGGCAGCAATGCACACCGATAGGCGAATGTGGCCTCACGCGGATTTTATTTGGTTTCCAGGTGCGCCCATCTATCCAGGTGATGCCCCGGAAGTGACCTCGGACTTATTTGTAGAAGGATTCTCCCGAATCGGCTACAAACCCATTGGGAAGAATAGACGCCGTTGGGTTCCGGGGTTCCAGAAGGTTGCGATCTATGCTACCGAAGTGGGTGTTACCCATATGGCTCGGCAGCGTTTTTTAGGACGCGGATGGCTCAGTAAGGCGGGTGACTGTGAAGATATCATCCATCGTCGTCTGGATGATATCGAAGGCGATGTTTCCGCAGTTGCTGCCAGTGCCGGTTCTTATGGAGAAGTAGTCGAGATATTGAGGCGCAGTTGGTGGTCTGCACTCAAATACGGCTGCGCTGCGCGTGCTTATCAGATTGCGCGTGAAATGCGGGCATACCGGCGCGCCCACAAGTGGGATAAACCTTAGCTACGCGCGTGCCTCTTTGGTTTGGGTCCACGTTGCTGTCGTGGCTTTCAGAATGGCTCCTGGGCGGTTTTTCCGGTTGGGTCTTTGTAGGTAAGACCTCGGTGATCAGGTTAAATCCGGCCATACATGATCGGGTTAAAAGCGGCCATAGAGCGTGGCCTAAGACGTGATTGTTTTACCTTGCTGACGTGTATCTTTGCAAGGCGGCGAGTTGCGCA
>JBEKEQ010000247.1:0-10980 GCA_050013735.1 Occallatibacter sp.
ACACATATCATTGCCGACGTCAAGCAATGCGTGGAACTTTTCTGGCGACATGACTCTCTCTGCCTGGATCAAGACAACGGGAAACAGCCTCTTGGCGATGCAGCTTCAAGACGGCAATCCGTTGGCCTATCTTTCAGTCGGCCCGACGACCGCTGGCGGAGGTTCAGGCGAAGCTGTTGCATACTTCCGTACCGATGGCGGCAGCGTTCTGGTTGCAAGCGGCAATACCGCTATCAACGACGGCAATTGGCATCATCTTCAGACAGTCAGAAGTACCGGCGAGGCGGTATTGATCTACGTGGATGGAATCTTGGAGACGACTACCGCGTACTCGGACTCCGGTCCAATTGACGTTTCGGGAGGTGGGGCAAATATCGGAGGAGGCGGAAACACTTCTTTCAACGGTTTGATCGACGAAGCGCGCATTTCGAGTGTTGCCCGTTCCGCCGACTGGATTGCCACGGAGTTCAACAATCAGAGCGCACCTTCGACGTTTTACGCATTCGGCTCCGAGGCAAGCTCGTTAAGCCCTGAATCGGTTAGCCTCTATGCCTCGCAGAGTCAGCAGTTTACATTAGCCGCTCTCGGGACCTGCAGCTCCGGGGGCGTGAGTTGGGCAATCAGTCCAACAGGCGTTGGCTCGATCAGTTCCTCGGGACTTTACACGGCACCGGCCAGCATTTCCAGCCAACAGACGGTGACTGTGGAAGCGATGAATTCTGGAGGGGGCTCCCAAATAGGTTCGGCGACGGTTACGTTGTTCCCGCCGATTTCAGTAAGTGTGACTCCCACCAGTGTGACGATCCCGGACGGCAGCCAACCACAGCAGTTTACGGCGAGCGTAGCCAACACGGGAAACGCCGCAGTGACTTGGGCCCTCAGCCCAGCGGGGCTCGGCACGATTAGCGCATCCGGCCTTTACATATCGCCTGCCAGCTTCACTACTCAGCAGACGGTGACTGTTACCGCGACCAGCCAGGCGGACCCGACAAAGTCGGCCTCAGTTACAATTACGCTTTCTCCGCTTGCGCCCCCTTCAACGCAATGCGCATCGAACGGCTACAACTATAAACGCGCGATTGCAATCGACCACACGCAAGTTCCACATACGGATCAAATCAACTTCCCATACCTGTTCAACGCAACCGATCCTGCCTTTGCCACAATAGCCAACGGCGGTCACGTTTCTAACTTTAATGGCTACGATATTTTCTTCAGCACAGATCCAGCCGGCCTAACAAAGCTGGATCACGAACTGGAGGAGTACAACCCGGCCACTGGACAGGTCATCGCCTGGGTGCGCATCCCGACACTTTCGCACACCAAGGACACTATTCTGTACGTGTTTTACGGAAATCCCAGCATTAGCACCCCGCAACAGAATCCGGCGAGCGTGTGGGACACGAACTACCAAGCCGTATATCATTTGGCAAATGTCGCGACTGGCATCGCTTTGGACTCAACCGCCAATAGTAACAACGCACCGCTTGCCTCGGTTCTGCCTGCGTCCGGCCAAATTGACGGTGCCGGTAGCTTCGACGGAGCTTCCAGCTACATGCAACTTCCGTCGGCAGACCTGTCGGCCTACCCAGCAAGGGGACAGAGCACAACTGAGTATTCCGAATCCTTTGGAACGTGGTTCAAGACAGCATCCTCCGGAGTTATTCTGAGTCAAACCGTCAGTGGGGTTGAACCGGGAGGTTCACCCGGCGGCTACGGCTATGTACCTGCAATATACGTTGACACCGAAGGCCTGCTGAGAGTTTGGTTCTTCAATCTCGGCGGCTCAGGGCAGATTGTCACGGCAAAAGAATACAACGACAACAATTGGCATCTTGCAGAGGTAACTTACGCCAACGGAACTGAGACACTCTATGTCGACGGACAGAACGCGGGCACAGAGCAGCAAGCGGTTCAGAACGGCTACAATCCCTCCTATTCGTACTTTGTCGGAACTGGAGATGGATATGGGTGGGGCGGCACGAATGGTTCCTGGTTCTACTTCAACGGCTCACTCGACGAGGTTAATCTTTCGAGCACAGCCAGATCCAGCGATTGGGTACAGACGGAGTACTTCAATCAAAGCTCGCCCTCCACATTTTCTACACTCTATCCAGAAGAGGCCGAGACGCTAATTCCGGGTGCGGTGACGCTTTATGGGTCGCAAGTCCAGCAGTTCGTAATACCGAGTGCCTGCGGCTCTTCCGCCGCGATCTGGTCCATGCCGTCGCGGGTGCCAGGAACGCTCAGCGCGGACGGGCTCTTTACGGCGCCTTCCGAGATCGAGACACCGCAAACCCTGACCATAACAGCAACCACTTTGGGAGACTCATCTACGCCTCTCTCTGCTACTGTGACGCTCATGCCGCCGGTGGCAGTGACCGTTACTCCGCCGACTCCGGCTCTTTACGGTGGCCAGTCGCAACAATTTGTCGCCACGGTGGCCAACACGCCCAACATTGCAGTGACATGGGCGATAAATCCGGAGGGGATCGGAACCATCAACTCGTCGGGCCTGTATACGGCACCCTCTAGCGTGACGGCTCTGCAGACGGTGACCATCACGGCAACAAGCGTAGGGGATACGAGCAAGTCGGCTTCGGCCACGATAACTCTAGCTACGAGCATCCCGGGTGCTATCAGCGTAACCCCGCTCAGTGCGACGCTCTACGGTGGACAGATGCAGCAGTTTACCGCCAATGTCACCAACAACAATCAGGCGGTTACTTGGACGATCAACCCGGCTGCAGTGGGTTTTATTAGCACGAGTGGCTTATACACGGCGCCCACGACGATCACTACTCAACAGACGGTAACCGTCACCGCGACCAGCCAGGCGGATCCGGCACTGTCAGCTTCGTCCACTATTACTCTTTCTCCAACGCAATGCGCTTCGAGCGGATACAGCTTTCAGCGGGTCGTCGTAATCGACCACACGAAGGTTCCCAACACGGATCAGGTCAACTTCCCATTCCTGTTCAACACAACCGACCCCGACTTCGCCTCAATATCTAATGGCGGGCAAGTTGTAAGCTCCAGCGGCTACGACATCATTTTTAGCACCGACCCCGACGGTCTTACCAAGCTGGATCACGAAATGGAGGAGTATAACCCGGTCACGGGCCAGGTGATTGCGTGGGTGCGAATTCCAACGCTCTCACATACCACGGATACGGTCCTCTATGTGTTTTACGGGAATCCGAACGTCACGTCCTCAGAGCAGAACCCAACCGGTGTGTGGAATGGCAACTATCAAGCGGTCTACCATCTTGCAAACACCGGGTCGGGGAGCGCAGCGGACTCAACCGCGAATGGTAATAACGCATCGCTCACGTCGGTTGTGGCATCCTCCGGCGAGATCGATGGGGCTGCAAGCTTCAACGGCGCCTCTAGCTATATGCAGATTCCCCCTGCGGATTTCGCGTCTTACCCGGTTGGCGTACAAAGTAATTTGGGGCTTTCGAGCGCGAATACAACGACCTCTTTTTCCGCATCCTTTGGAGTTTGGTTCAAGACCGCTTCGGCGGGAGGCATCTTAGGACAGACTTCCAGTCAGGAGTGCTTTTTTAACGCTTGCACTCCTTCAAGCCCCGGAACTACCGGCTTTGGTGGGTGGATTCCGATGCTCTATATTGACGAAAATGGCAGCCTAATCGGGGGCGGGGTTACGACGGCAACTGCGTACGCCGATGGCAATTGGCATTTTGCAACGATTACATACGCAACGAACGGGACCGATACGCTCTATGTTGATGGACAGAATGTGGGCTCGTCCTTAGGACAGTTCCCTACGGGTTACAGCCCAAGTTACGCCTATACGATAGGTGCAGCATTTACTGAGCTCTGGGGTGAAGGGAATTGGAATTGGCTGTACTTCAATGGAGCCCTCGACGAAATCAGCATAGCGAATACCCCAGTCTCTGGAGACTGGGTTCAGACAGAGTACCACAATCAAGGTTCGCCCTCCACGTTCTACCGTTTGTACCCTCGCAATGCGATTCAGGTTGCTCCTGCCGCGGTAAGCCTCTACGCATCGCAGAATCAGCAGTTCTCGGTGCCAGGCACCTGCAATCCTTCCGTGGCTTGGACGATGCAGTCGGGCGCACAAGGTACGCTCACATCAACCGGCCTATACACCGCACCCGGTAGCGTCACGGCACAGCAGACCGTTTCGATTACCGCCTCGAGCGTGGCGAGCGGCACAACAATAGGCTCCGCCGCTGTCACATTGCTGCCTCCGCCGCCCCCCATCACTCTGGCTGCGGCTGCCCAACCTCCGTACTCAACCGGAACCTCGCAAACCTTCACCGCAACTGTCCAGGATCAAGACGGCACACCGGAGATTGGCGTGGCTGTAACGTTCACCGTTGCCGGTCCGAACAGCAATATTGGTAGCGGCACTACCGACAATAGCGGCGTTGCATCGTATACCTATACCGGGGCCAACAGCGGAACTGACACGGTCCAGGCAACGGCGGTCGTTAACGGACAAGCATTGTCGTCAGGCAGCGTCTCTGCTGCCTGGATCGTTCCGGCTCCGCCGAGCCCAGCCGCGAAAGTTACTTTGGAGGCTCCACCCGCGCTCGGCGTAATCGGACTGGCAGGAGCATTTACTGATAACAATGGAGCAGTCATCGAGCCCATAGCCGTCGGAGCCGCTTCCAGAGCTTTTGTAGTGCCAGCGGGTGCCACGCAGCTTCAGTTGGGGGTTGATAGCGAATACTTTGCAGGCGATGCCGGCCCAGGGTTTGTCGTTGCGGTTAATGGCGTTTCCGTAACGGTTCCACCCACGGCGATGCCGTGGACGTGGGTCACTGGGGGACTCAACAACAACTACCAGTACGGAATCTTTAATCCCAGCATTCAAAACGGCGCAATCGATGGCACGAATCCGGTCGTTGCAGCCACAGGTCTCACGCCAGGCCAGACCGTGAGTGTTGCCTATCAGAGCGGAACTGCCTCAGCCAATCTGCCCATCCGCCCACTGGTCAATGCCGATGGCGATCAAACTTGGATCACGGGCGCGAACATCTGGCAGGGCACGTATTTCCCAACGCTCTATATGACTACTTCCTCCTATCCCCTGAACCAACCCATTACGTTCAATGCGTTGGTGACGGGTGTTAGTGGAACTCCCATGGTCGGCGTCCCCGTTACACTCAACGTCTCGGGAGCCAATGCGCAGCAGTTGCAGGCAACGACGGATTCCACCGGCATTGCATCATTCTTGTATAGCGGCCTCTATGCAGGAACAGACACATTGGAGGCGCAAGCCTTCCCGTCCGGCGGCCCAAGCCTCGAGTCTGGCCAAAGCAGCGTGACGTGGATCAATTACGCAACTCCACCCTCGCCCGGCTCAATCGTGCTTTCCATCCCTGGCTATGTGAACAACCTTCAGGATTACACGGTTCTCGCGACCGGCGCTTCCGGATCTCCAGTATCTGATGCAGGCGTGGGACTCTACGTCTGGGGCGTCGATAATTTCCAGTTAGGTGCGACGACCGACATCACCGGTCACGCGCCATTCGTCTACTACCATGGAAATCCTGGCACTTATAACGTCGTTGCCGTTGACACCGTCGATCGAAATGTTGTTTTTTCCAACGTCATCAGCGGTGTGTGGACTCCTCCCGGTTCAACAAGCTCTTGCAACAATTGCAACGCCGTCACGGTCAGCATTTCTGCCCAGAACATAGTCACGTTGCCCAGCACTGTGCAACTCAATGGAACCGTCACCGATAATGTTGGCATCACCCCAACGGTTGCATGGAGCCAGATCAGCGGGCCTGGCACCGTCACCTTCACCACTCCGCAGCAGGCGGTGTCTACCGCGGCCTTCAGCGAGTCGGGGGTCTACGTCGTGCAGCTGAGCGCCAGCGACGCCGGCAACAGCGCATCTGCCCAATTCTCGATCACCGTGAACCCGACTCCAATTGTAGAAACGCCACAGGGATGGGTCGGAAGTCCTCTCTATGGCTCAACTGTCACTGGTATTGTCCCAGTCACGCTAGCGCCCGGAGTTACGCTCCAGAGCGGAGCCCTGATCTACTATCCCACGGGCAATCCTAATAACGTCACGGTTCTGAACGCGAGCGTAACCGGCTCGGGTCAAATCGGAACGCTCGACACCACAGAATTGGCGAACGGTTCGTACTCTGTCCAGCTTTACGGCACAGATTCAAGCGGAAGCTCGCAGTACAGCCTTGTGCTTCTGACCGTGGCCGGCAACTATAAACCGGGCCGCGTAACCGCAAACGTTACTGACCTGGTTGTCCCGGCCACCGGGCTCTCCATCAGCATTCAACGCCAGTACGACAGCCTCAGTGCCGGCGTCAGCGGCGATTTCGGCTATGGCTGGTCGCTCAGCACCTCGGTCAACCTCTCCGTGGACCCCGCGGGCGACGTCACCTTTACTCTGGGTGGGCAACGCAGGACCTTCTATCTCACGCCGCAACTCAACAACCTCCTCGGTTTCTACGCCGCGGCGTTCTCGCCTGAGCCAGGTTTCTTCGGAACGCTGAAGGACTCCAGCCCAGGTTGCGCCAACGACTTCGATTTCGTGGTTCCAGACGGCTCCTTGTGGTTCTGCATCGGCGGAGGACAATACAACCCGCCTGGATACATCTACACCGACTCAACCGGAACCTCGTACACCATTAGCGCGGGCGGAGCGTTGCAGTCCATCCAGGATCGAAGCGGCAACGGGCTCACCATCGCCGCCAACGGCATCACTAGCACCACCGGCCTCTCCGTGCTTTTCGTGCGCGATTCCAGCAATCGCATCACGCAGATTACCGACCCGCAGGGCAACAACTATCTCTACGCTTACGACGACTCCGGAAATCTCGCCTCCGTCACTTACCCCAACACGACGCAGCCGAGCACGTACACCTACGACGCGAGCCACCTCTACCTCAGCGGCACGGACTTCCGCAACAACCCGCTTCCCGTCACCACCTACTACACAGCCACCGATACCGATCCCAACGGGCTTCCGCTCAATGGCCGCCTGCAAAGCGTCAGCGACGCGCTGGGCCAAACCACCAGCTACGCCTACAACCTGGCCACGAACACCACAACCGTCACCTATCCGCCCGACGCAAGCGGCAATGCCGGCACGGCAACCATGGTCTACGACGCCTACGGCATGTTGCTCAGCTCCACCGACCCGCTCGGAAACACCACGACGAATGTCTACGACCCAAACCACAACCTCACATCGGTAACCGATCCTCTGGGCCACACCAACAGCTACACCTACGATCAGAACGGGAACAAGACCTCCGCCACCTACCCGGCAACCGCAACCGGCACAAACACCACCAGCACCACGCAATACAACCAATACAGCGAGCCCACCTCCACAACGGACGAACTGGGCAATGTGCGCCTGTTCAACTACGACGCCAACTACAATCCGCAAAGCGTCACCGATTCCGCAGGCACACTGGCCAGCTTCCTCTTTAACCAATACCAGACCCTGCAGGCTGGGGCCATTGGCTTTGACATCACGGTAAATCCGGCACAGGCCAGCCAGTTCAGCTATGACGCGAACGGCAACCTGACCAGCCGCACTGACGCGCTCGGCCGCACCACCTCCTACACCTACAATTCCCTGGGCCAAAAGACCGCGATGGTTGCGCCAACCCCGGCAACACCCGCCGGCGGCCCTGCCTCCACCACAAACTACCAGTACGATGCCCTGGGCGATCTGACGCAGACCGCCGCGCCGCTCGGCCGCACCACCGGTTCGACGTTTGACGGCAACGGCAACAAGATCTCTGACACCGATGCGCGCGGAAACATCACCACCTACACCTACGACGCCTTGAACCGGCTCATCACCACCACCTATCCCACCCAGCCGGCCACCACATCGACCAAAACCTACGACTTCCGCAACAACGTAATCAATGAGACCGATCAAAACGGCAACATAACGCACCACGTCTACGATCTCGCCGGACGCCAGGTCTCGGTCACTCGCGGCTATGGCACTTCGAATGCCAGCACCACCACCTACGCCTACGACAACGCAGGCCGCAAAACCGGCGAGACAGACGCTCTGGGCCACACCACCACTTACACCTACGACGCCGACAGCCGCCTCATCGCCATCGCCGGCCCCAAGGGCAACTTCACCTACGCCTATGACAACGCCGGCAACCGCATCTCGCAGACCGACGCGAACAACAACAAGACCCAGTTCCAATACGACGCGCGCAAGCGTCTGGTCAAGACGATTTACCCAGACACGACCACCGTCACCAACACTTACGATGGCCCCGGCAACCTGGCCAGCGTTACAGACCAGGCCGGCAACGTCGTTCAGTACACCTACGACGCCGCCAACCAGTTAAAGACCGTCGTCCAGCTCAACCATCCCAACCCGTCGAACAACACCAACTCCTACACCTACGACAATCTCGGCAACCTGATCACGTTGTCAGACGAGAACCTGCACGTCACCGCCAACAGCTTCGACCTGTTCGGCGAGAACGTGCAGAAGGTGCTGCCCGACGGCACGCTGACCGAGACGCGGAGTTACGACACGGCAGGCAACCTTGTCTCGCTTACGCACTTCAACGGCGTTACAACCAGCTACACCTATGACGCTCTGAACCGCCTGCTCTCTCGCACCACCCCCGGCGAGCCCGCAGTGAGCTTTACGTACACGCCGACCGGCAAGCGTGCTACCATGTCGGTCGGGAGCTGGACCACGACGTACAGTTACGACAGCCTCGATCGATTGACCACCAAGGCCGCGCCTGCGGGCACGCTGAGCTACAGCTACGACGACGCGGGCAATCTTGCGTCCATGTCGTCGAATCACCCAAATGGCGTTTCGGTCAGCTACGCCTACGACGAGCTCAATCGCCTGAGCACGGTCACAGACGATCGTCTGCAAGGCAATCAGACAACGACTTATACTTATGACCCGGCCAGCAATGTGGCCGCGGTGAATTACCCCAACGGCGTGCAGAGCGCCATGACCTACGACGCGCTGAATCGAATTACGGGACTCGCAACGCAGAGCAGTGGCTACCTCTACCAGCGCGGGCCGACGGGGAACCTCACCAGCGCCACGGAGCTGAACGGCCGCACGCTCAACTGGAGCTACGACGGCATCTATCGCTTGACCAACGAAACCATCGGCGGCGATCCAGACCACAACAACGGCAGCGCCGGCTATCGGCTCGATCCTGTTGGCAACCGGCTGTCGTTGAGTTCGTCGCTGCCGGGAATCGAGTCTGGTAGCTTTGGCTACAATGCTGACGATGAAGTGTCATCGGAGACCTACGATTCGAATGGCAACACGCTGGCCACCGGCGGCAAAACTTTCACTTACGACTCTGAGAACCATCTCACTTCGATGAACGGGGGCGCTGTGCGCCTGATCTATGACGGCGACGGCAATCGGGTCGCAAAGGTCGTCGGCGGGGTCACGACGCAGTATCTTGTCGATGACCTGAATCCGACTGGATTGCCGCAGGTGGTCGAGGAAGTGGTGAATGGCGCAGTAACAAGGCAATACACCTACGGCTTGCAGCGGATCAGCGAAAACCAGGTGGTCAATAATACCTGGACGCCGAGCTTCTACGGCTACGACGGCGGCGGCAGCGTAAGGAATCTAACCAACGCCAGCGGCACAGTCACAGACAGCTACGAGTACGACGCATTTGGGAACTCGTTCACCAAGCAAGGCACCACGCCGAACAGCTACCTCTATCGCGGCGAGCAGTTCGACGCAGATCTCGGCCTCTACTACCTCCGCGCCAGATACTACAACCCAAACACCGGACGCTTTTTGAGCCGCGATCCGGAGGACGGGAAGCAGACAGATCCTGCCTCTTTGCACAAGTACCTCTACGCAAACGGCGATCCAGTCAATGGAATGGACCCGAATGGACGAGAAGACTTGGTGGAGACTGGATGGTTGACCAAGGCGAGGGTGATCGCAGCAGTTGCCTATGCTTCAGCTTGTGGGTGGGCAATATATGACCTGTACGATAAGATCGATGACGCACTGGACAATGTGTATAACATGCCCGGACCCTCATACGACCCTCATGGGCACCACTATGTTCCCGAGTGGCAGTTGCTCAGACAGGTTTACATTACCGCTTCTACTTGTGGTGGACCTGCTGTGGGTTTGTTGATCGCGTCATATTGAGGGGAAGACAATGCATTCAACTGAATCAAAGAGACTCTTGCGAGCATCCATCGTCGTGTCGGTGATTCTTCTTGCATGGGAGCTTGTGGACGTTTCCAAGAGTTCCCATCCAGTGCTGACCGCGTTGGGAGATGTATCCAACGCAATGTTTCTCCCAGCATTTGTTCTCCATTTTCGGATGCGGGAGAAATGGCTGTTGCCTGGCGTAGCGTCTGCGATCAGCGCCTTGCATACACTGCAAGAGGTCCTCAAGCCGGGCGGGGGCTCTCGATTGATGCTTTGGATAGGAGTCCCTTTCTGCGCTATTTGCGCGCTGCTTGCCGTGACGGAAGGCATACGTGCCTGGAGGAGGCATCGGGCTGGCAGCCAGTCGCCGTCGGCTCAAGCCGTCTCGTGAACCGCGCGCTGCCTTCGGCATCGGCAGGGGTAGGGACACACTACCCCAGATTGGGCAACCTTCGGTTGCTATATGGCAACCGTTGAAAACAAGCGACTAAAGAAAAAAGAGGTTGACGCGGTTGCTAATCGGCAACCGCGTTTTCGTTGGTGCGCCCGGCAGGGCGCACTCACTTGGGGGTGCAAGTCCCCTACACACCCGGCAAGGGGAAGTGTTAGCTGAACGGCAAGGGTGTCCATCGCGAGGTGGAATCTGGAGGAAATCGCAAGGTCTCGCTGGTGGAGACCGATCGGGCGCCGCATTCACCCCGAGGTCTTCGCACTGACCAGACGTGTCTCGCGTTTGTCCGAACTTGGACGAAGTTGTTTTTCAGCCGGTGATGCGCGGCCGTGGGGCGCGATAGTGTTGT
>JBEKEQ010000248.1:0-12827 GCA_050013735.1 Occallatibacter sp.
TGAGCTTCCTGCTTCGCGAGGACATGAGTCCCAGTACCGGATATACCAACGCGGTGTTTCTCACCCCTGACGGCGGCACAGGTTCCTGGATAACGAATGCCGGAAGCACCCTTGCCATTGGCTACTTTGGCAGCTCATCGAACAATTCCAATGGCAATCCGATGTGGAGCCTGCAGTACAACGGCGTCACGGCTCAGTCGAACGTGCAAGTGGTTCAGGGTGCACCGGCCCTGATTGTCGTCTCGATAACATTCGGCGCGACCAACCAGATCAATATGTATGTCAATCCACCCACAACCTCGCTTGGCGGATCGGCTCCCGGCACGGCGAGCGCGACATACTCGACCACCGGCAGTGTCGCATTCGAGTCTTTTGCTTATCTGGGCGGGTACGCCACCAACGACAGCTCACTAGCCGATATCCGCTTTGGCACCACCTATGCCGTTGTGACTCCAACGGCGGGCCAGTCGTCGCAGACCATCACCTTTACGCCGCCAACCACGCCTGTGACTTATGGAGTTAGCCCGATTGCTCTTTCGGCGACGGCGACGTCCGGATTGCCGGTGACATTCAGCGTGTTGTCGGGGCCGGGAACAGTGAGCGGAAGTACGCTGACGATTACCGGCGTGGGTACGGTGACCGTGGCCGCGAACCAGGCGGGCAACGGCAGCTTCAGCCCCGCCCCGCAGGTGACGAACAACGTGGTGGTGAACCAGGCCTCGCAGACGATCAGCTTCACGCCGCCAACGTCTCCGGTAACTTATGGAGTGTCGCCGATCACGCTTTCGGCGACAGCCACATCGGGATTGCCGGTCGTCTTCACTGTGTCCTCGGGCCCGGGCACGATCAGCGGCAACACATTGACCATCACTGGAACGGGCACGGTAGTTGTAGCCGCGAATCAATCAGGGAACAGCGACTATACGATGGCAACTCAGGTAACGCAAAGTGTGGTCGTCAACCCAGCGTTGCAGTCGCAGACTATCACTTTCACCGCGCCGACTTCTCCGGTCACTTACGGAGTGAGCCCCATTGCGCTCTCGGCCACGGCCAGCTCCGGATTGACAGTGACCTTCAGTGTCGTTTCCGGGCCGGGCACAGTCAGCGGCAGCACGTTGGCCATCACCGGCGCGGGCACGGTGGTGGTGGCCGCGAACCAGGCGGGCAACAGCACTTACTCGGCAGCTCCCCAGGTAACGCAAAATGTTGTTGTGAACCAGGCGTCACAGACCATTACATTCACGGCGCCGACCTCGCCTGTAACGTATGGAGTTAGCCCGATCAGTTTGTCGGCGACGGCGACGTCCGGGTTGGCGGTAACCTTCACCGTCTCCTCCGGTCCCGGTTCGATCAGCGGCAGCACGCTGACCGTCACAGGCGTGGGCACCATCGTGGTGGCCGCGAGCCAGGCCGGCAATGCCAACTACGCGGCAGCAACGCAGGTAACGCAGAATGTGGTGGTCAACCAGGCGTCACAGACCATTACCTTTACCGCGCCAACCACGCCGGTAACCTACGGAGTTAGCCCCATCACCCTATCGGCAACAGCGAGCTCCGGGTTGGCGGTAACCTTCACCGTCTCCTCCGGTCCCGGTTCGATCAGCGGCAGCACACTCACTGTCACCGGCGTGGGCACCATAGTGGTTGCCGCAAGTCAGGCCGGCAATGCCAACTACGCAGCTGCAACCCAGGTGACGCACAACGTGGTGGTCAACCAGGCTTCGCAGACCATCAACTTTACCGCCCCAACCTCGCCTGTCACCTACGGGGCGAGCCCCATCACTCTGTCGGCGACAGCAACTTCGGGATTGGCGGTGAGTTTTGCGGTGACCTCCGGACCGGGCACAATCAGCGGCAATATGCTGACGATTACGGGGGTAGGCACAGTGGCAGTTGCCGCGAGCCAGACAGGCAACGCCAACTACACTGCCGCAACCCCGGTGACGCAAAACGTGGTGGTCAACCAGGCGCCGCAGACAATCAACTTCACAGCGCCGGCCTCACCTGTGACTTATCCGGTTTCGCCGATCACGTTGTCAGCGACAGCGACGTCGGGGTTGACGGTGAGCTTTACGGTGACGTCCGGACCGGGCTCGGTGAGCGGCAACACGCTGACCATCACGGGCACCGGAACGGTGGTAGTCACCGCGAGCCAGGCAGGCAATGCCGACTACTCGGCGGCTCCGCAGGTGCCACAAAGCATCGTGGTCAACGCAGCCGGATCAGGAACGCTTCTGGCCTACGAGCCCTTCGGAGAAACGAGCGGATCGACGATTGCACTGAACGGCGCCAGCGGCGGGGGAGATAGCGGTTGGGGCGCAGCCTGGCTTGTGCAGAACAATTCGACGGAAATACCGGGGTATAACATCGTTTCGACGAACCCGCTGACCTATACCGGACTGCAAACGACCACCAACCATGCCATCGGCGGTTATGCGTATGAAAGCGTAGGAAGGCAGCTGAATGTGAATTCGGGCGGTCCATTCAACTCTTATCTCTCCGGCGGACTGATCGGGGCCTCCGGGCAGACCATCTGGCTCAGCTTCCTGCTTCGCCAGGACGTGAGCACGAGTAACGGACAGACCAACGCGGTATATCTGGCCGCGGACGAAGGGGCGTATGCCTGGGAAACGGGCACTCTCGGGATTGGATACTTTGGGAGCAACTCCAATAGTGGCGGCAATCCATACTGGTCTCTGCTGATCAACGGCGTAACCAAGCAATCGAGCGCTGAAGTGGTTGAGGGCACATCCACGTTGATTGTTGTCGAAATCACTTTCGGGTCAACGAACGTGGTGAATATGTATGTGAATCCGCCATCGTCCTCACTTGGCGGGTCGGCTCCAGCAACGGCGAGCGCAAGCTACTCGACAACCGCCAGTCTTGCGTTCGCGTCGCTCTCGTACCTGGGGGGCTACAGCACGAACGAGAGTTCGCTGGGCGATATTCGCTTTGGAACCACTTATGCGGCGGTCACTCCGTAGGCGCAAGATTCCGCCGCGCTGCTGCTACAAGGCGGCGGGCCGCTGATTCGAGCTGGGGATTTGGCATGAACTTGCTTGACTCACCATTGAACTATGGTGCGTCGGGCAGGTTCATGCTCCAGGTCATTCTCTGGCACTGTGGAGACCGCAATTTTGCAGGTATCACACTCATTCCGCAGGGAAACGCGGAATGGATGGTGGACATTAGTCTACGGTAATTATGAAAAGCTCCAGCGGCGAGAGCTTGAACAATTCAGGCGTCTACCAAAGGGCAGAAGCTTTATCCTTGCAGATCGAATCGTTGCCAGGCAGAAGGGGCAATTGAATTAATGGGTGGTTCTCCGGGAATCAACAAGTTTAGTTTCAATTGGCACGTCGTGGGCAACTTCTACCCGCAGCAACGCTTCGAAAGGCTTTATGTCTGAACCGCTCGTGAAGCTCAGGCTTTGCAGCAGTTCGTTGAGCGAGTTCTGGTCGCATACATAATCGACGGCGGCTTGCGTACTGATGGTTGAACGGCCCGCGAGGATCAGCGTTCGGTGAGAGTGGTCTAATCCGGGCATCAGGGCAATGAGGGCATAGTCCGCATCCTCTCCTGCGGCCTCTGTTGGAGAAGGGTACATGCTCGCTCTGCCGTCCTTTGGATGCAGGTCGACGATGACCTCGCTGGAATGATTCCCTGCTATCGGCACACTGCGGAAAACAAACTCCTGGGTGGCTGGAATCCGCCTAAGCGTAAGGTTTTCAGTTGGAGACCCGACGAAGATAAGGTTATTGCTGCGAGCTTCGTCAAACGTAAACCAGCCTCCTGGTTTAATCAGGAATTGGCCCCCGGATCTCTGGAAAAGGCGGTCCAGTTCCAGGACGCCCAACAGTTCGCCGATTCCGGTGTAGTGCTGGTTGATTTGATCGCGAGAGTCCCGGGACGGCTTGAAATAGCGAAACCCCGTTTCAGGATTTCCGACAAAACTCGCATTGCTGAAAACGACGATAGTCTGCTGCGGTCCGTGGAGGAATGGGTTCCAGAAATTCTGAAATGCAAGCGGCAGTGGGTTTGTTGCCGCCCTGCTGGCCGCCGATTCCGCTGCCCGGTGACGGATGAAGTAAATCACGGACCAGCCAGCCAGCCACACGATCGCCAAAACCGCCAGTGCCGCAAGAATCCTGCTTTGAATTCCGATGGGCGCCCGCGACTCAGGAACATGTACGGGTTTTTCCGCGTGAGTTCTTCGGTCTGGGATGTCGGACCTGCGCTCGAACGAAAGTGTGTAGCTCCCTTTTGGAACGTCGACGCGAATTGGATCTCGGACTCCAGTGGATTCGTAGTACTCGGCCAGCCGGGTGCGCAATCGTCCGGCCAGGACCCGTACGCTGGCATCCACCTGCGGGTCAAAGTCCGCAGCGCGTCCCAGGGCTTCTGTGGCAATTTGGTGCTCTTTGAGATGATGCGTTGGCGAATTCAGCGACTGCTCCGCAAGGTAGTGAACCAATTTGCAGAGGTTTTCAGAGCGTTGTAACAATGGACTCCTCACCAAGCGATCGACCTGGGCGAGACACTCCTGTGCGTAAGGGTCTTGAAGGCCCTTGGAATCGGCATGTAACGTATCTGAAACGTTTGTCATATGTTCATGAACAATAAAGCAGTTACGTCGAGGAAGCGCTCCATAACCCGGACAAACTTAGTTGAGACTTGCCAGAGCTTTCGATCCGTGCCTTGTCTACGTTTCGTCGCACATTATACGCGGATGAAACGTGAATAAGCAATGAATCGTTGATCCAGATGGTGACGGAACTCCGGGCCCGGTTTTCGATGAATGGCGAACTCAAGAAATAGAGCCAGATCACGACTGAGAAGGCCTGGAATTTTAGGCTTTCTTGGTTGCTCGTGCTTCCGTGCAGGGGTTTCTTCTTGTCCACCTATGCCGCCGCTACTCCTCGAGGCCGGTGCTTTCACGCCCGCTTGAAGATCAATGCCTCGCAATGGTGCTCCCGAGGCCTGCGAGCATTTTTCTGGGCTGTAATCGAAGCGCCGAGTGAAAAATGATGATGATGATGTTCGACGAGTGTGACAGAGGTCACGAACGACTGTGATCACACTCATTCAATCAGCCTCAAAGAAGAAAAACGAGCGCTTCCAGCCTCTAATGTAGATTTTTTTTACTCTTAGTTAACACTCCGCCAGAGTAAGCCCTCGCCTCGGTTGGCTATGCGCTGGGCAACGCGTTGGTAAGCGTTGAGCAGGGCGTTGGTAATTTGACAATCCTAAGGTCAACTGTCGTAGGATTCCGCCTGCGATTCAGATGCGAAAAAAACTGTCCCTTAAAATCCGAGCGCTTAATCCGGGCTGCGAACGGCCTGTTGGTGATTCGGATTTTCACTTCGACTGCCAGGTCTGCCTGGGTATTCAATGCTTTTTTCGCCGCGGATCGAACCCATCAATAGCCTTGAAAGATCGTCACAGGAGCCGTTTATGAAGCCGTTTGGAATCCCTGCAAACTGGTTGTCCATCAAGTTGGACAGCATTGCGTTATTCGCCATTCTTACAGTGACGGCATTGGCCGGGAGCTCTACACTCTGGAGCCAGACCTATCCAACCCAGATCGGCGCGGAGTCTTCTGACCGCCCAACCGGGTTTATTGACGCATTCAAAGACCAGGGCAGGCTTACTGTGAACGGCAGCGGCGACGCGGTGCCCACGGACTCAAGCGGGAATCCGCTTTCGGACGGCATCGTGGTGGTTTTTGACGACCGCCCCGTACCCGCCTGGGCGCCGCCGATCGACGATCCGGCGCAGTACCAGCCGAACATGAGCGGCACGTACACGATGTCGTTTTCGGGACAGGCGACATTGTCGAGCGTTGCGGGCAATCCCACGCTTACGTTTACCAATCAGGTCTACAATTCGGCCACGAACACCACCACCGTCAATGTTTATCTGCCCGGAGGGCCAACCTTTGCCGACGGACCGGCGCTGATGGTGATCAGCTTCACGAATACCATCCTGACGCCCGGCAGCGGCACCAACTCTGGAATCGCCAACCTGCAGGTGATCCGGCCGGGGTTCACCCTGGCGGAAGCAGCCAACCCAACGCAGGTTTTCGATCCTCTTTTTGTCAGTGCATTTGGTCCCTTCGCTTACATCCGCTTTATGGGCTGGCTGGGAACCAACCAGAATCCGTTCGTGGTGAGCGGCTGCGCGTCTTCTGCGCCGGCCTGCAACGGCGTGAATACTCCGACGATGGGCTGGAGCCAGCGCAGTTTGCCCACGGACTTTTATCAAGGCGTCGGGCCCAGCATCACCAGCTATCCGAGCCGCTCAGGCGCCTGGGGCATTTCGTGGGAGTACGTCATCCTGCTGGCCAACGCGACCAACAAAGACGTTTGGATCAATGTGCCGATCAATGCAACCGGGTCGCCCGACCAATACGATCCGGCCTACGTTCCTGCGCCTGACACTTCAAGCTACGTGTACAACCTGGCCCAGTTGTTCAAGAACGGCAACGCGTTTACGGGCAACCAGGGTCTGAACTCCGGCCTGCATATCTATCTGGAAGACAGCAACGAGGTGTGGAATTTCGGCTTCCTGCAGTACGGATGGAACGTGAGCGCAGCCGAGGCCGAGGTGGCTGCCGGGCCCAGCGGCGTATCCGTGCTCAACAACGATGGAAACACCAGCAACTCGACGTGGGCCTATCGGCGCCACATCAAGCGGGCCTATGAGAATGGGCAGATCTTCGAGTCGGTCTTTGGGGTCGGTTCGTTTGGAACGATCATCCGCCCGGTCTACACGTGGTGGCAGCTCGACGAAGGCGCAAACTCGAATGCCGCCGCGGCGCTGGCGTGGTTCAAAACGAACTACGGTCCGCCGGCCAACTACTTCTACGGCATGGCCCAGGGCGATTACTTCACGGCGTCGAACTACTCCAACGACACAACCATCCCGCTGGTGCTGGCCGATATGTCGTCGAACAGCACGTCGAGCGTGTCGTATATTACCTCGAACCTGGCGACGGCGAACCAGTACGGGCTGCGCCTGATGGTCTATGAGGGCGGGCCGGACAACAGCAACGGTGGCTCGCAGAACACCGTAAACGTGGGGCCGCAAATTCTGGCCAATCGCGATCCGGGGATGGACACGTTGGTGCAGACCCATATTCGGAACAATTATTTTGAGCAGGGCGGTTCAACCTTCGGCTATTTTGCCTTGTCGACGGCCTACGCGCGTTACGGAGACTACGGCACGACGGACGATTACCGCAACGTGACGACGTCAAAATACAACGCCGTTGTAAACCTGACCGGATATGAGCCCAACGGCTACCCGTTCTCTCCTGGAGACCTGCTGGCCACCGGCGGCAACACCGCGGTAGCCCTGAGCTGGCTGACAGTTCCGGGCGCGACAAGCTACAACATTCTGCGCGGCACGGCTTCAGGCGGGGAGACACTGCTGACCAGCGTCTCTTCTTCCGCTTCCAGTTACACAGATACCGCCGTGACCAACGGGGTTACGTACTACTACGAGATCACCGGAACCAACTCAACCGGCACGGGCGCGCCTTCCAACGAGGCCAGCGCAACTCCCGTATCGTCTGCGCCGCCGGCCGCCAGCCTGACGGCTACGCCGGGCAATGCGCAAGTTGGGCTGTCGTGGTCGACGGCTGCGGGCGCAACTTCGTACGACATCTATGAGGGCACCACGTCGGGCGGAGAAAGCACAACTCCGATTGCAACCGGGGTCACGACGAACACGTACTCGGTGACCGGCCTGTCCAATGGAACGACCTACTACTTTGAAGTGGCGGGCGTGAACACAATCGGCACGGGCGCGGTTTCCAACGAGGCGTCGGCAACTCCTGTCGGTCCTCCGGCGGTTCCCACAAACCTGACCGCGACCATTGGCAACGGGCAAGCGGCGCTGGCGTGGACGGCGGTTTCGGGAGCCACTTCGTACAACGTTTACGAGGGCGCCACGCCTGGCGGAGAAAGCGCGACACCGATCGCAACAGGCATCACGACAGCTGCATATACAGTGACCGGCTTGACCAACGGAACGGAGTATTTCTTCACGGTTGCAGCGGTGAACGGATCCGGCACAAGCGCGTATTCGAATGAAGCCGCGGTCACGCCCGCATTGCCAACCGCATTGCTGGCTTACGAACCCTTTGGAGAAGCCGCTGGGCCTTTGACTGGCGCCACCGGCAGCGGGGATTACGGCTGGGGCGCTGCATGGGCAGAACAAGGCGGCGAAACGACTTTGCCCGGCTATGAAATTGCATCGGCCACTCCTTTGACCTATTCCGGCTTGCTCACGACGGGGCAATATGCGAGCGGCGGATACGCATATCAGACCGCTGGAAGGCAGTTGAACGTAAGCGAGAGCGGCCCGTTCAGTTCGTTCCTCAGCGGCAGTCAGATCGGTGCTTCCGGCCAGACCATCTGGCTGAGCTACCTGATGAGCGTGAACTCGAACAGCATTGACAATTGCTCGTTAACCCTTACTGGGCAGACCGGCGGTAGCGCCTGGTGGGCAAATCCTGCCAATGTTGGGGCGGGCTATTTTGGCGGCAGCCACTGGGGCCTGGCCTACAACGGAACCCCCGTTACAAATACGACGAATGTGCCAATGGTCGTTGGGCAGCCAGCCCTGCTGGTGATGTCGGTAACGTTCGGCTCGACAAACGTGGTGAATCTATATGTGAATCCCACCTCGCTTGGAGGGTCTGCTCCGGCTACGCCGACCGCGAGCTATTCCACCACCAGCAGCCTGAACTTCGACGGTCTTTCCTGGTACGCCGGAAACAGCCCCAATCTGAGTTCGCTTGCGGACATTCGAGTGGGCGCCACCTATGCCGCGGTTACACCGGCACCCACAGTCTCAGCGCCGTCAGCGCCAACAGGCCTCACGGCAACACCCGGCAACGGACAGATTCAGCTCAATTGGACCGCATCGGCGGGAGCCACCAGCTACCAGGTGTGGGATACGACGGGCGGGAATTACGGTGAGATCGCCTCCTCGGTAACGGGGACCACTTATACGGCGACTGGGTTGATCAACGGCACCAGCTACAGCTTCTATCTCACGGCCAGCAACAGCAACGGCACCAGCGGTCCATCCACCGGCGCCTCGGCTACTCCCGTGGCGCCGATTGTGATTCCCGCGGCTCCGACCGGCCTGATGGCGACGGGAGGAAGCGGCCAGGTCGCGTTGTCATGGACGGGATCGACGGGCGCAACTTCCTACAACGTTTATCAAGGCACGACGTCGGGCGGCGAAAGTTCGACGCCAGTAGCGACCGGCATCACGACAACCGGCTATACCGTCACAGGGCTGACGGCAGGAACGCCTTATTTCTTTACCGTTGCGGCAGTCAATTCAGCCGGCGCCAGCGGACCGTCAAATGAAGCGTCGGGCACCCCAACAATTGGATATGGGAGCCCGGTTCCAATAACCGTTCCCAACTACTCGTTCGAGCTTGACAATCAATCGAACTACATCGTCCCGCAGGATTGGACGATTTCCAGTTCGGGCAACACTTCGTACTACCAGCAAATCTGCAGTAACTCAGCCTGCGGTCAAACGCTCACCAACGTAACCGGAACCTACTACTGGGCGCCCGGCATCTCCAATGGCGCAAGTTCTCCCTACGGCAACGAAACGGTCACCTTGACCTCAGCTTCATCGCTGGGAACGTTCGTGGCCAACACGCAGTACGTGCTGACAGTCGCACTGGCCGCTCAAAATCTCAATGGCGCCACGGTAGGCATGGAATTGCTGGCCAATGGCGTTCCGGTAGCGACGTTCAACGCTACTTCATCATCCACCCCGGCCCTCTCTTCCAGCGCGCTGCAAGACTACAGCGTCAGTTTCACCACAGTCGGCAATTCGTCCGTCGTTGGCCAAAACATCATGGTGGCCCTTGTCTACAACTACACGGGACCGTATGGCAAAGCAGGCTATTTTGATAATGTCCGCCTGACGCAGGCGCTGGAAACGGGACTTCCTCCGCTGGCCCCGACGGGCTTGACGGCAACGGCTGGAAACGGGCAGGTCGCTTTGGCCTGGACACCGGCAAATGGAGCAACGTCTTACAACGTCTACCAAGGCACGTCTTCGGGCGGCGAGAGCACAACTCCGGTAGCCACGGGAATCACGGCAGCTGCATATACTGTGACCGGTCTGACGGATGGAACGGATTATTACTTCACGGTCGCGGCCGTTAACAGCGCCGGCGTCAGCACCTATTCGAATGAAGCATCGGCCATACCGCAGTATGTGTACGGGACTGCGACTCCCATTACCGTTCCGAACTACTCGTTTGAACTCGGCGATGGATCGGGCAACTATAGCGGATATATCTACCCGGCGGACTGGACCTTCGCCAGCTCCGGCACAGGCGGCGGATCGGGGGTCCAGTATGTGGCCGACAACGCCACTGCGGGCACACCGCTGACGGGCGTAACCGGTTCCTATTACTGGTCCCCAGGCGCGAACGACCAGGGATCTCTGCCGTATGGAACATCGACCGCTACGTTAACGTCAGCCTCTTCGCTTGGAACTTTCGCAGCCAACACGCAATACACGCTGACGGTCGCACTGGGCGCGGGCGGCAATAGCGCTCTGAGCAACTACCAGGTTGGCTTCCAGCTGCTCGCCAACGGCGTTTCCGTGGCAAATTTTGTTGCTCCGACGTCCGGACCCAATGCGCTGCCTCCGGGCTGCGACTGCCCGGGCACAGGCCTGGCAGATTACAGTCTCAACTTCAGCACCGCGGGTCTTTCACAGTATGTTGGGCAAAACATTACCGTCGCTCTGGTTTACACTTTCACCGGTCAATACAGCCGTAGCGCTTACTTCGACAACGTGCGCCTTACGCAGGCGGCAGCGGAGATCGCGCCGTCCGCGCCTACCGGCCTTTCTGCAGCCGCAGGCAACGCCCAGGTTGTGCTGAACTGGACGGGCTCGACGGGAGCGACTTCCTACAACGTGTATGAGGGCACCGCATCGGGCGGCGAAAACGCGACTCCCATCGCCACCGGCATTACGGCAGACACGTACACAGCAACCGGCCTCACCAACGGAGCTCCGTATTACTTCACGGTCGCGGCAGTAAGCACGGGCGGCACGAGCACGGCTTCCAATGAGGCCAGCGCAACACCCCTCGCGCCTCCCGCGGCGCCCACCGGATTAACAGCTACGGCCGGCAACGCCCAGGTGGCGTTGAACTGGACCGCTGCTTCGGGAGCGACTTCCTATAACGTTTACGAAGGCCTGACCACGGGCGGCGAAAGCGCGACCCCGATCGTCACAGGCCTGACGGCAGCCACCTACACAGTCACCGGACTTACAAATGGCACGCCCTACTTCTTCACGGTTGCGGCGGTCAATGCTTCCGGTCCCAGCGGTTACTCGAATGAAGCGACGGCCACACCTTCGGCTCCCACGGGCGGCACGCTTTTGGCCTACGAACCCTTTGGCGAAGCAACCGGAGCGCTGAATGGCGCCAGCGGAAGCGGAGATAGCGGCTGGGGCACGGCATGGGTTGAGCAGTCCGGCTCGACGAACGTGCCCGGCTACGACGTTGCTTCAACCACCCCGCTCACCTATACCGGCCTGGTCACAACGGGGCAGTATGCGACAGGCGGCTATGGGTATCAGACTTCAGGACGGCAGTTGAACGTTTCCGCGAATGGACCGTTCAGTTCGTATCTCTCCGGCAACACGATCGGTGCTTCTGGCCAGACCATCTGGCTCAGCTACCTGATGAGCGTTACTTCCAGCAACATCGATAACTGCTCGATCACCCTGACTGCCCAAAATGGCGGGGCAGCCTGGTGGGTAAATCCCGCCAACGTCGGCGCGGGCTATTTTGGAGGCGGCGTCTGGGGCCTGCAATACAACGGAACAACGATACCGACCACTGTTCCCATGACGGTGGGCCAGCCGGCCCTTATCGTCATGTCGGTAACCTTCGGCGCGACCAATGTGGTGAACTTGTACGTCAATCCCAGCTCGCTTGGCGGGGCCGCGCCATCCACGCCTAGCGCGACCTATTCGACGTCGAACAGCCTGGCATTCGCGAGCCTATCCTACTACGGCGGTTCCGGCATCAATGACAGTGCAATCGCCGACATCCGTGTTGGAACCAGCTATGCGATAGTCACACCCGCGGCCCCAGTTGCGCCCCCGGCACCCACAGGCCTTTCGGCAACGGCCGGCATCGCCCAGGTTGTGCTGAACTGGACCGGCTCGACAGGAGCAACCTCCTACAACGTGTATGAGGGCACGACTTCGGGCGGAGAAAACGCGACACCGATCGCAACCGGCATTACGGGAACCACCTACACAGCGACCGGCCTGACCAACGGAACGCCGTATTACTTCACGGTCGCGGCAGTAAGCACAGGCGGCACGAGCGTTGCCTCGAATGAAGCCAGCGCCACGCCGGAGCCACCTGCTCCAGCGGCTCCTACGGGTCTTACTGCGACGGCAGGCAATGCGCAAGTTGGGTTGAGCTGGACGGCTTCCACGGGGGCGACCTCCTATAACGTCTACGAAGGCCTGACCACGGGCGGCGAAAGCGCGACCCCAATCGTCACCGGCCTCACATCAGCCGCTTACACGGTCACCGGCCTCACCAACGGAACGCCCTACTTCTTTACGGTTGCGGCGGTCAATGCTGGCGGGCCGAGCGGCTACTCGAACGAAGCCACGGCTACGCCGGTGGCTCCCAGTAACGGGACGCTCCTGGCCTACGAACCCTTTGGAGAAGCTGGAACAACACCCTTTGCGTTGAATGGCGCCAGCGGAGGCGGAGATTTCGGCTGGGGTGAAGCATGGGTTGA
>JBEKEQ010000249.1:0-4447 GCA_050013735.1 Occallatibacter sp.
GCAGGCACCGAAGTTTTCTCTCTGACAGCGGACGGTATTTCGGTCACCTTTCCGCCGGGCACAGGCTTCTGCAATACGAGTCCTTGCCCCACGGCGCTTTTGTCGATCAATATTCAGGTGGACAACAATGGGAACCTTATCGGGGGCAATCCAGCCGCAGGTCAACCGGACCTGGTTTTAACCGGGCAGGTTACGAACGGCGCCACTACTTATACTTCTCCGCTGCTCACCGGCTCGATCATGCAATTTTATTTCGACGGCGTGAACGATACGCCCAATTTCGCGTTCCGCTTTGCGATTACGGGCGGATCGATGGCCGGCCTCTATGCAAACAGCAATCTGTGGGTAACGCTAACCCTGGAGGAACAGAACGGCTACAACGATTTTTCGGGGTCATTCGCGAACAATTTCGCCGGTTCGTCGAAGGGAAACATCTTTAGTACGCCAGTTTTGGTGACGCCTCCGCCCTCTGTGACCTGCGCAGCGGTGAGCACGGGCGAAGTGGGCGTTCCCTTCAACAGCGGTCCGATGACCGTAACGGGCGGAATAGCGCCTTACAGCTACTCGATTGTGGGCGTACTTCCTGCGGGCCTGACGCTGAACACTTCTACAGGCGCGGTATCCGGGACCCCCACAACAGCCGGAACCTTCACGGTGATGGTAACTGACTCGAACGGGAACTCCGGCAGCAGCTGCTTGATCACCATTAACGGACCGCTCACTGTGACCTGCGGGTCGGCGTCGGTGGGCGACGTGGGCGTGCCCTTCGACAGCGGCCCGATGACAGTAACGGGCGGAACAGCGCCCTACAGCTTTTCGATCCTGGGGGTTCTGCCACCTGGCCTGACACTGAATACCTCTACCGGCGAGGTCACCGGCTTGGCGACATCAGCAGGCAGCTTCACGATTCAGGTGACGGATGCTTTGGGCAACACCAGCACTGGCTGCTTGATTACCATTAACGGTCCGCTGTATGTGACTTGCGCGGCGATCGACACGGGCGACGTGGGCGTGCCCTTCAACTCCGGCCCCATGACCGTCATGGGCGGGACAGCGCCTTACAGCTTCTCCATCGTGGGTACCCTGCCTACGGGCCTGACACTGAACACTTCGACGGGCGCGGTGACAGGAACGCCGACCACAGCTGGATCCTTCACCGTTGAGGTGACGGACGCTTTGGGCTACTCCAGCACCAGCTGCACGATTACCATCAACGGACCATTGTCCGTGACCTGCGCGGCGGTGACAACGGGCGATGTAGGCGTACCCTTTAACAGCGGCCCGATGACCATAACGGGCGGGACTGCGCCTTACAGCTTCTCCATTGTGGGCACCCTGCCTACGGGATTGACGCTGAACACTTCGACAGGCGCAGTGACCGGAACGCCGACCACAGCCGGCACCTTCACGGTCAGGGTGACAGACGCAACCGGCAACTCCAGCACTAGCTGCATTATCACCATCAACGGACCTTTGTCGGTGACCTGCGCGGCGATCGACACGGGCGACGTGGGCGTGCCCTTCAACAGCGGCCCGATGACCGTGACGGGCGGGACTGCGCCTTACACGTTCTCGATCCTGGGCGTGCTTCCTGCCGGCCTGACGTTGAACACTTCGACAGGCGCGGTGACGGGTACCCCCACGGCAGCAGGAACCTTCACGGTTGAGGTAACGGACGCGACCGGCAACACCAGCACCACCTGCATGATCACCATCAACGGACCGTTGCTTGTGGCCTGCGCGGCGATCAATACGGGCGAGGTGGGCGTGCCCTTCAATAGCGGCCCAATGAACGTGACGGGCGGGACTCTGCCTTACACCTACTCGATCGTGGGCGTGCTTCCTGCCGGCCTGACGCTGAACACTTTGACAGGCGCGGTATCGGGTACTCCCACAGCAGCGGGAACCTTTACGGTTGAGGTGACGGACGCAGTCGGCAACTCAAGCACGAGCTGCATGATCACGATCAACACCGCTCTTTCTGTTACCTGCGCGGCGGTGACGGCAGGCGAAGTAAATGTCCCGTTCAACTCCGGTCCCATGACGGTGACCGGCGGCACATCTCCTTACACCTACTCCATTGTGGGCACGCTGCCTGTGGGTCTTACCCTGAACACTTCCAACGGTGCAATTACGGGTACCCCGACGACCGCTGGTTCGTTCTCAGTAGAGGTGACCGATGCGAGCGGTAGCACCAGCACCGGCTGCCTGATCACCATCAACACGCCTGTTACTGCAACCTGCGTGGCGGTCAACGCCATCCAGGGCGTAGCCATTACGCCGGTGACCATGGTGGGCAGCGGTGGAGCGGGCGGACCTTACACGTTTACGGCGACGGGTTTGCCTCCAGGGTTGAGCATCTCCAGCAGTGGGACCATCTCGGGCATTCCGACGGCGAGCGGGACCTTTAATTACACGGTGACAGTTACCGATTCGGCCGGTAATACGGGCACGGTGAACTGCTCGGTAACGGTTGCTCCTCCGGTGAGCGCGACGTGCGTGACCATCAATGCGGTTCAGGGCTTTGCCATCACGCCGGTGACGATGGTGGGCAGCGGCGGCGCCGGTGGACCATACACCTTTACAGCGACGGGACTTCCTCCGGGGATCGTCATTTCGACTTCGGGCACGATCTCGGGGACTCCGACGTCGAGCGGGACCTATAACTACACAGTGACGGTGACCGACTCTGCCGGTAACACGGGCACGGTGAACTGCTCGGTGACGGTGGCTCCTGTGGTGAGCGCGAGTTGCCTTGCGATCACCGCGGTGCAGGGCGTAGCCATACCTTCGGTGACGATGGTGGGCAGCGGGGGGGCGGGCGGGCCTTACAGCTTCTCGGCAACAGGACTTCCTGCGGGCGTGACTATGTCACCGACGGGCACGATCTCGGGTACTCCGACGTCGAGTGGGACGTTTAACTATACGGTGACGGTAACCGATTCTGCCGGACATACGGGCACAGTGAACTGCTCGGTTCCGGTAGCGCCTCCTCCCAGCGCGACTTGTGTGTCGATCACTGCAATCCAGGGAGTGGCGATTACGCCAGTGACAATGGTTGGCTCGGGCGGCTCGGGCGGACCTTACACCTTCTCGGCAACGGGACTTCCCGCAGGCTTGACCATTTCGACCTCGGGCACCATTTCCGGAACGCCGACGGCGAGCGGAACGTTTAATTACACGGTGACGGTGACTGACTCAGCCGGACATACGGGAACGGTGAACTGCTCGGTAACGGTCGCTCCTCCAGTGAGCGCAACGTGCGTTTCGATTACGGCTGTTCAGGGCGTCGCGATTACGCCGGTGACGATGGTTGGCTCGGGCGGTTCGGGCGGACCTTACACCTTCTCGGCGACGGGACTTCCCGCGGGCTTGACCATTTCGACCTCGGGTACCATTTCTGGGACGCCGACGGCGAGCGGAACGTTTAATTACACGGTGACGGTGACTGACTCGGCCGGACATACGGGAACGGTGAACTGCTCGGTAACGGTCGCTCCTCCGGTAAGTGCGACTTGTGTGTCGATCACTGCAGTCCAGGGAGTGGCGATTACGCCAGTGACGATGGTTGGCTCGGGCGGTTCGGGCGGACCTTACACATTCTCGGCAACGGGACTTCCCGCCGGGTTGAGCATTTCGACCTCGGGCACCATCTCTGGAACGCCGACGGCGAGCGGGACCTTCAGCTACACGGTGACGGTGACAGATTCGGCCGGGCATACAGGCACGGTGAATTGCTCGGTAACGGTTGCTCCTCCGGTAAGTGCGACCTGCGTTTCGATCACGGCTGTACAGGGCGTCGCGATTACGCCGGTGACGATGGTTGGCTCGGGCGGTTCGGGCGGACCTTACACCTTCTCGGCGACGGGACTTCCGGCTGGTCTGAGCATTTCGACCTCGGGCACGATTTCCGGAACGGCGACAGTCAACGGAACGTTCAGCTACACGGTGACGGTGACTGACAGCAAGGGTCATGCGGGCACGGTGAACTGCTCGGTAACGGTTGCTCCTCCGGTGAGCGCGACCTGCGTGGCCATCACGGCCGTCCAGGGCGTGGCAATCACGCCGGTGACGATGGTTGGCTCGGGCGGTTCGGGCGGACCTTACACCTTCTCGGCGACGGGGCTTCCTACCGGGTTGAGCATTTCGACCTCGGGCACGATCTCCGGAACGCCGACGGCAAGCGGAACATTCAACTATACAGTGACGGTAACTGACTCTGCCGGTCATACGGGCACGGTGAACTGCTCGGTGACGGTTGCGCCGCAAGTAAGCGCGACCTGCCTGACGATCGACGCGGTGCAGGGGGATGCGATCGTGCCTGCAACGCTGGTTGGTAGCGGCGGTTCGGGTGGACCTTACACCTTTACCGCGACTGGGTTACCTGCAGGTCTGACGCTTTCGTCTTCGGGCACGATCTCTGGTACGCCGACAGTAAACGGGACGT
>JBEKEQ010000250.1:0-2974 GCA_050013735.1 Occallatibacter sp.
TCATCTTTAAGCGGCCTTGGCAACATCGAGACGGAAATCCGGAATTACGCAACCAGAAGAAGCAGGACCCGAGTCCGGACCGCCGGGAGGTCGATCGACCAGCGTGATGAGACGCAGAACAAATTCGCTTCCGCATTGGCCGCACCGATCAGAGTTCGAGTTCGTTACGTTTCTGCACATCCTGCAATAGATGGCAATTTCAACTGGGATACTGACAAGGCGATGCCTCGAACGAAGCACCTTGACCTGACACATGAGTTCCCTCCCGATGAGTTCAGCGAATTTACGCAACTTGCTGGCCGGTGATGGCTTCGAGTTCCTCAACCAATTGCTTCAGTGCGGAAAGACTTGGAAAACTCGTGGTTGAGACAATCTTGAGGTTGTCCATGGCGGCGATGAACTGCGCGTTCCCTGCCATCTCGGCCAGGACTTGAAGCCGCTCAAAGCCGCGCGTGGCAGCCTGCATCCACTCGACAACACTCTTCTGGCGGTCTGCATTCGGAATCATCGCGGCCGAATGGCTGTGACCCGCCCTCCGCAATATTTCTCGGTAGATGCCTTCCCCCAGCGTCTTGCGGAAGTCTTCGATTTGGGCAGTGAGCTTGTGATCGACTGGTCCGCGAACATCGATGGCCTGACCGGTCGCCTGCGCGATCGTCACTTCCGGCGGCAACGCCCATGCTGGAAGCTCGGGAACCGCAATTGGCGCCCCTCGCCGGTCCAGACGCACCCAGGTCTCTTCGAAGCGATAAAGATACCGCCCAAGCCCATAACAGCTGCAGGCGCGCTTGAAAGCCTGGGCGTCCGCCGAAGTGACTGCATTTTCACGGTCGGCCCACTCTTCCCCTGTCCCTGTGTGGCTGCCCAAACGGTTGATTGTCACGGAGGAAGCCACCAGCACCTTGCTTGTCACAATCACCTTGCCTTTGTCCAGGCGGGTTAGAGATGGCGCGGTGGTGATCGTGTACGCGCGGGACCATCCCGTAGGCGTAAACAGTTGGTTGAGCCGGTCGGTGTAGGCGCGAGGATCGGCGAACGGCAGAACTGCGCCCGAGCGTCCGTCGGTCGATGTGCGCATGACCCGCCATTTAATCTGAGCCGGATCGAATGGCACCTCGAGTTGCGCAAAGAACTTTTCCCGTTCGGCTCTATTGAACTTCGCTGTAGTAGGCATAGCAGAACTCCTCTGACTGAACCGCGTCCTAACTCAACCCCAAACAAGGAGAGCGTCCCAAGGGACGCTCTCGGCAGATTTCTAGTGTCGGGCCCATTCAGAACGGCACTTCCTCGCGCGTGATCTCCTGTTCTTCGCTGAACTCCTGCGGCGCCACTCCGTTCTCGCGTCTGTAGTGCTCCGTTCTCTCGTTGCCATTCGAACCAGGCGCGTGCGAAAGGAGACTAACGTCAACCACAACGACTTCGGTGCGATAACGGCGCTGCCCCGATTCTCGATCCTCCCAGGAACGGGTGCGGAGGACACCTTCTACGTACATCTTCGAACCTTTCTGCACATAGTCCCGAAGAATCTCGCCGATCCTCTGGTACCCAACCAGGTTGTGCCACTCCGTGTGCTCCTGCCATTCCCCGCGGTTGTCTTTGTAACGCTCGCTCGTGGCCAGCGAGAGAGTAACCACAGTTCCACTCCGCAGAATCCGGGCCCGCGGATCTTTTCCAGCGTGCCCTAGCAAAATGACTTTATTGACGCTCTTGCCCATGCTTCTCTCCTTCCCATCAAGTCGTTCTGTACACGTGGTCGATTGCTTGCTTCCTGTCGATCTCGATGTAGTCGCCATCGGCATACCGATAGAACCGTCCCGAAGACGCATCGATATTCAGATACATGCGCGTATTGCAGTGCTTGTAAAGCACGACTCCGCCGACGTGGCCCATATACATGAAGGCAGCGCAATCCTCCTGCGAGAGGACAGCCTCAAGCGGCTTCCAATCCGGCACTCCAACCTCAATTGTTCGACTCATGAGACCCCGTCAGTTCGCACAGGCGCCACGGCAATGTGTGTGTGCTTGCAGCCGAGACACGCAACAGCGCCGGTGATTTTCCGAATTGCGTCGTCGAAGCGATCAGGATGAAGCCGCGTTTCACCCGCCTGCGTATAAAAGACCGGTGAAATCGAACCGCGCAGATGTCTGTTCTCCGGGTTCCAAAGATCAACGGTCAGCGTTCCCTGGCGGCCGCGAAATACCGGTGTCGAATTAATGACGGGACGCACGCGGCCCCCTAAGTTTACGAGTGAGTGCATCGAGATTGCCAATTCATAGGTGTGGCCAATCCGAAGCATCTCGATACGCACCATTTCCGGCGCGATCACAATCGCGTGCCGCCCGTTTCCTGAGAACGAATCGATTGGCTGTAACCAAGGGACTGGAGTTCCTTTGGAATCGAAATACGCACAGTACCGGCCCATGTCCGAGACCGCACCGCCGGATTCGGTGGCGCGAAGCACGTAGCGCTTGGCCAGATGTTGATGCTCGATCGATAGGCCGGACTGGCAGTAGATACCACGCTTCTCGAGCGCCCTCAAGACTTGCTGGGGGATCGCTAAGCCGTACAGCGCAAGGCGCGAGGTTTCTTTTGAAACGTTCTTTCCATGGCAGTTTCCTGGCTGAGAAGACGGCTTCATAAGGATCACGCCCTCTCCCCAGCCTGTCTTTGACGTACCGGATGGCCAAGTGCCGCGCGAATTTCCTCTTTGCGGCAGCCCGCCCAGCACTTATAAAACCGTGGGTTTTTGATCAGGATTGCGAGGTTGTCTCCTGTGCGGTCCCGTCCTGCCTGTGCGCAGGAAGGGCACCGCGCCCACCAATTACGGCTGTCTTTTCGTGTCGTTCGAACATAATCCAGGATTCGGAATTCCGCGTATTGCGACAATGAACGACTCGCAGAATAGTGTTCCGCGACGACCGGACGGTACGCTTCGGGGAGGCTCATCCCCTCAATGAAGTTCTTGAGTTCGGT
>JBEKEQ010000251.1:0-29332 GCA_050013735.1 Occallatibacter sp.
AGAATTGAACCTGCAGGATGAGGATCTGGTCCCAACTTCGCACGTGAAGATCAGAAGCTATGTGTCGCCGTACGAAATCAATTCAAAACGAATCGTCGCCTATGTTCAGGATCTCCAGCAGGCCGTGAGCGAGCGAGATACTCTTTGCGTTGTCCGGCTGCTCCAGGAGCTGATTCCAGACTATACTCCCGGTCCCCAGCTTCTGAAGTCTGCTGCGTCGAAGCAAGCGAACAATGCGGAGCCGGTCAAGGTTTCGGTTCCCGGCGGGCACGCGGAGAGCGTTCTTGCAGTGAAACTCGCACCGGCGACACGCATGAATTGACGTGACCCACCTGTAACTCCGAGAAGAAATGGATGCATTGGGTCAGAGTGTCTTCATGTCGTGGCGCATTTCCCGCCAGGCCCACTCCGGCCGAATAACACCCACCTTCGCTGCCGGCCACTCCGGCAAACACCAATGACTGCAGTGGGTCTCTTGAACAGGTTAAGAGGCGTGGTAAAGTGGAGTGAATTCTTGACTGCGCAAATTGATCCCCGGTACCGGCCGATAGTGGCAGAATTCATCGAGTGCACTTTAACGCTGAACCGCTTTTTCCCGCATGGAGTCAGTCTTACCGCGGAGCGATCGGCACGTCCACAGCCCTGGTCGGGCGGTGGGAAGCTTAAGACCAATTGATAGGCAGACGCGGGAATCGTAGCGGCCGTCGCAATGATTCCACGAAGCAGCGTGTGCGAAGGGCAATAGTGACACCGGGTGTGCGGAACTTCGCTGGGCGCCGGATGTAACTGGTAACGGCGGGGAAGCCGCGAGTTGCAATCCTCTGAGGGAGTAAAATAGCGGTTACCATGAATAGAATGGGAACCGAATTTTTAAGGATGCCAATTGAGTAATTACGATGTTCCTCAAGCACGAAATGAAGCGTCGATCGATCCTTCGGGCCCTTCTGTTCTTCATTCCTCCGAAGCCTCGTACGGGCTGCGCAATTTCCTACGGATTTTGGCGAGACGGCGCAAGTGGATCATAGGTCCGATTGTCGTCTGCCTGATTTTGGCTGTGATCGTATCGTTGATAATGAGGGCAACCTATCGCTCCACCGCAACGATCGAGCTGAACAAGAGCAACAATGGCGGGATGGACCTAGGCATGGGGGATGTGCTGGGTCAACAGTTCGGAGATGAAGAATCCCTGCAGACGGATCTGGCGACCGAGACTGCGATTCTTCAAAGCGACTCCCTTGCACTGGCGGTGATTCGGAAATTAAATCTGACCACTCAACCGCCGTTTTTCGACAAAGACGCGAGTGCTTCTGAACGGGGAAAGGATTGGGAGCAATCTCCGGAAGCTCGGACGCGGTTGTTGAAGATATTCTCGTCGCATTTGACCGTGGAGACGGTACGCGGAACCAGGTTGATTCGGGTCTCCTTCCAGAGTCACGACGCAAATCAGGCAGCGCAAATAGGAAATGCAATCATCGACAGTTACAAGAGTCAGTACCTCCAGTCGCATTACGAAGCGTCGAGCGAGGCGTCGGACTGGATGACAACGCAATTGTCAGAGCTAAAGGCGAATGTCGAGGATTCGGAGAAGAAGCTGACAGATTTTGAAAAAGCTTCAGGCATTCTCAGTTTTCAGACGGCAACGTTTGGCAATGGCAATGAGTCTGGGGGGGGGGGGGGCGGCGAGCAGATTCATAGTACTGTCCTCCAGAAGCTCGACGAGTTGAATACCGAGCTAACGATGGCCGAGGGGAATCGCATCCAGAAGGAGGCGATCTACCGCATCGCTCGTGCTGGCAATGGCGAAGAAATTGTGGCTCTTGGGAACAGCCCATTGGCGACTCAGGGCAACTCGATGGTAGTCACGCAGGGCGGGGGTGTCAGTAACCTTCAGGTCCTGCAGCAAAAGCAAAACGATCTAAAGCTCAGCCTTGCAGATGCGGCGACGATGTTCGGGGCCAATAATCGTCATCTTAAGGAAATAGAAACCCAGATAAGCGAATTGGATAAACAGATCCAACAAGAGATACAGGAGATTATCAAGCGAGCAAGAACCGATATGGAACTGGCCCAGCAGACGGAAGATGGGGTCCGGCACCAGTTCGAGAAGCAGCAAGAGGAGGCAAGCAAGCTCAATGAAAAGACTGTTGAGTTTGCTGTCCTGAGCCAGGAGGCTACGTCGCGCAAGAGATTATATGAAGACCTTTACACCAAGTTGCAGGAAGCGAATGTTTCCGCGGGTATTAAAGCCACGAATATAACTGTTGTCGATCCCGCCCGTCCGCAGTCGATCCCTGTCCGACCAGACCCTGTCTTCAATGGACTGTTAGCGTTGCTGGGTGGCATTTTCATCGGGCTCGCCGCGGCCTTTGCGGTGGATAGCGTTGACAGAACCGTGGTTAATCCTCTCGAAGTGGAGGAGATAACCCGGATACCCGTGATCGGAATTATTCCGACTTTTGGGGACTCGTCCAAGGGTTATGGATCCTATGGGTCCTACGGGGCGCGACCCGCGTATGGGATATCGCGGCGGAGAGAAAAGGGCAAATCGGCCGGAGAGGAAGCCGCCGTTCCGGAGCCAATCTGGATTCTGAATCATCCCGAATCCGTTGCCGCCGAGGCGTTCAGGTCGCTCCGCACATCTATCCTGCTCTCCCGCTCTAAAGCTGAGCCAAAAGTCATTTTGGTCACCAGTTGCATTCCCGGAGAGGGGAAGAGCACCCTGACCGCGAATCTTGCCATTTCCTTTGCACAGCACGGCAAGAAAGTGCTCATCGTGGAGGCCGATATGCGACGGCCGAGCATGAAGCATGTGCTGGATGTTTCCAACGAAACCGGACTGAGCAACGTTTTGACAGGGTCGCTTTCGCTCGATGAAGCGACTCTTCACGGAGTTCATGTCCCTACACTGGATGTCCTGCCGGCTGGGCCGCGTCCGCCCATGCCATCCGAGATTCTCGGCTCGCCCGCCTTCGACAATCTGCTGGAGCAACTCCGCGCGCGTTACGACGTGGTTTTGATCGACAGCCCTCCTGCGCTTTTGTTGACGGATGCCGTTTCCATTGCGTCTAAAACCGATGCCGCGGTTTGGGTGGCTCGCGCGGGAGTTATTACCCGGCCCTACCTTGCCAGAGCGGCTCAATTGATTGAACGCAATGGAATGCCAGTCATCGGCTTCGTGTTGAATCGAATGGAAAAGAGCGTAGACCCATACGGCTACGGGTACGGGTACGGGTATGAGTACAAGAAATATGGAGCCTATTATGGGGAGAAGAATTCCAATGATGCTTAAGAACCTCCATGCACTGCTGGTTGCGGCCGCTGTTCTAATCATGTCCAGTTCGCTGGCCTCTGCCCAACTGGGCGGCACGCAAATCGGCTCCCAGGCTGGGGCTTCCCCGTTTGGGGCCGGGGGCCCGGCGGCGTCAAGCCGCGCCTCGTCCATACCCGCACTGTCGACCGGGGGGTTAGGGGCAGTCCCCGAGGATTTCGCGAAGCTAAAGCTCGCTCCGGGATTCAAGGTGGGCTTGAATGTTCTCGACGACCCGGACTTCGCGGGTAGTTTTCGAATCGATGAGGAAGGCGACATCGCCGTTCCCACTTTGGGGACAATTCATATTGCCGGCGAAACTGCTGCCGAGGCAAGAGCTCAAATCCAGAAGAGGCTACTTGAGGGCAAGATTCTGAGAGACCCTCAAGTCGACCTGAGCGTGCTGGAATACACTGAGACGGAAATAACGGTCGTCGGAGAAGTAAATAACCCCGGAAAACATCCGCTGCTGTCTTCGCACAAATTGGTGGATGTATTGGCGCTCGCGGGCGGAACTTCGATCACCGCGGGCGATGAGGTCAAGATCACGCGAGGAGACGAGGGTGGGGAACCACTTGTCGTTCACTATTCGAGGTCCACTGATCCAAAGACGATTGAGAATGTAATTGTGAATCCAGGCGACACAGTTCTGGTGAAACGGGCAGGCATTGTGTATGTGCTTGGCGCCGTAAACCGGCCCGGCGGATTTGTTATGCAGGAAGACGGCACCCTGAATGTACTGGAAGCAATCTCGTTGGCCAACGGGACAGCGATTTTGGCTTCCACCAAGAGAGTTTATTTGCTGCGCCGGAATCAAGACGGTACTGTCGTTTATGTCGAACTGCCCTACAAGGCTATGACTCGCGGGAAAAGCGCTAACGTGGAACTTCATGCCGAGGATATCTTGTACGTCCCAACAGACGCCATCAAGTTGTTCTATTCCGATATTCAATCACTCGCAACGGCCGCAGCTTCGGCCACCATATATGCCACTGCGTATCACTAACCCTTCGAGCCGCGGAGTCATGGCTGACGACCCGGCCGTCAGTGTTTACTCGGTCAAGGATAAGAGTGAGAAAGGATTCGGCGGTTTGGCCCCCCGGAAGCGTTCTGCCTGCAGAGGGTAATAATGGGCAGGGCCTGGTAAGGGCGGCTGAGGCACGTCGGACTAATGCGATCTGCGGGGGGCATAACTGACTTCAGGTTGCAGGCTTGTCCCTGCGGAGGCCTGGAAATTTCAATTTTGAGCAATCCGCGGGGAGCCGGAGAAGCTTTATGTGGATCTCAGTCGTGATTGCAACATTGAACCGGCGCGATGTTCTGCATGACACGGTATTGAGCCTGGCTCGCCAGTCGCGGCAAGCGGACGAGATAGTTCTTTCCGTCGTCGATCCTGCGCAGGATCTGAATCCTGAAACGCTAAAAATTCCCGGTGTGCGTGTTGTGGTTGGTCCCCGAGGATCGACCTTCCAGCGTAACACGGGCGTACTTAGCGTTCACCCCGCCTGCGATTTGATCAGCTTCCTCGACGATGACGTCGAACTTCATCCCGACTATCTGCGAAACGGATGCGAATTTATGGCGCAACATCCCGAAATTGTTGGGATATCCGATGGAGGCATGATCGCAAATGGGGCATCCATAGGCGGTTTGAGCCGCGATGAAGCTATAAAGCTGGTTGAGAGTTCTGCCGAAGTTTCCACTGACGAATTCCGAATTCGAGACGGACTTTATGGCTGTGACATGATGGTTCGACGGACTGTTGCCGAGAAAACCCTGTTCGATACTCGAATGCGGCACTATGCCCTATATGAGGATACTGACTTCAGCGCTCGCTGCGCACGCTTCGGGGCGTTGGCGGCGGTGGCGGGTTGCCAAATCGTTCACCTTGGAACACAGACATCCAGACCATCTCCCAGGCGTTACGGCTATGCCCACGTAATGAACGGCTTCTATTTATGGAAAAAGGGCAGCCAGAGCGGCCTGACTTTTCTCAGCACCACAACCAAGGGCTTGTTGGCAAATATTATTGGACTTGTCGTTGGACGTCGTGGCCTTAGCCGTGCGCAGCGAGGAGGGCGATTGTGGGGTAACGTGCTCGGATTTCGCGACATAGTCCTTCACGGCGCGCAACCGGAACGAATCGAGCACATCTGAGCGTGGGACCGACAAGAGCCAACCGGGAAATTTCAGTGTTAAAAGGGCCTTGAATGAATGACATTGAGAGCCAGCGATCTGGGGCGGCGCAAGAAATGGATATTTCCGGCGACTCCCTGGCCCAGGGACGCCTGGAGAGCGCCATCGGTCACAGGCGTCACAGGCAAAAGCGGATGATGCTGGCGTGGGGATCCTCCATGCTCTCCAAGGTTGCCACGATCGCGGTTCAGGTGTTGGCGTTGCCGCTTGTCTATCGGGCGCTTGGGGAGGGGGGGTATGCGGCATACGCCGCTGTGACTGCTTTCGCGTCGATGCTTTCGGTCTTGAATCTTGGAGTCGGAGGCTCCTTGGTCACGCCGCTTGCTGAGGCCTTTGCTAAACGCGATGAGCGCAAGCAAGCAGTGCTAGTCCAAGCAGGGCTGGGCCCTCTGCTTGCGAGCTGCCTGCTCGGAGCAATCGTAGCCATCCCAGTCGTGGCGTTCTTGCCGCTAGGAACATTGTTCGGCAGGGTCGGCTCCACAGGATCCTGGGATCTCAGGGTTGCCGCGGTGATTGCGGTCTCGGTTACGCTCGCCTCCATGCCTCTGGCCGCAATAGGTTACCTCAGGCAGTCTTATCAGGAGATGCACTTTACAGGCCTGGTCGGGGCAGGCTTCAACGTTGTCCTTCTTATTGCTTTTCTGGTTGCCGCGGGACGATCGACCGCGACGTCGGTTTTCGTGGCCATTGCGGTAATCATTCCGTTTGGCGGGTCTGCCCTGAATTTTGGACTGCTGCTTCTGCAGCGGCCATTCCTTTTGCGAAACCAGGGGCATATCCCATGGTCGGAAAGAGGCCGCTTGCTGGCTGACGGAATTCGCTTCCTTAGCGCTGCATTCGCACCTTGGTTTATCTTTCAATGGCCAGTGTATTGGGTAGCTAGAAGCCTTCCGGCTGCAACCAGTTCTCTGTTTGCGATCTGCATTCAAGCCACCATCCTCCCGTTGGGATTCGTATCCGGATTTGTAACGCCGATGTGGTCGTCTGCCGCGGACGCAACTGCGAGAGGGGATCACCATTGGATAGAAAGTCATGTGAGGAAAGGTCGCGCACTGATCGTCTGTATCGGAGGCTGTGCATTCCTCGGCTATCTTTTCTTCGGTCAGAGGGTACTTCATCTTTGGCTGCGAAAGCCGGTTACACTCGATTGGCAGATACGGGGACTCATGGGTGCGTACTTTCTACTGGCGACCTGGGAGCAATTTCACTACGTCATGGCTTTGGGAATTGGGCGATTGCGCGAAGCGACCAAGGCGCAGTTTCAACGTGCAATTGTCTTCGCGCTTGCCGTCCCGGCTTTGACGACGATAGGCGGAGTGAGGGCAATATGGATTGGGATGTGCTGCTCAATCCTGTTCTGGACGGCGTGGCGGCTGCCAAGATTGCTGCAGAGAGCATTGGAGGAGGCAACAGTTGGCACGGCCGACGTTTGAAACTTTCGTGTGTTTCAGGCGAAACCGTGGCCGAATCACGTTCGACAAATCTCTTGTGAATTACAATTGGCGAGAGCAGTTCGCGGACTGTGCCCCAACGCAGGAAAAGCCAGGCTTGTCCGGTCGCGGTCAAATCTCTCGCTCGGCAACTTGACCAAAGACGAAATCCAGCGTAGTTCCTGCAGGGTTCCCGGCCGATTCATTCGCAGTGATTATCGAAACGTTCTTCTTGCTTGGAGATAATCTTTCATGGCAACGCGATGCAAACCACCGCTTCTGTGGTTTACGCAATTGATCATTGGGGTTCTCCCGCCAACACGCCTCTTTCCATTGAAAGCAAAGCTGCTGTCTGTATGCGGAGTCGATATTCACCCGACAGCGCGGGTGTGTTCTTCCGTGAGGATAGCTACATCGGGAAACTTATCGATAGGTGCGGAGACGTTTATCGGCCACCAGGTACTCATTTCGGGAGCAGATGCTTCAATCATCATTGGCAGCCATTGCGATATTGCGCCTCGGGTGGCTATTCTCTCCGGCAGCCATGAGATATCGGTTGCGGGGCCAAGAGCCGCAGGCAAAGGTTTTTCAAAGCCAGTGGTTATTGAAAGTGGCGTCTGGATCGGCGGCGGGTCGATCATTCTGGGCGGAGTCCGAATCGGGCGCCATTCGGTGATCGGCGCGGGAAGCGTGGTGATCAGGGATATTCGGCCTCATTCCGTAGCCGTTGGCTGTCCTTGTCGGGAGATTAGGAAAATTTCCGCTGAACCCGAGGCTTGATTGACCGGATGGGATGTGAGCGGAGTCAGGGCGCAGAAATCCTCCTGTTGCCGGATAACGACAGATATTTTAGACGTTTCTTTGAGGCGAGATGCGACCAACAGCTCCGACTTTCGACACAATGTTCAAAGAGACTGGAGCCTTGCTGCTGCTGTTCGGTTTCGCATGCATCCCCACCTTCGGACAACCAGTGGCGCTGTTTGTTCTTATCGTGCTGGCATTCGGCCGCCCAGCGATGACGTTCAAATGCCTGGTTGCGGGCGGGACGGTAGCTCTCATCACGCTCCAGTATCACACCTCGGGCGAGGGCGGAAGCGTGGCCCTTAACGGACTCAAGTGGCTGCTGCTTCTCGCAGCCTTAGCGCGGATCATGGTGGCTCACGGTCATCCGACCAAGATTTATGGCACTCTGTTGAAGAACTGGGGTCCGCTGGCAGGAACCCTGGTTCTCAATGCATTGTTTGTCAGTAAGCTTCCGGGGATTTCCGCCTTCAAGGCACTGAGTTTCTCCCTCGGTCTCCTGTGCGTCATTCGCCTGGCAATGCTCACCAGAGATCAAAACACGGAGATGTTGCTTTTTATTTCCGAGATGGGAACTGCGGTTGTCATTCTATCCATTCCATTGTTGCCGCTCCCCCTGGGCTGGAGGGTGGGTGGTGGCAACAATTTTAATGGAATAACCCTCCATCCCCAGGCTTTGGGAATATTTCTTGCAATGACGGGCGCCGCCACGCTTATCACGTCGTTCAAGGTGCCCGGGCTACGGCGTCAATTGATCGTGTGTGGATTGGCGCAATGGGCCATGATCTATCCTACGCACTGCAGAACTGCCCTGGTGGCGATTGTTCTTGGCTTATCTGTGTATTTGATCGAAGTCCTCGCCCGGGGCGGAAGAGATTCCCGCCTGCGGTTTGTCTCAGTTCCCCTTATCATAATGACCGCCACTTTGTCCTTGCTGATATTCGTTGTCGTTCCCGACATTCGGCAAGGTCTGGCGGAGTTTATACGAAAGGGGGATATTCAATCGCTTTCTACCCTGGAGGATTATCAATCTGCGTTGCAAGCGGGATCTCGAGGCAAGCAGATTTTCAATGTTCTTGCGATCGTCGATCAGGATCCATGGTTTGGATTTGGTTTTGGAGTGGATCCTGATTCAGAAAAAAGCATGAACGCCAACGGCGCACAGCTGTTTGGGATTCCGCTTTCAGCTCCGGTCGAACAGGGATTTCTGCCTATCGCGACCGTAGCCCAGATTGGCATAATTGGGTCGCTTTTCGTTTTCCCTATAGTGATCTCGCTGTATTATTTCGCCAGGCAGGATTCTCCAGAACTTGCTGGTCTGTTTGTTGTTGTTCTAGGAGTCAATTTCGGAGAGATGATCTTTTTCTCATTTGGTGGTCAGGGACTTACGATGTGGATGCTGCTTGTATTCATTGCCGTCGGCGGCGCTATTCCCCGACAGTACTCTGGAGTACGAGTTGGATGAACTGGACGATTTGGCTGAACATTGTGAGCCCTCATCTGTCGGGATTGTTGCGCTCGCTTGCGTTGATTCCCGATCAGAGTGTGACCGTGGTGGCCGAGCATGAGATGCCGGAGGTGCGCAAGGAAATTGGATGGAACACTCCGGACTGCTCCCCTGCGCGCGTGTCGGTTGGGCCTCATGATGAGGAGATAGAACAGCTCATTCAACGAGGCGCCGGTCAAGAGTCGGTCCATGTGATCGGAGGGGGTATGAAGCCCGGCTCGCTGAACCGGCGGGTTCTCCCTCGTTTGGCCAGGACCAGGGCGACGGTTGGACTTATGTCCGAAGGCGCAAACAATCTGGGCATCCAGGGGATCGCTCGCAGGGTCATGTACTCAATGGACCGGTTTTTCATTGAAGATAAGCTGGATTTCATCATCGCCATGGGGCAATCCGGAGTTCGATGGTATAAGTCCGCGGGATATGACGCGTCCCATGTTTTCCCGTTTATGTATGTGACAGAGCGGCCAGCCGTGGAATCGGAAAGCCGCAAAGAATGGGAGGTCGCTGGGGAATTTCGCATCCTGTATCTTGGGAACTTTATTCCACGAAAAGACGGTGTAACCGCGATCCGCGCATTAAATAGGCTCCCGGACCTTAATTGGCAATTTGACGCGGTTGGAAGTGGGCCGGACCTGGAGCTTTGGAAAGGGGCAGCGGCCGAGGGCGGCCTTACCGGCCGAATTCGATTCCTGCCGCCTGTCAACAATCAAATGATAGGCAGCCTGCTGGAGCGCGCAGACCTGCTCCTTCTTCCCAGCAGGTTTGATGGCTGGGGCGCGGTGGTGAACGAAGCCTTGATGTGCGGTGTGCCGGTGGTTTGCAGCGACAATTGCGGCGCCGCGGACCTGCTGCGTGATTCGTGGCGCGGCTCGACCTTCAAGATGGGCTCTGTTGAAGACCTGCAAATCGTATTGCGCAAATGGATCGAACTCGGAAGACGCACTGAGGAGTCGAGCGCGCGCATCAGAAACTGGTCGTCCGCTTTGGAGGGTCCGCAAGTGGCGCGGTATCTCGTTGACACAGTCGAGCACATTCGCGGCAAAGGGAACAGGCCGTCCCCGCCCTGGTACTGAGCTCATGAGAAATAAGAAGGAAATACTCATCCTTATGCCCCAGTATTTACCGGGGTTCAAAGCAGGGGGTATTGTTCGGAGCGTTGCGGCTCTGGTCGACGGACTGAAGGACGAGTTTAATTTCAAAATTATTTGCGGTGACCGGGATGCGGGAGACCTGCAGCCGTTCGCAAGTGAGCCCATCGGGCGCTGGTGCGAGTATGGCGCGGCCAAGGTACTGCGGATTCCGCCGGGACTGGCGGGCGCGAGAATGATGATCCGAAGTTTGCGGCAGGAAAGCTACGACGCACTCTATATCAACGGCATTTGGCCGCGCGTATATTCGATGCTTCCGTTGGCGTGCAGGAGAATGGGTCTTTTGCCGCCAAGGCGGGTTGTTTTGGCGCCCAGAGGAGAGCTCACAGACGGCGCCTTCAGCCTCAAGCACAAGAGAAAGCTGTTCTACCTCAAGCTGTCGGCCTGGCTGGGCTTCTACCAGGGAATCATCTGGCATGGGTCCACCGATCTGGAAGAAACCGGCATACGCCGATCGATTGGGGATTTCCCGGTAGTCAATGACCCAAGCTTTCGTTCCGTCAACCCTAAAGTGAACGGGAAACGCGAGACGGGAGCCATCGCCATTGCGAAGGATATGCACTTGATCTCGCTGGGCGTCGGCAGAAAAAAATCGGCAAAGGCCGCCGGCCAGCTTCGGATCGTTTTCGTCTCTCGAATATCTCCCAAAAAAAACCTATTGGGCGCACTGACGCTGCTTCAAAACTTATCAGGAGATGTCCTATTCGACGTTTACGGCCCAGCCGAAGACTCGGAGTATTGGGACAGATGCAAGAAGATCATTAACACATTGCCGGCAAATATTCGCGTGGAATATAAAGGGGCAATTGAGCATGAAAGAGTTGGGGAAGTATTTGCCGAACACGATCTGTTTTTGTTTCCCACGCTTGCTGAAAACTTTGGGCATGTGATTTGCGAGGCCTTGGTAGCAGGTTGTCCCGTACTCCTCAGCGATCAAACGCCATGGCGCAATTTGCAGCAAAAGGGCGTGGGTTGGGACGTTTCACTCGACGATGAGGAACGATTCCGCGCCGTCCTGCAGGAGTGCGTGGATGCAGACGGAGATTGGTATGCCTCACTCGTGGCACGGGCGACCGAATACGGGAGAATGGCGGCAACCGATCCTGAAATCATCGAGGATAACCGCAGAATGTTCAGGTATGCGACCGGCATGATTTGAGACGTGATCGTTCCTGATCATCATCTGCAGGCCAGGTATTCCGCATGCCATCAGATCCAACTCTGGCGTAATCGGCAGTCATCGCATTCCCGATGGAGAAGTTTTAGCTCTCATGAACCTGAAGGTGACTCGTTTCATGACGACAGTTGTGGTGTGGCGGAGCTAGTGCCGCATGCATCGCATGCATCCAACGCAAACTAGAAGTTTCGCAAGCATTCGTAAAAGGAGCGAGGATGAAAGATCAATTGGCAGTCGTAGCAGGCGCCGGTGGGTTCATCGGCGGGAATTTGGTAGGCACTCTCAAAAAACAGGGCTACAAGCACATCCGTGCGGTCGACGTGAAGCCCCTGAAGAACTGGTATCAGAAATTCGACGACGTCGAAAACCTCTCACTTGACCTCAATGAGAAAGAGAACTGCGAAATTGCGACTAAAGACGCAACAGAGGTTTACAACCTCGCGGCGAATATGGGCGGCATGGGCTTCATCGAGAAAAACAAAGCCCTGTGTATGCTCTCGGTTCTCATCAATACTCACATGTTGATGGCGGCGCGCAAGAATCTCGTCGAGCGCTTTTTCTACTCGTCTTCAGCCTGTGTCTACAACGGTGACTTGCAACACACCGCCGATGACGGCGACCGATTCACACCTCCGGCTCTTAAGGAATCGGATGCATATCCTGCATTGGCCGAAGACGGCTATGGCTGGGAAAAGCTCTTTTCCGAGCGGATGTGCCGCCACTTCATGGAAGACTTTGGCCTGCACGTACGCGTGGCTCGCTTTCACAATGTCTACGGGCCCTGGGGAACGTGGTTTGGCGGCCGCGAAAAGGCCCCGGCAGCAATCTGCCGCAAGGTTATTGAGGCCAAGCTGAGCGGGAAGCACGAGATTACAATCTGGGGCAACGGGCACCAGACGCGCTCCTTCATGTACATCGATGACTGCATCAAAGGCATTCGTTTGATCACGAATTCTGAAATTCTGGAACCCATCAATTTGGGGTCGAGCGAAGCGGTCAGCATTAACCAGTTGGTAGACATCGTCGAAGACATCGCGGGAATTAAGTTGCAACGCAACTATGACCTGACTGCGCCCAAGGGTGTCAACGGCCGCAACAGCGACAACACGCTGATTGAAAAGTACCTGCAGTGGGAGCCGGGCATCAGCCTCCGGTCAGGCCTCGAAGAGACCTATGCATGGATACTTGACCAATATCAGTTGCGAGAGCGCGGCGCAGCCGGGGTCGTTCGCGAGACTGAAGACGAATAGGCCGGGAACCATTTCGCAATCGAGCGTGTATCATCGGTGTCTCTGTCTTTCGATCATTGCCCTGCAAGGGGCACGCCCCGTCAATCATCAAGGCTTTCTCAACACGCTTCAATTGAGGTGACGGCAGCTTTTGCAATTATGCCTTTCTGCAAAAGGACCTTCTGAAATGGTTTGAGGCGCCGGTGCGTCTTCAAATGAATTGGGCGCTGAATGGGGGGATTGCGTATGTTGTCCACAATTCGCGAGGCGAGAGATAAAGTCCAACAGTCCCTTCACGCGCTGTTGGTTTTGGGTCAGCACTTCGGCGTCGATATTTTGCCGCGGCACTTTTATTCTGAGATACCGGATTTCAGGGAACTGCGGAAAACCGAAGCTTGGAAGGCGCCGCGCAGCATGTATGGAGTTCGCGGGGTCGACCTTGATCGACAGCTCAGCTTTGTCCGTGACTGCATTCCCGATAGCATGCGGGCCATCGTGCTGGAAGAGAATATCTTTGACGCCGCCTGTGAGGAAAATGGGGCGGTTGGATTTGGACAAGTTGAGGCGGAGTTTCTATTTTGTTTTTTGGCCCGTCATAAACCGCGGAGAATCATTCAAGTGGGTGCTGGGGTGTCAACAGCTGTGCTGCTGCACGCAGGCAAGACTTTCGACTACCATCCGGAAATCACATGCATCGACCCATTTCCTACTCAGTACTTGAGAAAGTCTTCTGAAAATGGACAGATCACCCTTATTCCTCAAAAGTGCCAGGATGTCGACTTATCGGTGTTTTCAAAGCTTGGACCAGGCGATTTGTTGTTTGTGGATTCGACACATACCGTAAAGCCGGGAAGTGAAGTAAACATCCTGATTCTGGAAGTCTTGCCACGCCTTTCATCCGGTTGCCACGTCCACTTTCACGATATTTATTTTCCGTATGATTATCCTTGCGCGTTATATACGATCCCCTTTTTTTGGAACGAAAGCGTTCTTCTGCACGCATTCTTGACGGGTAACTCGCGGTATTCCATTTCAGCATCACTGAGCATGTTACATCATGCAAAACCCAAAGAGTTACAAATGCTGTTTCCGAACTATAGGCCGGAGGTTTTGGAACAGGGCTTGCGTATCAGTTCGCGAACGGGTTGGCATTTTCCGACTTCGACTTACCTTTTGGCCGGCGAGGACAGATGAAAGTCGTGTTAGTCAGTTGCGTGTTTCCGCCCGAGCACACGTTTTCGGCGCAGACGGGCGCGGACACCGCAGAAGAACTTGCACGGCGCGGCCATTTAGTGCATGTTTACGCACCCTTTCCAAGTCATCCGAAGGGCGAATTGTTCGAGGGGTACAAGAGGACGCTATATTCCACCTCAACTGCCGCTCAAGGATACACACTAACTCACTGCTTCAGCACATATGCTCGCAGCTCCACAATGGTAAGTAAGTTTGTGCAGAATCTAACATTCGGAATATCCTCCGGATTACGAATCCTGTTCGGAGCGCGTCCCGACGTAGTTTATTCGAATTCCTGGCCTATCTTTGCAACCGGCATCCTGGCGATCATTACAAAAATGCGCAGGGTTCCTCTCGTGTTGAGAATACAGGATGTCTACCCGGAATCATTGGACACGCAGCGCAGGGTAACAAGACGCAGTTGGGTCTTTCGTCTCCTTCGATGGTGCGATCAGAGCATAGCGAGCGCGTCTGAACAATTGCTTGTGGTGTCGCCTGTATTTCAAAAACTTTACGAGGATGACCGCGGAGTTCCAGCGGGGAAGATCCATGTCATTCCAAATTGGGGCAATGAAAATCCTGCCGACGCAGATGCTGCCGCGGCCGGAGCTTTTCGACGGAAGTTGGGAATTCCCGACGACGCTTTTGTAGCCGTGTATGCCGGCAATGTGGGTGTCGCGTCGAACGCAGAAATACTGGTGGATGCCTTTGCAGAGCTAAAGGACCAGGCGCAAATTTATCTGGTGATCGCAGGCGCCGGATCGCAGTTAGATATTTGCCGCAGGGAGGCAGAGCGGCAGCGTCTCGATCGTGTCGTTATTCACTCTCCTTGGAAAACGGAGGAAACAGGGCCGGTTCTGCAGATGGCGGACGTGTTGCTGCTGCCCACAAAGGGCAGTCAATCCTTGAATTCGATCCCATCGAAACTAATTTCATATTTGCTCTCCGGGCGTCCGGTGATCGCTTCGGCGCTGCCGGAGTCAGATACCGCGATTGCAATTCTCGAAGGTGGCGTCGGTTGGGTAATACCCCCCGACTCCGCAGATCGAATGGCAAAGACAATTGCCGTGGCGGGCGCGCAATCGAAGGAAAGTCTGAACCAAATGGGGGCCGCAGGGCGGGAGTTTGCACGCCAGAATCTTACGGCAGATTCCAACCTGCCTCGAATTATCGAAATTGTTGAGAACGCCGCCAAGACGCGGAAGTAACCAGTCAAGCGGCATCAGTGACCGTCATCGGGACGGAATCAATCAACCTTTTGGAATGTGCTTTGTGCGGGAACGTTGAAATATGGAACTTGTTTTTTACGGAACTGGCGCAAGCAATTTTGGCGATGACCTCAATGCAATCGTGTGGAAGAACATTTTACCGTCTAATGTGTTCGATGTAGAGGATGCAGCCTTGCTCGGCATAGGCACCATCTTCACCGATCAGTGGACAGATTCTCCTAGAATTCGCGGCAAGAGAGTCTTTGTTCTCGGAAGCGGCGCCGGATATGGGCCATTGCCGCGCGACATGAGGTCCTGGACAATACTGGCTTTGCGGGGCCCTCTTTCGGCGGCACTTATTCAGCAACCGCAGCTTGCGGCAACCGACGCCGCCGCATTGCTCGCAGTGCTTCCTTCAGTAGTGACTCGGGCTGAGTCAAGAGAACTGGTTTTGCTGGTTCCCCATCACGGTTCGGTGCCCGGCGCTAATTGGAAACAGGTTGCGGATGCTGCAGGGGTCACGTTTGTCGATCCAACATGGCCTTTGGATGTTGTGCTCGGGTACTTTGCCAAGGCCAAACTCGTGCTTGCCGAAGCCATGCATGCTGCAATTGTGGCCGATACGTTGCGGATTCCCTGGATTCCATGGGTTTCTTCCCAATATATTCTTCCGTTTAAGTGGGTCGATTGGACGATGTCCTTGCACATGCAGTATCGCCCCGCGCTGCTTCCGCCAACATCGGCGTGGAAGAAATTGCGCTACGGCACTGTCCATGTCAAGCCGCGGCATGAGGACTCGGAAGATCGATTGCCAACGATGGACATCAAAGAACCGTCCGCCTATCTCGCTGACTATCATGCGCAGTACGATGGCGCCGCGCTCCTGAATCGCGAATCCAAAAACCCGCAACGCACGGCCCTCCGCAATTTGACTATGAATATGTCAAGACTCTTCGATCGAGGCTACATTGAGCCGGCGGCCGATGCGGTTAGACGATTGACCAGGAGACAGCCATGTCTTAGTGACGATCATGTCTTTGAGCGACGAGTTAGTCAGTTGCAGGACGCGGTAGATCGGCTGGTGCGAATTCTTCAACAATAAGCTCAAATGCTTTGAGTTGGATTGTGAAATCGATCGGCGAGTTAGGCGCATTGCCGCGTTGCAAGTTAGCGATGAAGGGCGGCATTCGCAGGCAATGCGGCGGGTAGTGAAGAGTTTCATAATAAAGGCCGGTAGTAGATTTCTCGGCAGCAGGCCGGGAGCAATTCTATGCATGCAGAAGACCAATCGGGTATTGGAACCGTTAGCGGGCCACACGTGGTTCCTGCGAGTTCTTCCCATGTAAATGGGATTGTTGAAGTTCATCTGAACGCGTTTGAGGGATTTTTTCTTCAGTCGATGGGCGAGCGGTTCTTGAAGGAGCTCTATCGTGGGTTCATGGTTGAGCCTTCGGGCATATGCCTGGCGGCCATCGACGAGAATAAAGTTGTGGGCTTTGTTGCGGGCACGACAGAGCCGCAGAAATTCTTTCGGAGGCTATTACGAAAACGCTGGCCTGCGTTTGTGTTTTCTGGCGCTGCCGCTCTCGCCCGGCATCCTCTTCGCGTGGGAATGAAATTCCTCTCCGCACTTTTTTATCGAGGTGAGAGTCCGCCGGATTTGCCGAACGCAACTTTGCTGAGCAGCATCGGCGTGGCTCCAGGCGGAAAGGGCAAGGGAATTGGCAAGCTGCTGATGTCTGCCTTTTGCGCGGAAGCTGAGGCATGCGGGGCTTCCACTGTATTCCTGGCCACAGATCGCGACGGCAACGACGCAGTCAATCAGTTTTACCTTTCGAATGGATTTACGCTGCACAGTACGTACTTGAAGGGAAAAAGCAGGCAAATGAATCTTTACACGCGTTCTCTTCCCGGCTCGCTGCAGGTAAATTAAAGCTGTCTGTTATGAAACAATGAGACCGAAGGTTAAAAGGGCCGCATGCTCAAGAGAGGATTCGACATCATCGTTTCGGCGGCTGCACTGCTGGCGTTGCTGCCGTTGATGTTGATCATCGCTATTTTGGTGCGACTCGATTCTTCAGGGCCTTCGTTGTTCCGTCAGGTCCGGGTGGGCAAGTCCTTCCGCCACTTTCAATTTCTGAAATTCCGCAGCATGACGCACGGAAACTCAGGCGCACAGATTACTGCCGGCAGCGATGCCCGGATTACGCGAATGGGGGCATTTCTCCGTAGCTCAAAGCTCGATGAGTTACCACAGTTGTGGAATGTGCTCTGCGGCGACATGAGCTTTGTCGGTCCGCGGCCGGAGGTGCCGACATTTGTCGAGCGGTTCCGGGGGGACTATGAGGAGATTCTTGCGGTGAGGCCGGGAATCACCGATCCGGCATCTATTCGGTATAGGTCGGAATCAGAAATTCTGGGTAGAGCTTCTGACCCTATCGCCTACTACACTGAGGTAATACTGCCGGACAAAATCGATATTAATAAACGCTATTTGCGTTCCGCGACATTTGGGAAAGACATTTCAGTGATTTTTCAAACCATAGCAGTTCTGTTTCAAAAGTGACCTGAAAAGTGTACGCTCGAAGATGATCGCGAGAGGATGAGGCAGGTGAATGAATCGCTCGGAATCCTTCGCAAAGAACTAACATCCTGCAATGAACTTAGCCGTTAGTTTCGGCGCACAAGTTACCATCAAGTTTTATTATTCCATTTGCCTGGATATCGAATTCGATGACTAATGTGAAAGACATGATTATTCCGTTTCATTGTGCCGACGTTGGCGAACAGGAAGCGCAAGCGGCCGCGGATGTTGTTCGTTCCGGCTGGCTCACCATGGGCTCCAGGACGGTTGAATTCGAGGAGAAGTTTGCGGCTTATGTTGGAGCAAAGCACGCAATAGGCGTGAATTCATGCACCGCTGGACTTCACCTTGCATTGGATGCAATCGGGCTCCAGCAGGGAGATGAAGTGCTGGTGCCAACCACAACATTCACCGCCAGCGCCGAGGTTGTTAGTTACTTTAAGGCGAAGCCTGTGTTAGTCGACGTGGATGCGGTGAGTCTATGCATGGATCCGGCCGACGCGGAGCGCAGGATTACGCCACGAACTCGCGCGGTGATGCCCGTGCACTTTGCGGGTCAACCATGCGACATGGATGCGATTCATGATTTGGCAAAGCGCCGGGGTTTGAGGGTGATTGAGGATGCGGCCCACTCGCTGCCAGCTTCCTATCACGGCGTTCGTGTTGGAACACTCAGTGAGTTGACTGCCTTCAGCTTTTATGCAACAAAGACGCTGACAACCGGTGAAGGGGGCATGGTAACTACTGAGAATGACGACCTGGCCGCTCGCATGCGCATGATGAGGCTCCATGGCATCAGCCGCGATGCCTGGAAGCGATATAGCGCAGAAGGTTCCTGGTACTACGAAGTCCTGGATATGGGTTATAAGTACAACCTGACGGACATTCAGTCCGCAATTGGGATTGTGCAATTGAGTAAGTGCGATGCGATGAATGCGGCTCGCCAGAAAATCGCGGCACGATATAACAGCGAGTTTGCCCATCAACGTGCGTTACAGGTTCCCACGGTCGGTGAAGGCCGGGAAACGTCCTGGCACTTGTATGTTTTGCGTCTGAACCTGCAGGAATTGACGATTAACCGCGCTGAGATGATTGAAAAACTCAAGGAGCGCGGGATAGGAACAAGCGTTCACTTTATCCCGTTGCATTTGCACCCTTATTATAAGAAGACGTTTGGATGCAGACCGGAAGACTTTCCGGTTGCGAGCAGGGAATTCGAGCGGTACTTTTCTTTGCCGATCTTTCCGGGAATGACTCAGATCCAAATCGACCATGTGATTCAAAGCGTTCTTGAAATCGTCAAAGGCGCCGCCCAATAAGTAAGCGTTACCGGACGTTTAGAGTCAGGCATTCATCCCGCTCTGCCCTGTAAATGCGCGGGTTGGTGCGGTTTATGCCGGCGAGCCAAGACCTTACAGAGTGCGTTGAATGCTACTCGGCTGATGACCGGGGTTGGCAGTTCGCGGGGCGCGCACAATTGCCAGACGCGCAGAAGCGGACTTAGAACCCGCAGGCCGCAAGGCCACGGGAGTTTAAGTCTCCCCTCTGGGCATCGGCAGGTCTAACCACGTAAAATTCATCCGGTGGGAGGATGCGGCAGACATGTTGGCCTGGGCATTGTTGTTGATTGCGGCCGGCTTCCCTGAGACGCACAACGCCACTCAGTTGCAGAATTCCGGTTTCGAGGCGCCGCTTGCGAATGGAACTCAAATCCCGGGATGGGATGTTTCAATCGGCAAGGGCGCGAGTGGAATTTCAATTCAGGCCGACCGCGCCCAGGTGAAAGAGGGAGTTCAGGCACTGCGGATTGAGAGCACTCATCCGGGGCAAGTGCGGATCGGCCAGGAATTGTTTCTTCCTGTCGGCACAACGTGGAGAGTAAGCGTCTGGGTCCGGGGCGAGACCTCGGAGGCAAACGGCGAAACCACTGAAAGCGCAGGGCTGGAGATTGGAACGCCTGCCGGAAGTCAGGGAAGAGCTCTGGCCCCCTCGGGAATATTCCCGTGGCATCAGGAACAGGTGGATTTTCGTGTGCCATCTCCTGGCCGCGTCCGCGTGGTTCTGTTCGACAACTCCTCAGGCAAGCTTTGGTTCGACGATGTCCGGCTGGAACCGTTGACCGTAACTCAGGATGCAGATATCCGCATCGTGAATTCCAGGATCGGCAAGCGCCCGATTGACCTGAAGCAGGGGGGGCAGTTCATTGAGCCGCTTTGCTACATGATTCGCTCTATGCTGGCTCAGCAGGTGGACGGCGACAGTTTTGAAGAGGAGACACCGTGCAAGCCAAGTTATAAGAGAGGGGTCGACTGGCCTTATCGTCCGTGGTATCCCGACGGGGCGGTGCACGAAGCAACGTATTCGCTGGATGAGAAAAATCCGTACAACGGGAAGAGATCGCAGAAGATCGAGTTACCCATGGCGCGGGCACGAGCAGGCATCTCCCAGGACGGGTTTTATTTAAAGCAGGGAACAGCCTACCGGCTTCGCCTGCACATGAGAGGTGTTGGACGGACGCGCGTATGGGCTTCTCTACGTGGGGCGGGCGGACTGATTGCCGGACCGGCGTTACTCGGTTGGACCGAGAGCGATTGGCGCGGAGAAGAAGTGCTGCTACGCGCCAATCGGACAATTTCAAACGCCACGCTGACTATCGAGTTCGAAGGTCCTGGAACGTTGTGGCTGGACCGCATATCCCTGATCGGAGAAGACTCAATTTTGGGATTGTGGAAGCCCGACGTCGTTCAGGCGCTTAAGTCCATGAACCCGGGACTCATTCGTTTCGGCGGAAGCATGATCGAGGTCTATGAGTGGGACAAGTCGATTGGTCCGTGGGACGAGCGGGTTCCGTATGTCACCGGGCCCTGGGGTGGGCTGGAATCCAACTTTGTGGGCATCGAGGAGTTTGCGCAACTTGCTCATTATGTCGGAGCTGAGCCGTTGATCTGCGTGCGGTGGAGTGGCAAAACGCCGCAGGATGCGGCCAATGAAGTGGAGTACATGAATGGCGGCGCTGAAACCGCGGGGGGCAAGCTCAGGGCTCGGAATGGCCATCCCGATCCTTACCGGGTGAAGTATTGGCAGATAGGAAATGAGGTAGGAGGGTCGCAATACGATGATTCTGTCCGGGCTTTTGCCGAAGCCATGCGGAGGGTGGATCGGACCATCAAGATCCTGTCATCTTTTCCTTCTCTCGATACGCTGAAGGAGGGTGGCGGGTATCTCGACTATCTTTGCCCCCATCATTACCAAATCGCGGATCTCCCCGGAGAACAAGCAAGTTTTGAGTTGCTCAAGAATGAAGCCGCCGCGTACAAGGGCACGAAAGATGTGCGCGTTGCCGTTACCGAGTGGAATACGACAGCCGGCCAGATGGGGTTAACGCGCGGGATGCTGTTGACGATGGGAAATGCGCTGAGCGTTGCGCGGTATCAGAATCTGATGCATCGTTATGCCGACCTGGTGGAGATAGCGGTGCGGTCAAACCTGTCAGACAGTTTTGGTTCTGGAATGCTTCAGCCGGGTCCGGGATGGCTGTATCTGAGCCCGGCATATTACACGCAAAAGCTTTATCAGCGTGCGGCGGGTACATACCCGATTGAGATCGATGATTTCACAAAGACCTCCTGGGAACTCAGGGAGCCAGACCTAAGCGCTACGGTGAGCTCCGACGGAAAAGTATTGCGCATTTTTGCCGTAAACTCGACTGCCGAGCCGGAGAAAAGGCGGTTTCGTCTGGAGGGGTTTTCGTCGTCTGTGGCCGGCGGAGAAGTTGCGGTCTTGAAAGATCGGGAGAATGCGCTCGATTCAGAGGCCATGAACTCGCAAAACGATCCCGAGCGTATTACTGTGGCTTCACATACGACAGACCTGAACGGCAGCCACTTCCAATTCGAGTTTGCGCCATTTACCGTAACCCTGCTAGAGCTGAGACTCGATGGCGAACAGAAGAAGCAGTAAAAGATAGGTGAGTTCGCAGGGCTGTTGTTTATTTGAATTAGCCCAGCGGGGAGGTTGGGAAATTCACAAGGCTATGCCTGACCCAATATCTTCCCAGGTTCCGCGGTGGAGACTTATCGAAGGCTCAGCGTGCTTGTCTGCGGCTCCGGGCTGCCCAGCGCCGCTACCCACTTGCGAAGGACTGGAGCGCCTTTCCTCTCCGAGCGCTCATTGGGCAGGCGGGACGAACCGGCTTCAGGCGGCAGAGGGTTCAGATAAACCAGCTCTTTTGAGGGAAGGTTTTCCTCGGTGTGATCCCAGCACGGCAAGCTGAGATGCTTGAGATCGGCACACAGTCCATCCTCCCGTAGTTCGATGACCTCGAATACGCCCAGGAATCCGGCGATCTGAATCCGATCCCCTTTGCGGGGCACTCTCGTTTTGTTGTCCATGCATCGATGATGCAGTTGTCCTCACCGGAGGGCCATACCCAAAAGGCCCCAGACGCACTCCACTATTGCGTCATATCCGCACATCCAGTGCCCGGCCAGGGGCTTACGGACATGAAAATAGGGCTTTGGCGAGTAAGGGCTAAATCACGGCTCCGGCACGCCAGCCGATAGGGCCTATTTGGGATTCCGATATCCCATGCCCGCCAGAACTCCCCGCATAAAGGCAAAGCTCCTTTGGACGCCGGGCAATGGATCGTCGCCGTTTATTTCATACTCAAGGTCGACAAATCCCTTGTATCTGGTGGCGATGAGGGCTTCGAATATGCCTCGAACCGGCATAATTCCTTCGCCTACAGCGACCTGACTCTCCTTGCTCTTGAAATCCGTCAGATCCTTCATGTGCATGTTAAACAGGCGTGGTCCAACCGTGTGAATGGCCTGAACCACGTCAGTGCCCGCGCGCGCTGCGTGGCCTACATCGATGCAGCAGCCGATGCGCGGGTCCAGGCTCTTTACCGCCTTCAACACATCCAGCGGCGAGGGCCACAGCTTGTCTTCCGGCCCGTGATTATGGATGGCAATGCGGATGTCATACTCTTTTACAAACTTTTCAATGCGAGGGAGAATTGCCGGCGTGGGGTCGCCGGCGACGATTACCGGGATTCCCGCCCGCTTGCAGTATTCAAACTTACGGCGAATATCGGCATCTTCGTCTTTTTGAAAGTAGATGGTTCCCGCGGCGTGGAGCGAGATGCCAGCTGCTGCGTAGTCCGCGAGCGCTTTCGCTTCATCCGCGGGGTCCATAGGCAAATGATCCTTGGTGTCCTTGCAATTCAGGTCAGTGACATAAAGCTGCTTCATGAAGCCGATAAGCTGTGCGCGGGTAAAGTTGCGAAACGTGTAGCTGGCCAGGCCAAGATGAACGGGCGAGGGTTTGCCGGTTGGCGGTGCCGATTGCGCTGATGTGGGCGCCGCAGTGGAAGCAGCGCATGCGGCTGCAATCAGCGCGCCCGATTGAACAAAACTGCGGCGAGAGATGGTTTCTGTCATGAGCGTGACGGTCCTCGATGGCTTCCGATGCCAGTGCCCGGTTAGAGTTCTGAATTTCAGGCAGACGCGTTAGAGGTGCGGCGCCCAGCCTTTTTCGTATTCGCGTCCCCACATCTTCATTGCCTCAGGGTCGTTCAGTATTTTGCCGTCGGCAGGATGAAGGCGCAATTCGCGATTCACTTCCCAGGCGATGTTTGAAAGTTGCAGAATGGTGACGGACACGTTACCAATGGAGACGGGCGAGTTGAGCTTTTGTCCGGTGCGGATGGCGGCGATGAGGTTGGCGAAGTGCGCATCGGTCATCTCTTCGTGGCCGACCAGATCGGAGGAGGGAAGCGCCTGGCCCACGCTGGCTCCGCCGGTCTTGTTTCCTTTCAGGTCATAGAGCTCATAGCCCGTGCCGTCAATCAGAACCGCGCCGGTGGTTCCCTGGATGATGGAGCCGCGATCACGGTTGTAATACTTCATTCCCTGGCACGATTTGCCTTCCCACGACATCATTTTGTCGCCGTAGTCGAAGCTGGTGACCAGGGTGTCATAGAACTGCCAATCGTCCTTGAACGCGTAGCGCCCGCCAGACGACGTGATGCTGTTGGGATAATCCACTCCCAGCGCCCAGCGGCACACGTCCATTTCGTGCGTGCCGTTGTTCAGTGTTTCGCCGGTTCCGTAAATCCTGAACCAGTGCCAGTTGTAGGGTTGAATATTGTCTGTGTATTGCTTGCGCGGAACCGGTCCCTGCCACAAATCCCAATCGAGCTGCAGCGGCACGGGCGCCGGCTTGCCGAATCCGATGGACTTTCTAGTGTTGCTATACCATCCTTTGGCAAAATAGGGTGTGCCGATGAGGCCGTTGTGTATCTTGTCGATGGTCTCAATGATGAGGGTATTTGACCGCCGCTGATTGCCCATCTGCACAGCCTTGCCATATTTCTTCTGGGCTTCCACCAGCAGAACCCCTTCGGCAGGATTGTGGCTGCACGGTTTCTCAACGTACACGTGCTTGCCCGCCTCAAGAGCGGCGATAGCCATCGGTGTGTGCCAGTGATCTGGAGTGGCTATGGTGATGGCGTCCACTTCCTTTAATTGCAGGATGTGACGAAAATCCCTTTCAGTGGCCGGCGCATAGCCCAATTGCTGCGTTGCCTTGGCGGCAAAGTCCTTGAGAGTGTTGCTGTCCACGTCGCAAACATGCGAAACCCGCGCAGTTTTTTTGTTGGCAATCAGCGATGATAGATGGGCGGAGCCACGACCATGCAATCCGTTGATGGCAAAGTTCAGGCGATCGTTGGAGCCGAGGATCTGGCCGTAGCTTTTGGCGGCGGATGAGATGGCCAAACCGGCCGCTCCCACCGCAAAGGTATCGAGGAATTCACGTCGAGTAACCAATTTGTTCTCCATCCAACTTCGAAGGGGCTGTTTGCTTAAGTGTGTCCGCAAAGAACGGGCTTGCGGATCGCTAGAATGTCTTTGAATCGATCAAAGCCTGCTTCATCCCGGCCCAGCAGATGCGCGTGGATTCCTCCGGCGTGCCTCCGCCGTGCCAGTGCGTTTCAAGGCTGACAGCATCGCGATAGCCGGCTTGCTTGAGCGCGCGGAACTGCGCCGTCCAATCGATGAGCCCTTTATCGACCGGAGATAACTCCACCTTGCCCTGTGCGTTTTTTGCTGCGTTCTTGACATGGCAGTGGTGAATGCGTTTCTTCGGCAATGCATCCCAGCCGCCGGGGAAGGCATCGAGCTCGCCGCGCATGACGGCATTGCAGGGATCCCAGTTGAGCGCAAGATGCGGAGTCTGGATGGCATTCAGGGTTCGCGCGGCCTCGCGGCCGGTTGCCGTGTTGCAGTCAAGTTCATTTTCAAGCACCAGCAGCACGCCTTGCTTCGCGGCAACTTCGGCGGCAGCGCGGAGTTTCTCGTCGATTTCGGCTCGGTATGGCGCAACGTCATCAAGCCGCCAAAAATCGAAGCAGCGCACTTTATTGGTGCTGAATTGTTTGGCGCGGGTGATGGCGCGCTCAAGGATCTCATCCTGCTGCTTGAAGGTTGTCGCAGCTGCGGCGTGCATATCTCCCTTGGGGCCAAATTGCGACTTGGGCGCACCCGGCCAATCGGTCTTGAAAAGGGGACTGGCAATGTCGGTCACGCGCAGGTTGTATTTGGCGAGAATCTTCTGCGATTCGTCGATCTGATCCTGGGTGAGATCCATTGTGTTTTTGCCCCACATGGAGCGAAGTTCGATCCAGTTGAGGCCGAAGTCATGGGAAGCCACGTAGCAAGCGTGGTCGAAATCAGGCGAGATCTCATCGTTGATGACGGAGATTTTGAACGGGGATTTCGAAGCCTGAGCCATGCTGACAAGTGGCTCAGAAGCACAGGCTGCCGCGGCGATAGACGCTCCGCGAAGAAAATCTCGTCTCGAAAAAAAATCCATGCTGCTCCTTCCAGTTGCTCACCAACCGGGGTCGATAGGACCGCAATAATTATATTCGAGACGCGCGGTGTGCATGCAATCAACGACCTCTGCGCGAGCTGGAGTGGAGGGTCAGGCGAGATGGCGTAGGAGGGGATTGGCGAGGTAGCTATCTGAAAGAGCGGCGCGGCAACGCGGGATCGATCGCAGAGGGGCCGGCGAAATGAGGATCCGAGGCAAGGGGACAGCAGGTGCAGTTCGCAGCTCTGCCGCAATGCGCCTTGCCGACAGCAACCGTGAGGGCATGGAACTCATTGAAGAGGCTCGCGTGATGGGTGGTTGGGTCGGAGGCGAAGGCCCGGCGGGTTAGATCCGCAAGGCCATTGTAGATTTTTGCGCCGGGCAGAGGCTTTAAAAGCCTGTGGCGCAAGGCGATGCGGCGCAGATACTCGTCGGCCACGGGGACGGGGTGGTGGAGGGCATACAGGAGGATGGCATCGGCAGTCTCGGGGCCTACGCCGGGCAAGGCCAACAGGCGGCGGCGCAGGAGCGCGGTTGGCGAGGACGCGAACTTCTTGAGCGAGCCCGCAAACTCGTCATCGAGCATGAATACAAATGCCTTGAGGGCCGGCCCTTTACGGGTGTAAAAGCCGGAGGGGCGAATAAGATTCTGCAATTCTTCGAGAGCCAGCGAGCGCAGCCCATCGAGAGTCAGCGCTCCAGCCTGGCGCAGGTTGGCAAGGGAGCGTTCGACGGCCTTCCATGAGGTGTTCTGGGTGAGATAGGCGCCGAGGATCACTTCAAAAGAGCTCTGCGCCGGCCACCAGTGCTGCGGACCGTATGCCGCGACCAACCGGTCGTGCATCCAGCGCAACCGTTGAGCGGGAGTGGGCGGGCGGATTGTTTTCACGAAGGGGAATCCTCAGTTTATCGGATAACCTGGGGTGCATTTACAGCTGTCGGTAGGATAATGGCTGGGCCGGCTTGAAGCGTCAGGGTTGGAGCAGCGTAAGGTGGGAGGCCACAATGAAGAGTCACACAGAGTACCTGATTTTTGAGACAAAAAAGCGGCGGGAGATGGTGCACATTACCGATGAGGTGGAGAAAATTGTGCGCCGCAGCGGCGTGAAAGATGGCCTGTGCTTTGTCTCGCCCATGCACATTACCGCGGCAATCTATGTGAACGATCTGGAGAACGGGCTGATTGAGGATATCGGCAAGTGGCTTGAGGAGTTGGCGCCGGCACGGCCAGATTACAAGCACCATCGGACCGGCGAGGACAACGGCGACGCGCATTTGAAGTCGCTATTGCTGCACCACGAGACCACGTTGCCCGTGACGGATGGGAAGCTGGATTTGGGCACCTGGCAGCGGGTCTTTTATGCGGAATTTGACGGGCTGCGGCGCAAGCGAGTGATTGTGAAGGTGCTGGGGGTGGAATAGTGACCAGGGACCAGGGACTAAGGGACCAGGGAGCCGGGCGTGTTGGCGGAGTTGGAGTCTGGCGGCGTTATCGTTTGCTCTGCTACTCGGGCCAGGGCCGCGAATCCTACTAACCCCTCTAACTATGCCAGCTTCGCTAACTACGCCGTATCTCCTAACTCCGCTCTATTGACCGTCGTCGGTGATCTTGCGCCAGGCGCCGGAAGAGCGAGGGAGTTCGGGCGCGGCGAGATTGATCTTTGTCAGGGGCAGCACGATCAGATCGACGCGGCGGTTTTGGGCTCGTCCATCCGCGGTGGAGTTACTGGCCACGGGGTGATATTCGGCATAGCCAGCCGCCGAAATCCGGTCAGGGGTTATGGCTTTCATGGCGAGAAAAAGCCGGGCGATGCGCGTGGCGCGAGCCGAAGAGAGCTCCCAGTTGGAGTCGAAATTGGCGTTGTGGATGGGGATGTTATCGGTGTGGCCCTCAATGCGCAGGTTGTAGGCGGTGCGGCCCAGCGATGCGGCGATCTGTTCGAGAGTGGGCAGGGTCTCCGGCCGGGGAGCGGCGGAGCCGGAGTTGAAGAAGCCCGCTTCGCGCAGGCTGATGACCAGCCCGTCGCGGCCCATCTGGATGGAGACGGTGTGCTGGGCAACCTGGTTTGACAGCATCTGTTCCAATTCGCGGCGAATGCGATTTAGATCGTCCCTGACCTGGGCGGGAGACAGCACATCCTCTCCCATAACAATGTTCATTGGCATGACCGGCTTCTCGACGCCTTGAGCTGCGCTATTTGCCGTGGCCGGCCGGCGCGCGGCGTCGGGAAAAAGACCAAGGGAGCGAAATGCAGTGTCAATGGACTCGGCGACTTGCACTTGCTTCTTTTGATCGGCTTTGGCAAATGCATACAGGACGACGAAAAAAGCGAAGAGCAACGTGATGAAGTCAGCATAGGATACCAGCCAGCGATCGTGGTTCACATGGCTCTTTCGCCGCTCTCGCATCATGCGGCGCGCTCCTTCTTTTCCTGGTTGGATTCGTTGATGAATCCGGCCAGTTTCACTTCGAGCATGCGCGGGTTCATGCCCTCGAGAATGGAGATGACGCCTTCCAGCATCATTTCGCGGCGCTGGTGCTCATCGTGAATTCTGAGGCGCATCTTGCCGGCGAAAGGGAGGAAAAAGAGATTGGCGATGCCCACGCCGTAGATGGTGGCCACAAAGGCCACGGCGATTCCCCGGCCCACCTCCTGAATGTTATCGAGGTGCTGCATTACCTGAATCAGCCCCAGCACAGCGCCCAGAATTCCTATGGTGGGCGAGAACCCCCCAGCTGACTCGAAAACCATGGGAAGACGCTCTTCTTTCTCCAGCACAGAGTCCAGGCTGACGCGCATGATCTTGCGCAGATCGGAAGGTTCAGTGCCATCGACGGCCAGCATAAGAGATTGCTTGAGGAAGGGATCCTGAATGGTCTGCAGGTCGGAGTCCAGGCTTACGACGCCGTTGCGGCGGGCCTTGTTGGCAAAGGCCACCAATTGGCGGATGAGCTGGTCACTGTGCTTGCGAGGCGCGGCAAAGACGTGCCCCAGGCTACGGAAGGCCGACACGACCGTGGGCAACGGAAACTGAAGCAGGACCGCGCCCATGGTGCCGCCAAAGACAATAAGGGCTGCGGTAGGCTGCAGGATCTGGCCCAGGTTTCCGCCCTCGATGAGCAAACCGGCAACAATGCCGGCGACGGCCAGAAAAACTCCGCCGATGCTCCCCTTGTCCATCAAAAACTCCTCCAGAGATGGGGAAAAAGTCCGGCTCTCCATCCCGTCGACGAAGACCTTGCGCGACGGACCCCGCCTGGCTGGCTAGCGGCCCGCGAACGGGCTGCGCCGCGGCTGCGCCGTTGTGACGCCTGTTTGACTCGCAACGTCGAGGCTGGCAATGGAAACAACCCGTTGCATCTCGGCCAGGGAGGGCAAGCGCCGGGCCACGCCAGCCAAAAGGCGCGCCCGATAGGCGAGCACTCGCTCCGTCACCTCGGCGCAATCTTCGCGAACGATCAGCTTTTCTCCATTGATGAGCGTGAGCATTGTGTCCGGGGAGGCCTCAGCGGTCTTGATCAAATCGCTGTTCAGCATAATCGTGGCGCCGTTGAGGCGGGTAAGTTCGATCATGGCTTGAAGCTCCTTTGGTGGATTTATCGGCGGGCTGCGGGAAAGGTTAAAAAATTAAAAAG
>JBEKEQ010000252.1:0-19313 GCA_050013735.1 Occallatibacter sp.
GCACTTTCGACGCTAACAGGTTCGGAAACGTCGACTACAACCGCTTCTACTGGTTCACTCTGTCCTATTGTCTTTACGGCGTGGTCCAAAGCCGACCGATTGGCATCCCAAAGGATAACGGCGGCTCCGCAATCCAATAGCTTTTTCCCAATCGACAACCCGATGCCCTGCGCACCACCGGTTACGATTGCCCGGCGCCCTTCGAGGTCAATCTTGTTCATCTCAATCCCTTTCGCACACATGTGACGAGCGTCAAATCATCTCCACCAAAGGCCGGAAATACTCGAACCTCCATCATGGACAAGCTCAGTCCCGTTAATGTAAGCAGCCTCATCAGAAGCAAGAAACGCGGCAGCACTTGCGATCTCCTCGACGCTGGCTAGTCTTCCCGCCGGTATATGATCTTCGAGCTTAGCCATCACAGATGGATCTTTCAGAAGGTCTCTATTCATGTCAGTGACTGCGCCGTGAGGGCACAGAAGGTTTGATGTGATGCCATGTTGAATAAACTCGAGCGCCGCCACTCGGCTTAGCATCAGGAGTCCTGCTTTTGCGACAGAGTAAGCAGCTTGAAGAGGGGCTGGGAAAAGAGACGCCGTGGATCCGATGTGCACGAGACGTCCCCCGCGGCCCTGTCGGATCATTTGACGGGCTGCCGCCTGAGTGCAATAGAACGCCCCAGTCAGATCAACCGCAATCATCTTGTTCCAATCTTCGGGTGTGCAATCAAGGATGCTACCAAACTCAATGATGCCGGCATTGTTGACTAAAATGTCAATGCCATCAAAGCTATCAACGGATCTGGCAATAATCTGACCGGCATCTTCTTGCCTACTGACATCGGCACAATAAGCTTCTGCCTTGCCCCCGAACCCACCAATCTCACGAACCGTCTCTTCGGCACGATCAATGTCTTTATCCGCAATGAGAACAGTAGCGCCCTCCTGAGCAAATCGATTCGCAATCCCTTTGCCGATTCCGCGCGCTCCTCCTGTTACAACCGCTACTTTTCCAGCAAGACGGCCGCGAACAGGCTTGATTTTGCCTGCCAGGGTCTTGCTATTCCACATCACGGATTCCGTCATATTCCCTCATTTTCTCCCACAAGCCATGGCGCCACACGCGATGCACACTCTGCAAGCTCTGCTTGTTCACTAACGTCCAGAGCGTAGGAAGGTCTTCTACAATAACTCGACTCAATAACTCCACGATGTTCCAATAGTTGCTTCTCTGTGGCAATCAAGCATTCAATTGACCTCATCATGAATTTCAGGAGCGGCAGGAGAGCCTCGTGCAATGCCAACACACCGGGCTCCTTGCGCAAAAGCAAATGCCACATTTCAACGAAGGCAGGGCACAACGACACAGTAGGCATGACGCCGGCTGCTCCGCACTCGAAATCGTGCGGCAGATTTATCCCCATATACCCAACCACTGAGTCCATCCCGAGTTTTTTAAGCTCTTGAACCATCGCTCCCGCCGACACTTGGTCGACCTTGATGCACGTGATGTTGGGCGCGTCCTCTCGCAGTTGTGCGAATGAATCAGCAGCCATCGGATAGCCGGTTTGGGCCGGCACGTATTGGATCATCACAGGAAGCGACACTCCTGAGGCTACCTCCAGAATGTGCCGCCGGACGGAATCAGCATCTGGAGCCAGGAAGAAAGGGGGCAATACCATGATCGCGTCAGCCCCCACCTGCTCAGCAAACTTTGCGTCCTTGACCGCTACTTCAGTTGAGTGAGCGACAATTGAAACGATGGCTGGTATACGCCCTGCCACCCGGTGAATCATCGCACTTGTACATTGGCTGCGCTCGGCATCGGTCAATTTGTAATATTCGCTTGCCATGCCAAACATCGCAATGGCGGCTGCTCGGTGACGAATCGCAGCGTCGATGGCACGGAGAAAACTACCTATATCAATCTCTCCGCCATCCAAAAACGGCGTTGGCAAGATTGGTATGACTCCCTGGACGATGCGCTCCATTTGCCCCCTGCGAAATGACACCATGCTCTGAATGCACCTTCAGTAATACGCTCTGCACTACCAAATAGGCGTCACGCACCTATTTTCTCGATTCTTACCGAAGACGACTGGGTTCAGCCCGTATCCGAAACCGGACTTGCCCTCAAGAGTTAGTTCTCCGTCTATGGGCCGTGGATCGTCAGATAAGACCCAGTCGCGTGTTGCGTGCCGGTAGATATCGAGATATTCGACAAAAGGCGTGAGCTCGGGCCCATTAGAAATCTGAAAGTGGTAAGTTGGACTTCCGATGCCATGACAGATCAGTTTGATGTGGTTGGCTTTTGCCACGGCAGCAATCCTTTTCAGAGAAGTAGGCCCACCGGCTCTGTAAATGTCAGGCTGAACGATGTCGACACAACCTCCCTCAATTAGTCGGCGAAAGCCATCAAGAGTATATTCATGTTCTCCGCCGGTGACCATTGTGTCTACGCGCCGGCGGATTGTCGCATATCCCTCGTAGTCATCTGGCTGAACGGGCTCTTCGAGCCACTCAATCTTGTATTGGCGAATGCGTTCGAACATCTTGAGTGTATAGGGAACGTCCCATGCCATATAAATGTCCAAGGCGATGAATGCATCCGGTCCGAGGGTTCCCCGTGCAAGGGCTACGACCTCTTCGTTCTTGCGCATTCCGCTCTCTCCATCGGCTGGTCCGTAGGGAATCGCAATCTTCATGTCTTTGATTCCAAAATCGCGAAGCGCCGTGGGGTCGTTTCCCGTGTAATATGTCTTCAGAGTTTCCCGCGTCTTCCCGCCCAGCAGGTTGTAGACTGGCTGCTCCAATAGCTTCCCTTTGGCGTCCCATAGAGCAATGTCGATTCCCGAAATTGCACATTGCGCGAGCCCGCCGCGCCCGTAGAAGACAGACGCGCGGGACAATTGCTCTTGTATCAACTCGGTTTGAAAGACAGTTTTTCCTATCACAAGCTTGCGGAATTGTTCATCGATCACGCTCGCTACGGCTTCGCCCTTGGCTCCGCCTGCAAATCCATATCCAGAAGTACCATCTTCCAGAATTACTTCGACAACTGCAGCAGTCATTTTCCCATACCACGAGGATCGTTTTGCCGCATACTCTGGATAGATTGACATGGGGTTCGCCACGATGTCCTCAGTCAGCCACGACCCTCCCATCGTTGTCAGATGGCACTTAATATCGCTAATTTTCATTGAATTCCAGCCTCGGGATCGGGTCGTGCAACTATATCGTAAGTCGGTGCAGACTCCCCTTCGGGAGATTGACAACCGCAACTGAAAAGGTCCTCAATGACATCGGGTTGCTCCCACGCTGCACAGAGCGCGGAGGTTCGAACTCCGCTACGGCCAGCTTCGGGTACGGGAGTGACGGGACGCATCGAACCTACGGTGGATTGAGGTCTTTCAAAGCACTCCAGATCCGAGTGTGCAATGGCGAGCCTGGCGACATCAAAAGAGTGAGAACTGCCTGTAAAGTCGCTTCTGCATCGAGCACACAAAGAACATTGTGAACATTGTCCCGGTGAATATTAATGGCCTGCGGCGCCTGATCCTCATTGGCCTGTGGGTTTGCGAAAGCAAAGGCCGTTGCCCACATCGCCATGAGTTGCGAGAGGAGCAGAACTCTTCTGCTCCTCCTCTTGGCACTTATCATTTACATCGACTCCGCTTCCATGTTCTTGCCCTGCTTGGTTATGCGTCGATACAATTCTCAGAACTTGATTTTTGCGCCAATCTGGAGAGTTCGAGCCTGCTCCTGTACCGAAATGTATTCGCCGAAGACGCTGGGGGCGGCGAGACTTTGTCCGGGAATTGGCCCAATGTCTCCCTCATTGAAGACATTGAAGAATTCGAAACGCAACTGGAAGTTTAAGGAATCGTGAATAACAGTGTTCTTAATCAACGAGAAATCTGTGTTATTCAATCCCAGGCCGGTCATCATATTGTTGCTGGAGTTACCAAAAGTGCCTTGGGCGGGTGGGGCAAATGCAGCAGTGTTGAAGGCCAGACCGGCCGCATGTGGGCCCCACGGATTTCCAATGACTTGCGCACGAGGATTATCGCTCCCTGTGCCTGATGAGTCGCTTGCAGCAGAAATTTCGAAGGGGAATCCAGTGCGTGCCGTGAAGATCCCTGAAATCTGCCAGCCGCCAATGAACGCATTGACAGCCGCCGGGGCGCTTGAGGCCAACATTCTGCCGCGGCCGAAAGGCAATTCCCAAATTGGACTGAACACAAAACTCTGTTTGATGTTATAGCTTTGGGGGCCATAATCGAGGCGCTTGTCCCACGCGTACATGTAGCCCTCTGAGTTCTCAGTTCCGAGATCCCCGAGTCCCGATGCTGTGCCCAGCCCCTTGGCGTACGTATAGTGGGCAAGCAGGGAGAAACCGTGCGAAAAACGTTTTTCAAAGCGCCCAATGAGCGCGTTGTAGTTCGACGAGGCTTCGTTTTCGCCTTCAAGAATTCCGCTGAAGTTGGGGTATGGGAAGGTAACTGTGGCATTGGGTCCCGGATTCGAGAGGATCCCTTGCTCCTCCTCGCGCCGGTCCTGAAGACGTGATCCTGCCGAACCGATGTAGCCAACCTCCAACACCATATTTCCAGGAAGCTGGTGCTCGACATCGAAGTTCCACTGTTGGACATAAGGCGTGCGGTTGGTGCGAGCAAGCGTGTCGACTCCAGTTTGACCTGCAACCGGCGTTGGACTTGGGGCCGGGAACAGTGTACTTAGCTTGATCGGAGCAAAAAAGTAGGAATCGTCCACCGCTTCGAAGGACGAATCGTATGGCTCATTCAGCCCAGGAAAGAAATAATCGTTGTATTCGTTTGAATCGTAGTAGATGCCATATCCAGTCCGAATGACAGTATTTTCAAACGGCCGGTAGCTTATGCCGAGCCTCGGCGACCAGTTAGTCTTGGTCGGCTCTTCAATATCTCGCTCCGGCGTGTAGGCGACGAGAGGGCTATCCGCCGCCGTGACTGCTGCCATGTTGGCCGTCAGGAGCCGGCCACCTGGATAAGTCGGGTCAAATATGGAACCGCGATTTTGCTCTTCGCGGAAGGGGGAAGTGTAGTCATAACGAACCCCCAGGTTCAGCGTCAGCCTCTTCGTCAGCTTCCAGTTATCCTGTATAAACGCGCCTTCCTGCCAGGCGTCATACCACGCGGTGGAAAGCCCTACGTTGTCAAGCCCCACCAAGGTGTCACCGAGGAGAAAATCAGCAACCGAATCGCCCGCCGAGGTCTCGAAACCCGAGGTATACAATCCAAAGTCTTCGAGAAGGCCTCTTGACGATAGAGAGGTCGTTTGTTTATAGCGAATCTTCCCCGCATCGAGTCCGGCCTGGAGGGTATGGGGACCATGGATCCACGTCACCGCGTCAGTCAGCGTTGCGCTGGTCGTAACGTAGTACAGAGGAGAGACGTCTTCCCCGCCAACCATGCTGTAGCCGCCGAAGTAGAGATACGGCGCTCCCCAGTAGAGGGAATTAGTACTCGTGCCGGTGAAAAAATTCCCGGGGATGTCCAAGGTGCCTCCAGCACCTTGTTGCAACTCGGTCATGATTGGACGATTGAGACCGAAGCGCAGGTCATTAATGAAATTGGTGGAAAAGATATGCGTGTAGTCGACCGCGATATTCTTGCCCGATTGTGTCTGGCTCGAGCCGCCGTATGGTTGAACGGCAGGCGTTGCGTAATCTTCGTGGCTTGAGGAAAAGCGGGCAAATAATGAGTTTTTCTGACCCAAATGGGCGTCGACGCGAAAACTATATTCATCGATGTTGTCCGGGTAATCCAGAACGGCAACCGTGTTGTATCCATTTACATTCGTATTTGTGGTGGGAAATAGACCATCCGCTATTACTTTGGCGGCTGTTGGGTCGATTGGCTCGTAGTTTGTGGTTACGTTCCCGGGGATAGGAGTTACCGAGACCGGCTCGTAAAGCTGCTGAGCGGGGTTGTTACAAACGCCATTGGTGAAGCCGGCGGTGCATTCAGCACTAAAGTCGCCGCTAAGTTCCGGGCCGGTCGGAAAAATCCCGAAACCTGTGGTTACCGTGTGCGAGCGCGTGCCTTCATAATCCCCGAAGAAGAACAACTTGTTACGGCCATCGATCACGTGAGGAATCAAAACAGGGCCGCCGCCAGCCACACCAAACCGGTTATATCTCAGCTCTGGCTTGTATCTACCGGTGGCAGGGTCCACTGCGGCAAAGTCGTCTACGGCATCCATCGCGTCGTTTCGCACAAATTCGTACGCCGAACCATGCAAGTCATTGGTTCCTGATTTTGTTGCAATACTCACCTGGGCTGCCGATCCGCCAAATTCCGCCGAATAGTTCTTGCTCATCAATCGGACATCCTGAATCGCGTCAACGGGCGGTGTGACGGTGAGCGTTTGAAAGCTCGGATCGTTGTCCGAGACGCCGTCAATCAAGTAGCCGTTGGACGCACCGCGGCCGCCTCCAACGTAGAGGTCCCCGCCTGCCAGGGAGCTGCGAAATTCCGATTGGTCGCCCCCTATGATTGCGTTTGGATCGGACACAACACCCGGGCTGAGAACCGCAAGATCGATGAAGTTACCTGAAAGAAGGGGAAGGTCGCTCACCTCTCTGCTGGAGATTTCCTGACTTATGGCGGCCGAATCCGTATCGATGAGTGTCCCTTCAGAGGTCACCTGTACCGTTTGGGTCACGCCCCCAGGATGAAGAACGATGTTGATTCTGAGGGTTTGATTCACCACAAGCTCAGTCGGCGCTGTGGCGGATTTTTCGAAGCCCTGAACTTCGGTGGAGACCACGTAGAGGCCAGGAATCAAATTGATCGCCGTATAGTTTCCGTCGGATTGGGTTCGTACTGTCGCACTGACGCCCGTCGCCGTATTGAGAACTTGAACCGGTGCGTTGTTGATCGCGCGTCCACCCTGGTCTTGGACAACCCCCACAATCGTTCCAAAGGAGGTTTGCGCCTGGCAGACACTGAGGCTAATCGCAAAACACAAAACGAACAGCAAGGAACTCCGGACCACTTTCATAACGACCTCCGAGAGCGGGCGATGGGGGAAAGGGGGAATTGGTTCGCCGCTGAAATTATTCGTAAGCTTGTGAGGTATCCAGAATATTGTCAAGAATCCAAGCTGGCAGGTTTAGCAAGTTTCGGAAATCGAAATTTCCTTTTCTTCGAAGATTCTGGGTTGAACAAATCTCCCCCTCTGTATTATTTCTTCAGTTGCAAAGGGGCTCCTAAGAGCCAGGAAGAACCGACATTTCGCGCCATGAGTTTGGGGCAAATGGCGGCATGATTCGAACACACGAATGGAGAACGGCAGTCGCCTGTGTGGTGTGCCAAAGCAATTTTTCTGTAGGAACCGCGAGCCGATGGAACTGTTCCACTTTTCATCGGGGGCTCAATGCAACCCCTCTTTGAGGATCCAAGAAGTTCGCTTTGCGAAATCCTGGAATCAAGTGCTTTGCGGCAGCTGGATTGAAATGCGCGGAGAAACGCAATTTAAGCAAGGAGGGCTAGATTCTACAAAGCCCACGAATGCGAGCTGAATGCACCATCACGATTCGCCTTGAATTCGGATTCAATGCGTCTTTGAAACGAAACCATCGAACGGCTCAGTACGCGTTGCTCCGATTAGCCGGGCGAATCCATCGGATAAAGCTTTGCGAGGTTTGTGGTGGCTTCCAGCACCACGCCGGTGTGACGAGTCGTGAAGGCTCCGTCAAGCATGCGCGCTATTGCTGGCTACTGCCCGCGAAGGGCATTTAACGCGCCCGCTCTTCGCCGCATGATGCACAGGATCGCATAGTTGGCGACGACTGCGGGCAAGAGGGCTGAAGGAGGTGACAAATTCGGGTGTTCATTATGAAAGTGGAGGAGAAGTGTCTGAGAAATCGCTTGCAACCGGGTCCGCAATGAATGATTGGGGATACGCGCAGACGGTGAAATCCGTCACCGGACTTAGCGCTATTGCCTTCCCACCCTTTGCGTGCTGCGGCATTCCCGATGTTGCGTGGAGTCCCGGATATCTGCGAACGTGCGAGCTCTTCGTCAATGGCAAGTTCGCCGCGCTTTCTGACGACCCGTTAAGGGCGGTCACATATCAGTGGTTTCCGCATCGCGTAGTCCGCGAACAGAGTTTCGATGGACTGCACATCCGCGCCACAATGTTCTTGCCGGCTGACATGCGGGCCGTGGTCCAAAACATCGAAGTGCGAAACCAGGATTCTTCCACGCGTCAATTCACGCTCGAGTTTGACATGCGCGGCGGTGTAATCCGCAAACAGAGCGGATGGCTCAACGAGCTGCCTGGCGAGGGTGACAATCGGTTGACCTGGAATGCGAGTCAAGGGCGCCTGACGTTCGCAGCCCAGCATTCTCTCGCGGCATGCGCGCAGGGCATTCATCCGCCGGCCCGGCAATTATCCGGCGGCAACGTCCTCCGGTATGAACTTCAACTCGGCCCCGGCGAAAAACAGGAGCTGCATTTTGTGGCAACGATCGGGGCGACGGCGGCAGAGGCCGAAGCCATGCACGACCGGCTGCAGGTAAATTTCCCGCAACTCGATCAGCAAAATGAGCAAGTCTTTGATCATCTTCTGCAGTCGGCCTTCACGCCCGGCAACAGTGCCTTCTCAGGTCATTTGCCGCAATTGAAGACTGGGAGCGAAACACTCTGGAATCTCTATAACAACGGACTGAAGAACTTACTCACCGCGCGCCGGCGCTCTCCTGACTCGGCCTACGGCCCGACGCTTCTCACCTTGAGCGGACACGTGCTGCCCACTCTGAGTTTCCCTTGGGACACCGCGCTCAGCAGCCTCAGCCTTGCCCTGCTCGACCCGCTGCCGCTTCGCCAGCTGGTTGAAGTCTGGTTCCAGCGCGACATGCATCAGCACCTGGCCACCGACTACATTACCGGCGACGCAGTCGGCCCCTGGTACGGCGTCAACGATATGGCCATTGTGCGTTGCGCGCAAAGTTACCTGCGCGTCACAGGCGACTTTGCATGGCTAAACAAAAAAGTCGGCGATCAGAACGTCCTCGACCACCTTTACGGCCACGCAACATATCGGGAGACGCTGGTCAAAGGCAGCAGCGGCCTCGCTGACTACGGAGAGATTTCCAACCTGCTCGAAGTCGTGAGTACCTATCTCCACGAGGTCGCCGGAATGAATGCGGGAAATGTCGCAAGCATGCGATTCGTTGCCGCACTGCTGGACCGCAACGGACGGGAGCCAGACGCGGCGAAACTGCGCAACGACGCAACGGATCTCGCCGCTCGCATCAATCGCCTCCTTTATGTTCAAGGGAAGGGCTGGTGGCGATGCGGCCAACCGGACGGCGCCTTCAACGAGGTCCGCCATTGCTACGACTTCCTTGCCGTTCTGGACAACATGAGCCAGGATCTGTCTGACGGCCAGAAACGGGAGATGACGCACTTTTTCTGGTCGCAGCTTGCCTCAAAAAAATGGATGCGCGCTCTTGCGAGCAGCGATCCCGACGCCACCTGGAACGTGCGGCCAGATCACAGCTGTCTGGGCGCATACGCCGCGTGGCCGGCCATGTGTGCCAAAGGGCTCTTGAAGATCGACAATCCTGCAAGCGTCGCCTCTTGGCTCAGTGAGGTTGCCAAGGCCGGTAACCAGGGACCGATCGGGCAGGGGCATTTTACTGAAGACGTTGTTCCGCCCTTTCAGGGAGGCGCCTGCAAGGCGTCTGAAGATGCTCCTTATATTGAAGACTGGTGCTGCATCGCTGGGGGAACGTTCACCGATCTCGTCATCGATTCCATCTTCGGCGCCAACTTTGGACTGTACGACGGTCTGCATGCTACGCCGCGTCTGCGGGAGTTCGATCCGGGCGCCCGCCTCGAAAACATCCACTATCAGGGTGCTGAATACTCAATCGATGCTGCCGGCGTCAAGCGGCTCGGATAGAGAATTCACGCTTGGCCGTACGCCAGGCGCGAAACGAATCGCAATGTGGCGTGCACATGCTGCCGCCAATACACCCAGTCATGGCCGCCGGGATGCTCCTCATATGAGTGCGGGATCCAGTCTTTGGCTAGAGCCTTGTGCAAGACGCGATTGCTGTCGAGCAGCGCATCCTCCGTTCCGCAGTCGAAGCGGATCGGCGGTAGTTGCGCCCGATGCCGCCGCATCCAGTTGAGGATATCCGTATCGCGCTTCCCTGAAGCTTGAAACTCGCTTAGCGGTTGCTGCACATGGCTCATCAGGTCCGCAAGGCTCGTCACGGGCGAATGAGCGGAGATTCCCGCGACGCGCGTGGCGTATTTCGCCCCAAGCCGGAGGGCTCCAAAGCCGCCCATCGATTGCCCGGCGAGAAAAATGCGTTCCCCTTGCACTTCGGGAAAAAGCGCTTGCACGCATGCGGGCACATCGTCGACAATCCACGACTCCGCATTCAGTTCGCGATGGACCACGTACCCGCTGCCATCGCCCCGCAGCCCGTCAGACGGCATCGCAATCGCGAACGCCCCGATGCTCCCATCCTCGATCATTTCCATCGCAGTAACTGGAACGTTTCCCAACACAGACCAGTTCCAGTGACTCCCATACACACCGTGCATCAGGATGAGGAGCGGCAGCGCTTGATTGTCTTTATTCGGAGGAATGAAAAGCGTAATGTCGGCGCGGCGGCGCAGAGCGGGAGAATACAGCGTGACGAACGAGACCCCGGGCTGCCCCGTCACAGGCGCGGAAACGACGTTGCGGATCTGGTCAGTCATAACCACTCCTTTCCTGCTCATGGCAGTTTCAGCGAACAAGCGCTCCATCTCGCTTGCCGATCGCCGGGTGCGTCAGCTCGTTTCTTTCGTCCGGTGTCACTGCAGGGGCGGCAAAGCCATGCGCACGGCACGCGGAAAGTATATGTTCATGTTGGCGGCTAACGCCGGAATATCAAAGGAATTGCACACATACGTGAACACCAGGTCGCCTTTCTCGAATTCCGGATGTTCTTTCCCCGCGTAGCAGAAAGTGTTCTTGTCATAGCCCGGAGTTTGAGGCTGCATTTCAGGAACCTGGTAGATCACCTCACCTTGTGTCCAGGGTCCCGTGAGCGACGGCGCGGTCCGCAGCAGGATTTTGCTCGAGAATGCATCCGGCGCGAACATCACGGCGATCCACTGCTTTCTCTCCGGGTGGTAGCGAATCGAGAGTTCCGGCGCCCCTTTCTGCATGACCGGCTGTGCCTGCGCTGGGTCAAACCCGCCATGCCATTGGCCATCATTTGCCAGGTATTGCAAATTCCCGGTCGGATCGCTGAGCCCATCGAGCGGTATTCGCGTCGCCAGCAGCGGCCTCGTGCCACTTTCTTTCAGCGCAAAAATATACGCATAGCCGCCGTCGACCACCGCCGTGGCTGAAGGATATGCGTGCGCTCCATCCGGCACCAGCGGGAAATAGTCGATCTTCCAGCTTTGTGGTTCGGCTCCCTGCCATGCAATGCGGGCCAGGTCTGCACCGCAGGTCTCAAAGGCCATCGCTGCCGATTGTGCCGGAGCATTCCTAACGCACAACAGGGTCACCCAGAGCTGGCTGCCTGAGACAAAGCCATCCATTGCCCAGTACCAGGTGTTTGGATGCTGCGCCTTGAAAAAGTCCAGTGCGTGGCCCTGCGCATCTTTTCTGATCACATAGTTGAGCTTCCAGCGCCCACGATCGCAAGTGGAGATGCCAATGCTGTTGCGAATCATCTTGGGGATATTGTTATTTACGGCGCGCTGTTCGCCGTATAAAGTGTCTCCGAATATCCACACGTCGCGTCCATCGGACAAGGGGACGGAGTACGCCGCATCGGCGCCAAGCCAGCCTTGCGCCATCCCCTGCTGCAGGGGGAAGTCCGGCGTGCATTGAGGCTTGGCGGCGTGCGCAAGTGCACCATGCCATGTCGCCAACAATACCAGCAAACCAGATAGTGCCGATGAACGAGCCAAGAACTTCATTCTTCCAATTCCCTCCGCCGATTTGATCCAAAAGCGACCACGCCGCTAATTGCTCGGCAGCGCCTGCGTAACCACAACCGGGTGGTAAAGATTCATATTGTTGGTTACGTCGCTCACTACAGTCGAATTGCAGGCGTAAGTAAAAAAGAGCTGGCCCGCAGTCTCAAACTCGACGTGCTCTTTCGCTGCGTAACAGAAGACGCTTGGAGTGTAGTTTGCATTGCCCGGCTGCATCTCAGGATAAGAATACAGACTCTCCATAGGCCCCCATCCGCTCGTCAGAGAGCTGGAGATACTGTAAAAGGCCTGGTTTTCGAGCCCATACGGATAGACGGCTATCCACTGATTTGTCGAAACGTGATACCGAACGGTCATCTCTGTCGCGCCGGGATTGATCACAACCGCGCTGTCGCCTGGCAACGTCGTGGCTGTGTCCTGCCAGGCCTCCCAGCCGCCGCTTGTATTCAAGTATTGCCAACTCGTGTTTCCGGGCCGGGCGAGACTATTCAGTTGGGTCAGCGGAATCCGTAGCAATGAGAGATCGGGCGTACTGCCTGCTCCAGTAAAGAAGTACGCGTAGCTGGCGCCCTGAGGATCAGCCGGATTCGGATTCCCGTTTGGCCCTTGGTTGGCAACGATCGAAACGCCGGGCACCGCGCTGCCGCCGGTATTTAACTGCTGATAAGTAATCACCCATTGCGATGGGGACGCGGTGTAGTTGCCAATGCTCGCCAGTTGAGAACCCGCGTAGGCAAACCCAAAGACGCCGCCGCTCCCGGTAGAGTACATCTGCATGAGTGCAACATAAAGAGTGCCGTTGTATGTGAACCCGTCCATCGGCCAGAACCAGTCGGTGCCCGGAGCCGCAAATACGGGCCCCGGACTCGACGTGCCCATGCCCGGCCAATAGTACTGAAGCGTTATGTTCGATCCCGAGCCAGTGGAAATGCCGATTGTATTGTGAACCAGGGCAGTCGAGGAGCTCCGGGTTGTCGCGTTGGACGCTCCGACAAACGTGTCAGCAAAGATCCACACACTCTGGTTGGTACCGATAGGAATGGAATAAGCGCCATCGGCTCCCAGCCATCCTTGCGTATAAGGGAAATACCCGGAAGCTGCAGGCGTCACTGGAGTTGGAATTGGGGTTACGGAGCTGCCAGCGCCGCCGCACGCGACAATAAAACCGCTCGCAAGAAAAGAAAGGACAAACAGGATGGAGGCTCTGGTGTGCATTGCCGGCTCCGGTGGCAGATTTCTCGCTGCCCTGTGCGGTGGTTAAGCAACCATTGCATTTCGGCAGAAAAAAGACGGGCGAAAGAAGTGTCTTTCGCCCGTCGGTTCGTGATTACGGGTTCGTTCAGCGTTAGAAGATCACCTTCAACGACAGCTGAATCTGGCGCGCGGTACCCGAACCCACAAGCGTATTGTCCGCGCCTGCAATGGTCTCTCCAACCGCCGTGAACTCTTCATTCGTCTCGGGTTGTCCAAGCGAATTCAGCGTGCAGGTCGCGGGCGAGGCCCCGTTAGCTAGAGTTATAGAGTCGCAGATTCCCATGTTGCCGGGGTTGCCGAAGTTCGGATGGTTCAGGATATTGAAGAGATCGCCGCGGAACTGCACTTTGACCTTCTCCGTCACCGGAAAATTCTTCATCCCTGAGAAATCCCATTGGAAAAACTTCGGGCCCGGAAGGCTGTTCCGCGGGGCATTGCCAAGAGTCGACGGGTCGCCAGGATTGGCATTGTAGTTCGGCTCCACCGCATACGCGGCCACGTTGTAGTAGGTATCATCGGGATTGACCCACGAGCCGTGGGGATTACGGACGGCCACCCCAGGGACGCGATTAGGCCGTGTCGGCAGGCCGAAAAACGTGCCGGTGAGAGTAGGGTTAAGCGCGGCTCCTGAGCGGGTTTGGATGATACTCGAAGTTTGCCATCCTCCCAGGGCGGTGCGCTTCAGCAGGTTCGATCCCTTCAAGTCCGGGAAGTTATAGGTCACGCTGCCGGTGAGATTTTGCCGAATGTCCCAGTCGGCGTTCCCCATATCCTTTCTTGGGTCGTAGGGGTCAGAGTAATTGTTGAGGAAATTCACCATGTCGTTGATCGTGTGCGACCAGGTGTAGTTCGCTTCCGCATTCAGCTTGCCGGCGGTGTGGTTAACTTTCACTTGCAGAGAGTTGTACGCTCCGCTCAGCTCGGTGGATTCGTAATTTTCGTTTGCGAAACCGGAGTATGGGCGATTACTGTCGGTCACAAAGTTCGCCGGATTCAGGTTGATTGCGGCAAAATTCTGGCCTGCTTGCATCCGCTGGGTCTCATTGCCCACGTAGTTGACGGTTAACACCGTATTGCGCATCAGCTGCTGCTGGACTCCAAACAGCCAGTTGTCTGAGTATGCATCGTGCACATGCTGCGGCATGATGCTGACATTTTGAGTGCCGGCGGGCAGAGTGGGATTGGCCTCGGGATACGCCAGGTTCACCTGGAAAGCGTTGACGCTGTAACTTTGATAAGCCGGAATGTTCCCCACAAAGTTTGCGCCAAATTGAAGCGGCAGAAAGAACAAGCCGTAATATGCATGAATCACGGTCTTACCGTGACCAAACGGATCGTAACTCAATCCCAGCCGAGGCGCCACGTCAGAAATCGGTGCTGAGTACAACGGCGTATTCGGCGAGAGAAACGATTGAGTCTGGAAGTCAAAGTTTTGCTGCAGATGGTTTCTTTCGCTCCAAACTGTGTTGAAGTCGTACCGCAATCCCAGGTTAAGCGTCAATCTGTTGTTCACCCGCCAGTCGTTCTCGCTGTACATGTCCCAATTGGAGTTTCGAACGCCGATAAAATTTGGAAATCCAATCTTCTGCAGAATAAATGGCTGATCGTGCTCCAATTGCGTGAAGTCGCCAAATTCAAATTCCTGCGATTGGCGCAAAATCTCGTTCAGGCGATTGAATTGAATCTGAGCGCCAAACTTGAACGTCCACTTTCCTGCGGTCTTTGTGGCATTGTCCAAAATGTCAAAGGTCGCGTCGTCATTGATTTGGTTAAAGGTCGCCGGACCGGGGAGCGCTCCAAGAACGGCGAAGAATCCCGCGAAACCGACAAAGGGCTGCGGCGTGTCTGAATTCGTATCGGAGTGAAACTTCTGGTTTGCTACGCTGATTTCGTTCACCAGCCTCGGGGTGAACGTATGGGTTTCGTCAACCACGGCGTATTGATTCACAAGATCCAGCGGCGATGTCTGGCCCACGTCTATCCCGTATGTCTGCACGGTCAGCCCGTCGTCAATGGTATAGCGGGCGAAAATCCGATCGTGGCTGGTGGGAGTGTAGTCCACACGAGCTGCACCGCTGTTTTCACTTACGGTCGTCGGCAGAGCCGAGGGCTGGTAAACAAGATCGGAGCCATTCGCGGCGACCGCGTCTGTGTAGCCTGGAACGGCGCACGATACGGGCGCGGGAATCGCAGTGCAACCCGCAGGCAGGGGCGCCATCTGCGCCAACACCGGCGCCATTGCCGGAACGAACTGCGAACGGACGTATGCGCTGGGAACTGAATTCAGCTTGTTGATCTGCGTGGTCCGCTGTTGAAGGCCTTCGTAGTTGGTAAAGAAGAAGAGCTTATTCCTCGCAATGGGACCGCCCATGTTGGCGCCGAATTGATTCATCCTCAACGGCACGCTGGGTTGAGTGAGCGAATTGGCGAAGTAGTCCAATGCGTCAAGAGCATTGTTGCGGAAGAATTCGAACACCTCGCCATGGTACTGATTGGTCCCGCCCTTGGTGATGATATTCATTTGCGGACCCAGCGAGTGTCCCACATCGGCGCTGTAGCCGCTGTTGGCAAAATCGATTTCCTGGATGCTGTCAACGCTGGCTCGCGTCATGCGGTTGGCCTCGTTGCCTTCCGTCTCGTCGAAGCCGCTGATGTCGGGGCGCGATGCATTTTGGCCATCCAGCGTTACTTCGATGCCAGACATGAAGTTTTCCTGGCCGTTGACACTGCCCTGGAAGAAGCTCGTTGAATTCACCGAGCCAGGCGCGATCTCAAGAAAATCCATCACATCGCGCCCATTGGTGGGCAGGTTCTGAATCTGGGTTTCATTGAGCGTGGTGCCAGATGTGGCGTTGCTCAGGTTCACTGTCGCCATTGTGCCGGTTACCTGGACATTTTCCGATACAGCGGCCAAAGACAGTTTCAAATCCACGCGCGCGGTTGTGCCCACGTTGAGCACAAACGGCGACGACACTGCCTTTCCGAAGCCGTCCGCCGAGGCGCTCACAACATAGTTGCCGAACGGCATCGCCGGAACCGTAAACAGCCCGCTATCCCCGGTTTTTGCAGTCGTTACGATGCCGGTCCCGGTGTTGGTGATCGTCACCGACGCGTGCGGAATCACAGCGCCCGACGGATCGCTCACCGTGCCAATGATCGTGCCGGTATCGAAGTTGCCGGCCTGCGCCGCAGCCTTCCCCGTCGACGACATTGAGAGAATCGCCAAGATCGCCACATAAGCCAAAGTTGCCCAATTGCAACCCCAAAAACTTCCACTCGTATCGATCGAAATTACTCTGAATTGCTTCGACATCGCTGGCTCTCCCAAAATTTCTATCCATTGCCCGTTGCTTTACAGCACAAAACTTTTCTTGTTCCGTTTACAGCGGTAAAGATTACTACTCATTTCTAATTGATGTCAAGCGCAATTTTGGACTTTCGTTTTAGCGTTGGACGGTCAAGAAACTCCCTCCAGCCTCAGCGGCATAGAGAAATATGCAAGGTTAGGCTTTGGCTCGGCTGAACCGGCGAATAAAGGGGAATAAATACCTCGCGTGCCTCCTCACCATGGCGGATCTTGCAGAATTCGAGCCAGTTAGGAATTAACGTTAAAGCCGCAGAAAAACTCGCCCTGCCCCTCTCGCCCGTTCGGCCGCTAGGTTTTACCCTGCGCCATCATCGGGATCGCTCCCAACAGGGCGGCGTTGGCCCCTAATTCGGCAGCGCGTACTTCGACCTTGCCCCAGGGTGTCCAGGCATGCTTTTGCACGTGCGACCTAATGTATGGAAGGATCGCATCGGCGCTCTTCATCACTCCGCCGCCCATGATCACGATTTCCGGGTCGTAGGCATGCACCAGTCCCACTGTGACCGTAGCCCAGACCCGCAAACAATGAGTGCGGATCTCACATGCGATCTTGTCTCCGCGCGCCGCCTCTTGAAACAGCTCTCGAAAACCGATGTTTTCGCATTGAGAAAGAGGGCTGGTCGCTATTCCGCTCCACTCCCTTGCCAGCAAAGGAAGCGACCACCCCGATGCTTCCGCCTCAGCGCATCCTACGGCCCCGCAGGTACAGGTGCGGCCGTCAAACTTCACCGGTAGATGGCCGCCAAGACAACCGGCTTGCGAATGTTTTCCGCGCAGCAGCTTGCCTTCAATCATTGCCACTCCGCCGATCCCCGTTCCCAGCGTGATCATCACGATGTCTTCGAACCCTCGTCCCGCTCCAGCATAGGCCTCGCCGAGCAACGCCATACGCGCGTCATTTTCCAGACACAGCGGCAAACCAAGCGTCTGCAGGCTCCATGGCCGCAAATCAACCTGGTCCCCGTCGTCGTATTTGCCGTTGGTACCCAGAATCACGGCGCGATGAAAATCCACGATTCCGGGTAGCCCCACCGCGACTCCGCTCACTTCTCCGCCCTGCGGAATCTGGCCGCCGCCCAGTCGCTTGAGCGATTCGGCCAAACGAGGGAGTATCCTCGCAAGACTTCCCGCATTCTCGACATCCAGGGTCTCCGTCGCCAGAATTCTGTCGTCCTCGACAAGACCGCAGGTTGCGTGGCTGCCACCTAAGTCGATACTGAAACATTTCATAGTTTGCTACTCCAGTTCGAATGCCGCTATCGTTCTATGGTCGATGATTCGCTTGCGCAACCAGGCGATTGCGTCGAGCGCACCGTCCCGCGATCGGTCGAGCAGGGTTTGTGAAACGCATAGCATCGCGCGGGATTTTGGACGGATCCAGCGCCGAGAAACTTCGCTTTCGCTTAATTCGAGCATTGTCATGTTCGTTTTGTCGAAAATAACAATACTATTGGCGTCAGATTGCGTCAACTCGTGTAGTCTGATGAAAAGACTCAGACGAGGATAGATACCTCAAATGGATGGAGACGCTGCCCTCAAATATCACGCAGTCGCTCGTGTTGCGCTGGAGAAGCTCAAAGAAACACAGATGCGGCCAATCATTGAGGCTTCACGCATTTGCGCCGCCAAAATTGCCGCCAGTGGACTGGTATTCCTTTTTGGAAGCGGCCATTCCCGAATGATGGTGGACGAAATGACCCCAAGGCAGGGATGCTTTGTCGGCTTCTATCCGATGGTCGAGCTTGCGCTGGCGAATTATTCGACCGTCGGCTCCAATGGTCTTCGCGCGTGTCTCCACCTCGAAAAATACGAGGGCTACGCAGAACAGATTCTTAAGAGCTATCACTTAGGCTCGAACGATGCATTCATCATTATTTCAACCAGCGGCATCCGGCCCGTGGTGGTTGAGATGGCAATGGCCGCAAAGCAGAGAAAATTGCCTGTAATTGCCATTGTCTCGCGCGCCCATTGCGACTCCGCTCATGCCGCGCATTCGTCCGGAAAGAAGCTCGTGGACCTGGCTGACGTCGTCGTCGACAATCTCAGCCCGGTGGGCGATTGCGCCGTAGAGTTGGATGGACTGGAATCGCGGACCGGCCCACTCTCGACCATGACCGGAGCTGTCATCATCAATATGATTCGCTGTGAAACGGCCGCCATGCTTGTCAGCCAGGGTAAGTCGCCGGCAATGTTGCCCAGTCATCAGTTTGTCAGCAACCGTGACTCCGAGCGACAGCTGGAGAACTTTTACGAGCAGTACCGGCGAAGCATGAAACATCTGTATGAGTAGCCACGAAGACTCAACGCGTCATCCTCATAAAGGGTTCATCTGGCTTTCAGCGTTTCATTCATCGCAAGCAGGCGCTTCAAGAGGGTTTCATTGAACCTGAAGGTATCGCCCTGGTCGCATACTTCCTTCTCGGCAATGCATCCGTTGCGATTAAGGGCGAGATCTTGCGCGCCGATGCCGGCTGAGTGGTCACTGGATAATTTTCAACAAATCCCTTGCTTTGAAAACGCACGGCTTCGTGGCTCTGAGAAAAAGCCGTTGGTGCGGTAGACCAGGGATTTAGAACTTATCCGTAAATAGTGCTTGAGTTGATTCCTTCGGCGGATTATGTTGTTTGTGAGAAGTGGAACCGGTTGAAGATATAGCTCGACATGGCACAAATCAAGTCTTGGACAGTGTC
>JBEKEQ010000253.1:0-35662 GCA_050013735.1 Occallatibacter sp.
TCATAACCCGGCCTTTAACAGAAAGGCTTGGCGGCTTGGGCGAACAGCACGGCTGGAAGGGGAAGCTCCCATTTTCTGTGTCTGAATTCTGCCTTTGATCCCGCGCTTTTGTCAACAACAAAATAACGAGTTCTCATCATTTGTTGCACAGCTTCCAGATGCGTTGATGGGGCTATATTTTATTGACCATTTCGCTATTTCATCATAAAGTCGAATCAACACTTCCTCGGAAAATGTCTGCGGAAGAGTAACATTTGTTGCGCATGCTTACAGGCCACTTGTGCGCTTTGGGAAACCGATTGTGATCAACGTTCAGCCGCTTACCGAACTGGAACAACTCGATGAGGTGGTCGCGCTTCAGAGAACGATCTGGGGCTACCAAGATCTCGATGTCGAGTCACGCGCACTGCTCGTCGTCGCCCGCCACTTCGCCGGCCAACTCCTCGGCGCTTTCGATGAGGGCAAGATGATTGGCGTTGCTCTTGCCTTTTTCACCTCCTCAGGCAGCAAATTGCGCCTGCACTCTCATCGCGTCGGTGTTCTTGAGGATTATCAGAACCAGGGTATTGGCAGGATACTCAAACTGGCTCAGCGAGAGGACGCCCTCGGCCGCGGCATCAATGTCATCCAGTGGACATTCGATCCGTTGCAGTGGCGCAATGCCTACTTCAACCTGGAGAAGCTCGGTGCTATCGGGCGCCGCTACATTCCTAACCTGTACGGAATTACCAGCAGCCCATTGCACAGCGGATTGCCCACAGATCGTCTTCTCGTCGAGTGGGATCTCGAAAGTCCCCGCGTTCTTCAAACTCTGGGTGGGATAAGGCCCGTTCCTCCGGCCGAGGCCATTCGTATCGCTGTCCCAGACTTTTCCCAGCACAAAGACCCTGAGTTGCAGTGGGAGCTCAGAGATCAGCTCGTTAAGAAACTCAGTTCCGGTTACGCAGTCACCGGGTTTAAGAAATCTCTGGACAAGGCGTTTTACCTGCTGGAGAAATAATGAAAATAGAGAAGATTACATTGCGGGAAATTTCAATGCAGCTGAAGCAGCCGTTTGAGACAAGCTTCGGCGTCACCCACCGTCGACGGGTTGTGCTGGTCGAGTTGAATGCTGATGGTATTTCCGGCTGGGGCGAAGTGACTGCCACCGAAGGTCCTTATTACAACTCGGAAACTACGGACACGGCGTGGCACATCATCTGTGACTTTTTGGCGCCAGCCATCGTTGGAAAATGCTTCGATAGCGCGGGAGTGCTCGCGACTGTTATGGCTCCCGTGCGCGGTCACGAGATGGCCAAGGCCGCGCTTGAAAATGCCGCATGGGACGCCGAAGCTCATTCTCGCAACATCTCGCTCCGGGCATTGCTGGGCGGTACCCTCCAGAGACTGCCGAGTGGCGTATCGCTCGGCATTTACAAGGATACTGCTCGTCTCGTGGATCGTATCGCCCTTGAACTTGCGGCTGGCTATCGCCGCATTAAGCTAAAAATTAAGCCAGGGCGCGATGTCTCAGTCGTAGAAGCCGTGCGCAGAGCGTATCCAAAGGTCGCATTGACCGTCGACGCCAACTCAGCCTACACCCTTGAAGACGTATCTACATTGATTCAACTGGATGAGTTTGCCCTTGACTACATCGAGCAACCTCTAAGCTGGAACGAGATTTATCAGCATACCGAGTTGCAGAGCCGATTGCTCACACCTATCTGCCTGGATGAATGCATCCATAGCTTGCGCGATGCGCAGGCTGCAATTGAGATGCGGGCATGCGGGGTCATCAACATCAAACTTGGCCGCGTATCGGGTCATACTGAAGCGCGAAAGATTGAGGAATACTGCCGGCAAAAAGGCGTGCCTGTTTGGTGCGGAGGGATGCTCGAAGCCGGGATTGGCCGCGCTCACAATATTGCCGTGTCATCTTTGCCGGGATTCGTATTGCCTGGCGATGTGTCGGCGAGCAGCCGTTATTGGGATGAAGATATCATCGAGCCCGAGGTTACCGTGACTTCGCAGGGCACGATCTCAGTTCCCGAAGGCTCAGGCATCGGCTTTGAAGTAAAACGAAGCTTGATCGATAAGTTGACGGTAAGATCGCGAGAGTTCTTGCCGGACTAGTTTGTGGCTTTGAGCTGTTGCGCAGTCTGTTTCTCAGTGAGGTCCAATCGTTCTTTCCAAGGATCAGGTTTTGCAACTGGCCCATCCTGCGTGAAATCCATCAGCATATCCGTGCTTGAGTCGTAGCTAGGCCAGTTCGGCAGCCCTGTGCCGTTAGGATTTCCCGTCCTCGCAAAATTTACCCAATAGGTGCTCATCTCGTGCGCCATCTTTTCGTCCTCGGGAGTCAATTTCAAGTTCGCGACGAACCATGTTTTGGAGTCAAAGACAAATGGAGTCTCCCCACCGTGAGGCGCGCCCGGCAACATTTTTCGCGCTGAGACGGGAACATAACTGAATCGGTATTCCCAGACCTGCGCACCCTGAGAGGAAAGTGTTTGCGCAACAAATCGCTCGGGTCCAACGAAAAGGGCGTCTGCGCCAACCGCATTTCTCAGCAGGAGAAAATTCTTGGAGGTTGCACTGTTGTAAGCCTGTTCCGCAGCCTTCGCATCCGCCCCAAAGGGAGCAAACAGCTCTTCCTCACTGGTTGCACGAGACAAGCTGGCGTCGCCGTTGGTGGCGCCGACAACCATAGGCACATGCTGGTATTTGCCTTGCTGATACAGGATGGGAGGCTGATCGACAATAAGCTTGCCATCGATGATGGGGCCGGCGTAGGTCGAATCGGCAGCCAGGATGTTGGCCGCGCTCAGCCCGTCGAGGATGGCCTCCGCCGGAAGCGCGCGCATTTTTTCGAGAGCTGCGCTGTCAACGCCGTCAATCCCCTTGCTCTTAGCGAAATTGACTCCCAACTGTTCGGCAGAAGGCCGCCCGTTTATCCCATTAAGTAGGCCGGTGCAATTGTGCATAAACCCGCCGCCGCCGGACTCAACCATGGCCCGTTGAAAAAGCCCCTTGGCCCGAGGCGAAGTCATCAGCATGTGAACGGCGAAGCCCCCCGCGGATTGACCGAAAATAGTGATTTCGTGGGGATTGCCGCCAAACGCTGCAGCATTCCGTTGCACCCACTTTAGCGCGGCAATCTGGTCCATATAACCGTAGTTGCCCAACAAGCCATTCTTGCCTTCTTTCGTCAAGGCTGGGAATGCAAAATATCCGAACCGCCCAAGCCGGTAGTTGAAACTGACAAAGACAATTCCCTTCCGCGCGATCTCGCTTCCGTCGAAAGCCGCAAGCGAGCTTCCTCCAACGACCCAGGCGCCACCATAGATCCACACCATCACCGGAAGGTTTTGGCCATGGTGCTCAGGGGCCCAGACATTTGCATAAAGGCAATCTTCCGCGGGAAAATTGGAGAACTGCGAAGGAAGCTGCATGCAATCGTGGCCAAATTGAGTCGCTTGGCGAACGGCGTTCCACTTCGCTGCCCGTTGCGGTGGACGCCAGCGCAACGGCCCCACCGGCGGAGCAGCAAAGGGTATGCCTTTGAAGGAGATCACACCCGCTTCTGTCGATCCCTGGATTCGGCCAGTGTCGATCGAGACAACATTCTGCGCACTGCACATTGAAGCCCATGCCAGTATCTGGCAGACCGCAATACCTGTAATGACTCTACGCATCCGGGCCCCCGAAAAATCCAAGTTGATGATTACCGCTGCACTTTGTTTGCACATCGCACTGCGCGTGGCAGCTTTCATTGCGTCTGCTTCACCTGGGGATAACTATGAAGAAGAACTTCCCCGGCCAGCTCTCCGGTGCCCGTTCCATGATCGACAGCGATCGTTCCGTTGACAAGCACCAAATCTATTCCAGTTGGATACTCGGCCGGTTTTGCGTAAGTTGCCCTATCCTGAATCTTCCCTGGATCAAAGATCACAAGGTCGGCAGCCTTTCCCGGCGCTATACGTCCGCGGTCAGACAGCCCCAGCATGTCAGCGGGTAGCGACGTCATCTTGCGAACCGCATCCTCCAGCGTCAGTACATGCTCATCGCGCACATATTTTGCGTAGATCCTTGGAAAGGTACCAAAAGCCCGGGGATGCACGTGTGCATCCGTAGCCGGATCCGCTGGTGGAGCGTCGCTGCTGATGCTCACCCAGGGCTCTCGATAGATAGCGTCCTTCTGTTCCTCATTCATGCTGCGCGGAGCCACCTCTGGATCGCCGTGCTGCACAAGGTCAAAGAACTCCGTCCAGTCATCCTTCTGCTCAAGCACCGCTGCCTGATGCAGTGAGAGCCCAGCGGCGCCGGCATTGACGCCCCCTGGAACCTTCATCGCCCAACCGCCATCCATGGTGATCAGCACGTTGTTCCAATCCCCTCCCACATGCAGATACCAGTTTTCCCAATCCGTGCGGGTCTTGATTTCTGATTCTAGCTTCTGCCTGGTTGCCGGGTTGGCAACGGACTGAATCAAACTACTCCATCCTCCCGCAAACGCATCAGGAGGAATAAATGAACCTAGATTGAGACCGTTATAGATGTAGGGATACGCATTTGCTGTTACATCGATGCCTCTATCCCGAGCTGCCTGGATGCGCTTCAACGCCTCGTCTATCAACTGCCAGTTTTCTGCTCCCGCGGCTTTCAGGTGGTAAATATGCACTGGAATCCGAGCCTGATCTCCGACCGAGACCGCCTCGTCGATCGCGGCCAGCAAATCTCCGCTTTCGCTCCGCATATGCGTGAAGTAAATGCCACCGTATCGACCGGCAACTTTGGCTAACTCAACTAACTCGTGCGTCTTGGCATAACTGCCCGGTGGATAGATCAAAGCGCTCGATAGGCCCACGGCGCCTTGCTGCATTGCCTCGGCCACCAGCACCTTCATCTTCTCCAGCTCCTCCGGCGTCGGGTCCCGGTCTGTATCTCCAATTACAATTTGACGTACCTGCGCCGCACCTACGTTATGAATTACGTTCATCCCGATGCCATGCTGAGTCAGCAACTGGAAATACTCCGTGAAGTTTCGCCAGGTAACCTTCGCTTCTGGGTCGCGTGCTTCAATCAGCTTTACCGTGGCATCGCTTTGCGGAGCTTCCGATATGCCTTCGCCAACCAACATTGTGGTGCAGCCCTGCCGCAATTTACTTTCTACGCTCACCGGATCTTCGATAAGAACGTAACTGTTCCAGCCCATCGTCTCGATAAATCCAGGCGCCACAACCTGGTTACCGGCATCGATGATCCGGCGCGCAACCGCATTTGAAAGATCGCCAATTGCGGCAATGTGCTTGCCCCGGATTCCCAAATCTCCGCTGTACCATGGTTTGCCGGTTCCATCCACGATTCTTCCGTGGAGGATGACGATGTCGAATTCGGGAGCCTGCACAGCGACCTTGTTTCCGGGAGCCTGCGCAGCGACGTTGCTGAGCATAGATGACCCGGCTGTAGCAGTGAGAATGCCAACGCAAAAGAAGATCCGACTAAGCGACGTTAGCTGAAGCCTGCGATGCATTTAGAATCCCCGCTGATGATAATTTGCAAATGGAAAGGAGCGTCTACTTTCGAGTATCGTAGGTCGAAGAAAATTGTTTCGGCTCGTACAATCTGCGGGCCGCCAGCCAAGGGTCCGCCTCAATCGGCTGCCCATCACGCGAACAGCAGCACCGGGTGCCTCTGCCGCGCTTTGCAACTTTTGTTGATCTTAGCGCGTCGAGGTTGAGCAACCATAGCAAGTTATTTGCGCGTCGTCAACAGTCTTTTTGGCTTTATGATTGGAGAAAAATTGCTAACTTGTGAGTCTTCGTTCTCGTCAACGGTTGTTTCATCCACGCCGACACGGTTCCCGGAAGCTTGTCATTGTGCCAACTTCGAAACGTGCGCCCAATCGATCGGCACACGGAACGCTACGCTTGTCGCGGCTCCAGGCCGCCCATTCACCACCGAATTTCTGCCATCCCTGGCGCCCGCGGAACGGTTGCGTTCTTGCCAGTTTCCATCTGGCGAAGCTTCCTTCGACCTGTTAAGATTAAGGCCTTTAGCCACGCTAACCGCTGTCGCGCGGCGCGAATCTTCGGTGACAAACCTATTCATCCGCAAGGAGTCGCGATAACAGATGACAAGAAAGCTCGAAAAATCGCCCCCACCGAACACCATCCAAACTCGCATCAATCAATTAAGTTCCGGTCGGCGAGAGGCCCTGCGCCAGGTCCTCGAGAACCCAAGGGAATTTGTTCTCCCAAGTGTGCGCGCGGCCGCAGGCCGTTTGAACGTCGATCCTGCGACGTTAATTCGCATGGTTCAGCGCCTGGGATTTGACGGTTATCGCGCCTTTCAAAACTACCTCCACGACCTTTCAATTGCTAACGCCACCTCGCTCGATGGCATGCAGAACAACGACCGTGAAAACTCGAAGGACGTAGACCCGCTCCGCGTCACGCTCGAACAGGATGTCAAGAATCTCAATCAACTCTACAACGGCATCGACATGTTACGGTTACATGCCCTCGCCCGCAGGATTCATTCCGCGCGGCGCGTTCTCATTCTCGGCGGAGATCTGGCCGAGAACCTTGTTCATTACTTCGAACACCATCTCACGCTGATCGGGTTGCCCGTCCTGGCCGCCACTTCAGTGGGACGAACCCTTCACATATCGCGCGCAATTGGCAAGGGGGATGTGGTCATCGCCATCAGTTTCCGCAAGGGACTTCGCCAAACCGTTGAGGGCCTGCAGCGCGCGCGCGCCAACGGAGCCTACTGCGTGGGAATTACCGGCACGTATGTTTCTCCCATCGCCCGCTTCACCAATGAATTTTTCGTGGTTTCGGTTGAAAGTCGGTCATTTATCGACTCGTATGTCGCGCCCATGGCCCTGGTCAATCTTATTCTGGTTGCGTGCGGCAATTACAAGCGGAAGGACACGCTCCGCATGCTGGCCCTGGCGGCCAAAGAACAGCGTGAAGGATTTCGCTGGTTCGACTCAGAATAATCTTTCACCTGTACTGCGTTTGATCATGTGCAACAAATGTTACTCTTCCGCATGCAATATTAGAGAAAGTCTTGCTTTGACCATATGATGAATCGGGGAAATGTTCAATAAAATAAGGCATTATCGATGCATCTTCACGGTGCGCAACATATGATGAGATGAAATTATTTTGTTGTTGACAAAGCGCGGTGCCTTAGGCAGAATTCAGACACGGAAAATGAGAGCCTCCCCTTCTCACCCCTCTGATCACTTAAACTGCCAGCTCTCCCCATCAAGGGCGGGAGTATGAGCCAGACGAAGCTGTCGGATCGAGAAAAGCCGGTCGCGCTCGTGCGTGCGCTCACCGCCAAAGACGGATTGATGATTGTGATCGGGTCGGTGATTGGCTCGGGAATTTTTCTCGTTCCGGGCTTCATTGCAGTGCAGCTTGGTTCTCTGCGCGCGGTGCTGGGTGTGTGGTTGTTCGGGGCGGTGCTGACTGTGTGCGGAGCACTTTCGTTGGCGGAAATGGGGGCCATGATTCCTGGACCCGGCGGCCTGTATATCTACTTGCGCCGCGCCTATGGCCGGGGCGTTGCGTTTCTTTATGGATGGGGTCTGCTTGCCATGATCCAGACGGGAACCATCGCCACACTGGCTGCAGGTTTCGGGCTGTATCTTTCCCGCATCATAGGTCTTTCTCCAGATGCACAGAAGGCGGCTGACGCGGGAGCCGTGCTCGTGCTTACCATGCTCAATCTGCTGGGCCTGCGCGCGGCGAAACGCTTCCAAAATGTGAGCACGACAGCCAAGATTGGAGGATTGATAGTGTTCGGGGCGCTGTTTTTTTGGCGCGGCCATGCTGTTAACCTCGCGAGCAGTTGGAACGTTGCCACGGACTGGAGAAATCCGCTGCCCTTCGGCCTGGCGTTGATTGCAGTACTTTGGGCTTACGAGGGTTGGCATGTGGTATCGTTTACGGCCGGAGAATTCGAGGACCCGGGACGCGACCTTCCCGCTAGCCTGATCGACGGCACCTTGGTGGTCGGCGCGATTTATATCTTGCTGAACTTGGCATACTACGCGGTGCTGGGTTCAGCGCAGATAAGGGGAACCGACAGCGCGGCCGCTTCGGCAACAGTCGCAGCCTTTGGAAGCGGCGCGACCCGATTCGTTTCAGTCTTGATTCTGGTATCGATCCTGGGCGCCATGAACGGCATGATTCTTACAGGGCCCCGTGTTTACTACGCCATGGCGCGGGAGGGAGATTTTCTTCCCGCATTCGGTAAACTCGACCGTGTTTTTCATGCTCCTTCGCTGGCTATTGTCGTGCAAGGAGTTTGGGCGATTGCCCTCATACAGATGGGGACCTTTCAGCAATTGCTGACGCACGTCGTGTTTACTGCATGGATTTTTTACGGCTTGGCGGTGGGTGGGGTGATGGTACTCCGGTGGAGATTCCCCGATTTGCCGCGCCCTTTCCGGACGCCCGGTTACCCGATAACTCCCGTGCTGTTCGTGCTCGCAGCTGGGGCCGTGGTGCTGAGCACGTTCGCAAGTCAGCCTGGCAATGCCCTGGCCGGAATAGGTCTAATTCTGCTGGGCGTCCCGGTGTACTTTGTCTTTGCGTTTAGACGAAAGCCCAAGGTGGAATTTCGAGCAGTAACGGGAGAAGAAACCCGTGAATGACCCACTGTAACAATCGCCGCAAAGCCTCTCGGCTTCTCATCGACAAGCCGAATTTGAAGGAGCCCTAAAAACAGCGATCGCCGGGGAAAAATGAAATCGGAGCGGGCCTTACCAGAAAAGTGTGAAAAGTCGTTGCTGACGTCGTTGAAGACCTCGGCAGCCGACCGCCAGACCGAGATGATCCAGAGGATCTCTGAGCTCGTGAGAATGGAATCACCGAGCGGCAATAAAATTGCCGTGGACAGAGCTGTGGCGAAGGTGGCCGGTTGGTGCGAGTCGGAGCAGGGACGCGTCAAGCTGCATCGGCAAAGTGAATTCGGCGATCTGCTGGAGGTATCGTTCGGCCCGCGACGCCCGTCGAGCACGCCGCCATTGCTACTGCTGGGACATCTGGACACAGTGTGGGAGATGGGCACGATAAATGGAATGCCTTATCGCAAGGAGGGCAACCGCATCAGCGGGCCGGGAATTCTGGACATGAAGGCGGGCGTGGTGATGGGGTTCACCGCTATCCAGATTTTACGAGAACTGAAGGCTCTCAGCAGACAGGTGAAGCTACTGCTTCAAAGCGATGAGGAGATCGGCAGCCCGGTTTCGCGCAAAGTGACTGAGAATGTCGCTCGGCAATGCGGTGCGGTAATTGTGCTGGAGCCGGCGCAGGGCCGGCAAGGCGCCTACAAAACTGCGCGCAAAGGTGTGAGCCATTATCACCTGGCTGTCAGCGGAGTGGCCGCTCACAGCGGTGTGGATTTCTCGGCCGGGCATAGCGCCATCCTCGAGCTGGCGCGCCAGATTGAGCGGATCAGTGGCCTCACAAATTCCAACACTGGAATTACTGTCAACTCGGGAGTGATTGGTGGAGGCACGCAACGAAACGTGGTGGCCGCGAACGCATGGGCAGAGATCGACGTGCGAACGTCAACGGTTCGAGACGCGGCCCACATCGATCGCGCCCTCCGTGGACTTCGTGCCATTGACAAAGGCTGTAAGCTCAGCCTCAGCGGAGGCGTGAATCGTCCCCCCATGGAACGAACAAAAGGAACTGCCGCGCTCTTTCGGCGCGCGCAGTATCTAGCATCGGCTCTGGGATTTTCACTTGAGGAGGCAAGTACGGGAGGCGGCTCGGATGGGAACTTTACTTCTGCGCTGGGCATACCCACGCTGGACGGAGCCGGCGCGGTGGGAGCGGGAGCGCATGCGGCTCACGAGCACATCCTCGCCGAGCATCTGGCGCCACGCACCGCGCTGCTGACCGCTATGATGTTGCCGGTTAGCTGAGTTCCCAGCTCAGGGTTCTGTGCGTTCGGTTGACGGAAAGAAGAGCGTTGCGCACGGGGCAGCCTTCCGTCTGCTGGACCGCTGGCAGGCTACGGCTGCTTTTCTACATCGAGCCATTGCGAAAGCGCAACGGGGTTATTGTCTGCCTCTGTGGCTGAGACCGCGCCATTCAGATGACTGCCCCTCAGCTTGAAACTGAACAGCAGGGTGTTTGCACGGTGCCGTTCCGCGTCGTCGGTAGCCACATCGCCCCAAGCCTGGCCGGAGAGCCAACCATCTTTGAGTTGCACATTGTTCAGCAGCGTCTCCAACTCGTCGGCAAGTTGAAAGTGCACGTCGCCAGAAGGCAGAAATCTAAGCGTGACTGGCAAATCTTTCTGATATGTGTGGAGAATTCCTTTCCAAGTTCCAAACAATTCCGCGCCGGGGGTGAATGGAGCAGGCGTCTCCGGCTTAATGGGAGTGGTCTGCCATTTGGGCAACAGCACCTTTAGAATGGCATTCGAAACGTCGAAGATCAAAGTGCGATTAAGCTCATTGGTGAGGACGACTACGGCAATGTCCTCGGAAGGCACCAGCATCAGAATTGTCGCAACGCCCGGCATGCCTCCGGTATGGCTCACGGTGTGATATCCATCAGGCCGGCCTTCAGTGAACCAGCCGATGCCGTATCCGTGGTTGTCAGATATCTTCATTGTTGGCTGGTGCATGACGTCGATCGAGGCATCCGTCAGGATTTGCGCTTGATCAGCAAGATGGTCCTTGAGATGGAACATGCCAAAGCGAACCAGGTCGTGCGCGCTCGAGCAGACGGCAGAGGCGCCTGAATGATCGAAATCGTAAGACGGAATCGGCAGGCCATTGCTGCCGTAGCGAATCGCCTGGAATTTTTCTAAACCTGGCCCAACGCCGACCGAAGTGTGCGTCAAATTGAGCTTGAGAAAAACCGTCTGCCGCATAAACTCCGGGTAACTTTCTCCTGAAACCCGCGACAAGACGTAGCCAAGGAATCCAAAACCGAGATTGGAATATTGATAATGCTCGCCTGGTATCGTGACGAGGTTGCCATAGCGCAGAATTGTCTGGTCGTAAGAGGGCTTTTGGAAGGGCTCATTGCTGTAGAAAAACTGATAGTGAAGCGGCAAGCCAGAAGAATGATTGGCCACGCGACGCACAGTGGCATCGTTAGCGTTGCCGATGCGTGCATTGAGCTTGGCATCGCCGAGATAGTCATTGATCGGTTTATCGAGATCGATTTTGCCCGCCTGCACAAGGGTCATAAGAGCGGTTGCAGTGAAGGGTTTTGAGATTGACGCCAGGGAATACATGGTATTTTCGGTAGCGCAAATCCGCTCTTCGCGATTGGCCCATCCGAAGCCCTCCTCCCAAATAATCTTTCCGTGCCGCGCGACGGCAACGGAAACGGAAGGCACAGAGCCATTCACAATCCGCTGGCGGATCAGGGTACGAACACCATCAAACTCATCCTGTGCAGTTACATGAAGAGCGCTCAAGAGGATAATGGATAATGTGGCGAACGCACGGGCTATGCGGGGCAGGCAAAGGCGGCGTAGCTCTTTTATTCTCACCAGGAGTCCTCCCATCCAATCGATTGGATCATTGTTGACCGGTTCATATCAGGCTTCCTCGGGACTTTGGCATTTACGCGAATGTAACTATAATCCACATCCAGGATAATACCTTTGCAACTTTTGTTGAGAATTTGATGACCTTGTCAAATGAATCTAACCGTTCCTCCTCGAGTGGTCAAGAACGAACTCACACGATTACCCTTAATATGACCACACGTTTCGCTGAATTGGCGTACCATGTGGAAACTCAACAAATGTTGCGCTACACTGATATCGCCGGATGGAATCGGCGACTTGCAGCAAGGCGAGCCCGAAGCACACGACGTCTGAAAGAATGGCTGGAGCGACCTTCAACGAAGTCTACGCATGAGGATTTAAACGCGATGAAAGCACTGGTAAAGAGCAAGGCGCAGCGGGGCTTATGGCTAGATGAAATTCCCGAGCCGACAACTGGCATTAACGACGTCTTGGTGCGTGTTCTGTATACCGGCATCTGCGGAACCGACATCCACATTTATGAGTGGGATGAATGGGCACAAAAGACCATTCCAGTTCCAATGGCAATTGGCCATGAGTTTGTTGGCGAGATTGTGGAGGTCGGCTCAAATGTAAACGACTTCTTCCCCGGAGACATTGTGAGCGGGGAGGGGCACGTTGTTTGTGGGCGGTGCAGGAACTGCCTGGCCGGTAGAAGACATCTATGCGCTTCGACGAAAGGAGTGGGCGTCAACAGGCCGGGAGCTTTCGCAGAATTGATTGCGCTACCGATGACCAACATCTGGCGTCACGACCCCCATATCAACCAGGAAGTGGCGGCAATCTTCGATCCTTTCGGCAATGCTGTGCACACGGCGCTTTCGTTTCCGGTGCTCGGAGAAGATGTGCTCATCACCGGGGCCGGCCCCATTGGAATCATGGCCATTTCGGTGGTGCGGCACGCCGGGGCACGGAATGTTGTCATCACCGACATGAACCCCTACCGGCTGGACCTGGGCCGGAAGATGGGTGCGTCCCTGGCCGTCAATCCGAACGAAACGCCATTGTCAGAGGTGCAGAAACAACTTGGTATGTCGGAAGGTTTCGACGTGGGACTTGAGATGTCCGGGAATCCACTGGCTCTGCGGGACATGATAGCGAACATGAGTCACGGGGGAAAGATCGCCATGCTTGGGATTCCGGCCAGGGAAATGCCTGTCAACTGGAGACCGGTCATCTTCAATATGCTCACCATCAAGGGAATCTACGGCCGGGAGATGTACGAGACGTGGTACAAAATGACGGTTATGTTGCAATCCGGTGTCGACATATCGCCGGTGATCACCCACCGCTACACCTATAACGAGTTTGAAAAAGGTTTTGAAGCAATGGTCTCCGGTCAAACCGGTAAAGTGATCCTCGATTGGAGGGAGTTGAGCGAGAGGTGGTCCCCATCGAAGAGTCGCCGGGGCTTAGTTGATTGACTTTTCCCCGGCGTTCACGATTTAACGAGTAGAGTTCTTGAAGCTAGTGGCACGTTGCAGAGACAGTGTCGCTGCGGATGCTGAGAAGGGCACAGACCAGAACCCTAACGGAAGATTAAAGGCGCTGCAGAAGGCCCCTCTACGCAATCGTGAATGCGCGCTTCAGCGCGGCATTCCACGACTCGGTAAATTGAACCGATAGCGGAGCTGCAGGAACGATGATATCGAAGCCATGAAATGCTCCAGGCACGACATGGAGTTCAGTCGAGACTCCCGCCAACATGAGTCGCGAAGCGTACTTAACGTCTTCCGGACCGAACAAATCGATTGAACCAACTCCAATAAATGCCGGCGCCAGACCAGAGACATTATCGATGCGGGCAGGAACAGAGTTGGGTGGAACGCTCGCGGAACCAGCAGGCACTCCGAGCAGTGAAGACCAACCGAAACGATTCGACTGCTCTGTCCAGATGAAATGACCTACATACGGCGGTGCCAGGTCAGAAGATCCGGTTCGATCGTCGAGCATCGGATAAATGAGCACCTGAAGGCATATTGGAATTTCCCCCCGGTCTCGCGCAGCGATTGCCAGCGCCGCGGCATGCCCGCCACCTGCGCTTTCGCCTTTGATGGCAATGCGCTTCGTATCGATCCCCAATTCCTTCGCATTCTTCGAGAGCCATCGAAGTGCAGCGTAGTTGTCTTCGAGTGAACCGGGAAAGGTAGTTTCGGGCGCAAGGCGATAGTCCACCGACACGACAACACAGTCATGGGTAATCGACATTTGTTGAATATCGCGCTTGGATTCTGCGGCCGAGCCGACGATGTAACCACCGCCGTGGATATGCAAAACAGCAGGTTTTGATCCCCCGGGCGTAGCGCCGACGATGTATACACGGACATCCGGGGCGCCCGCAGATCCTGGAATCATTCTCTCGTCGACAGTGGGCGAAGGAAGAATGGGATGAACGTTGCTCTCGTCCCTCTTCCTCACCCCCGGTAGCGTAGAAGCATTAAACTCAAAACCATTAGGCGTCGCTTTCGCGATTTGTTCAAGTGTCAGCCTGAACTCAGGGTTCACGTAAGCGAACGGGTCGCCGGACGACACGGAAGCTGGCGAGCCAGCCGGGGACACTTGACCCAGGCCGAGACCGCCAAACCATGCAGATCCAGCGAGACCGCACCCTAGCGCCATCATTTCTCTCCGAGTTAGAGTCATTGCATTCTCCTTAAATTGCCTGATGCCAGGGATGCTACTCCGAAATTATTTGGCATAAACCCACAAATTTACTTTCACTCCGCGGAAATGCTGCGTCCCTGTTATTTGGCTTGGGAGGCGGTAACCTCACTTTGAGCCGTGCGCAACAAATTCCTCAGAAGAATGGTTTCGCTCAAGTTGTCGACTTCGTTACATTGTTCCCACTCAATCCAGGTGTATTCAGCGCAGATCCATCCTGAAAATTCATGGCGGCTCAGCGAGTAAAGGTACTTTTTGAAATTGACGGCATTGTCCCGGAGTGGCGCCTGGAGCCGGCCTTCCCGCGCACAACGCGCATGGAAGTGGGAGGTTCGGCTCACCAAAGTTAAAACTCTTTCCTCTGTAATTCCCTGACGAATAAAGTGCGACGGGTCAAGTGTCAGCGTCAGTGTTGGCGCAAGCTTCAGCAGATTAAGCGCATCTTCAGGGGTTGGCACGACTGATCCGAGATGTGGTTCGATTGCAAACTTGACACCCACGCGCTCGGCAGCCTGCGCTCTCCATTCCAGTTCTTCTGCAGCACGTTTGAGCGAGTCACCCTTTTGTTCCTGGGGAAAGTGGACACCCGGCAGCAACGTAAGGTGCGACGCATTGCACCGAACTGCAAACTCCAGGATTCGCTGAAAATATTCCGCTGATTTGTGTCGGGAACTAACATCTGGATCGTTCGGCGCATTTTGATCGAAGCCCGTTCCAGGAATTCCGAAAACATCAGCAAGCTGAAGCCCATGTGCTCGCAGCGTCGCAGAAACGCCTGCAGCGCTTGTTTTCGGGTCTTCTAGAATCTTGTCAGGTTGCAAATGCGAACCGGCAGCGAACAGAGCGACATCGACTCCATCCATGCCGATCTCTCGAGCCAACTTTAAGGACTGCTCCCACTCAAGAAGTGGGAAGCTGTAGTCTGCGACAGCCAATTTCAGTTCCATAGTCCTCCGCACAGTGTTGCAGTCACTAAATCCGCTCCGTTTCCGCCGGCTTAATAATGGCTCGAAGAATTTTGCCTGCACGGAAGTCATCAATCACTTCGTTAATCTCAAACAACGGGCGCTGCGCCTGCAAGAGCGGATCGAGACAAATGGTGCCTGTTTCAGCCAAGTGAATCGCGCGGCGAATGTTCTCACGAGTCATACCTCGACTTCCGGTTATCGTTAGTTGCTTTAGTACTATGCTCAGCGAGTCGCTGACAAACGGCTTGGTTGTGAATCCGACTAAAATGGCGCGGCCAAAGGTCGCGAGCGACGCGATTGACTGCAAGTCTACATCAGGATTCGCTACTAACTGCAACGCAACATCGGCTCCCAAACCATTTGTCTTTGCGTGAATTGCTCGGACTACGTCCGCCATTTCTCCACCAACGATGCCTTCGTCAGCGCCCAACGAAAGTGCTAACTCAAGCTTCTCGGTCGAGCGACTTACGGCGAGAACACGGCAGCCATGCATTTTAGCAATCTGTATTGCAGACGTCGCCAAGCCGCCAATTCCGAAGATCGCTACCACTTCCCCAGGCACAAGTTTTCCGACGTCTTCCAGTGCATGAAGACACGTGGCAACTGCATCTGTCAGCACAGCTCCGGCCTCAAAGGCTAAAGAGGCGGGAAGAGGAATAATATTGGTTTCCGGCACCAACACGTACTCAGCAAATCCCCCATCCTGCGTAACCCCAATCCGCTGCGCACCTCTGATGCAACAGAACACTTCGCCAGCGCTGCATGGTTTGCAGTCGCCGCAGCCTAGGGCTATGTAAACCACAACCCGCATTCCAACTGTCGCGCTTTTGCAGCCCGCGCCGACTTCAGCAACTGTGCCCGCAATCTCGTGGCCCAGCGTGCGGGGCAAAGTGGTCTTTAGACCCCCATGGATTATGGTCAAATCTGATCCGCAGACTCCGCAGGCTTCAACGGCAACAACAACCTCTCGCGGCCCCGGCTTGGGAATCGGGAGCTCTTCGATCGAAAGAGCCTCATCGAAGCCATTCAGTCGTGCCGCCTTCATACGGGTCCGCATTTCTGCGCTACAGCAATGAACTCCCACTCTCGCAGTTCCGCGATTTGCATCAACGCCCTTAAATGGCATCCTTCCATCAATACCGCATGATGATTTGCACCTGCCATGCACCACTCATCGAAAGCGACATTGATTGGCTCTCTATCGAACTTAAAGACACAGTTGGAAATTGTAAGAGCCTTCGCTCTCTTATCGAGCACTCGCCCCGAAGCCGCGATCAAACGGATCCGCTTATTAGGCAGGGGCGTAAGAGCCAGCAAAGTTGCCGGCCCACTCCTGAGCGTCCCGTTGCTGACGACAGATACGCCAGCAGCCGCAGAGTAGAACGAATGAGGGGCTAACTCTTCCCTGTCCACAGCAGAATATCTATAGTCCATTTCTCCAGAATTGGACAACAGGGCCTCGTTGTTGGCGTAATCCAACAAGTCAATCTCGCAATAAAATGCGGTCCCGCTCAAGCGCTCGGCGATGACCATTGCCAAGCCTGTACTCAAATCTCCAGTACATGCAAAAGGAACACCACGCGAGGTGAGTCGCGATACCGCATAGCAACCGAGAACACCCAATCTTGGATCGTCTCGCCAGCCTGCACAGTGACAGTTCACGGCGCCGCCGGCCAGCTGGTTGGATTCGACAACATTCTCAAGGGCGAGGGCAAGTCGCCCCGACTCTCGCAAAGCATCGTCGGTAACCTGATCGCACGAGAATTCCTTCTTCATGCAACTGACTTCATTCGACAGCGCCTCGTCCGAAATTTCAGCAAAAGTCTTCTGAAGCACAGAAACGGAAATCGACGTGGCCTTGTTTAGACCGTTGTGTGAGAGAACATCGTCATCGAGGCTCACGTCCAGCATGCCTTCAAATGGCTCCCCAATGATTCCCAACTGAATTCGGCCCAAGGAAGTTGCAACTCCGGCAGAGCGCAGTTGCTCCACGATCTGGGCCCGGACGCCGCTATCCTGCCAATGACCTGTAATCAAGAGAAATCGTCGCCCTTCACGCAGGAGAGCATTCGTTAGAGCCAGCGTTCCCACATTTCCGCTGTGTCTTACCAGTGCTGCTGCGTCGTATTCTTCTGGCAGATACTTCGATTCGTGGGCATTCCAGACGACCACTGGCACACCAGCAATGCGACTTGATTCCACGCCAACTTCGGCCTTCACTGCCATCATCGGAATGAGCAACAATACATCGATGTTCTCTGCCGCCAGCCGGCCCGCAGACTCGCGGGCGCCTGAAACACAGTCCACTAAGCCCCCGTCGATCACTTCAAAGTGTTCCCTGAGTAACCCAAGGACCTCCTGATACCACAGTTCTTTGTGCCGCCGGAATCCAGGTGGCATGCCAGAGTAATACTGGAAAAAAAGTCCCTGAATTCCAAGCCTAAATCTGTGTGTCATGCTTAACCTAAGTGCTGCGAGTAACCTTTCCAACCGCCCGTGACGTGGATCAGTTCACAAGTTATGTAGCGCGCCGCGTCGCTGCAAAGAAAATCGATGACGCCAGCGACATCGTCGGGACTACTCGTCCGACCCAAGGGAATACTGTCTTCAACTGCTTTGTCAAACTGTTCCTGGCTTATGCCAGAGAGGCGCGCCTTTTCAATAAACCATTTCTCCATTCCCGTTCCACGTATTACCCCGGGTGCAATGGCATTGACAGTAATTTGGAATTTGGCCAACTCCATCGCAAGACAGCCGGTAAATCCCCACAGCCCATATTTGGACGCCATGTATGGAGCAGATAGCGGATTGGCAAATAATGGCGTCACGATATTGATGATCCTGCCACCGCGGTCGAGTTGGCTCATAACTCGCGCGGCGGCTCGACATGCAAAAAAAGCCCCAGTCAGATTCACCTTGATGATCGATTCAAACTCATCATCGGTGATGTCGACGATCCGCTTTTGAAGGTGAATAGCTCCACAGTTGATCAGTGCGTCAATCTGACCGTAGCGTTTCATTGTCGTTTCAATGCATTGATCCACCGAAAGGCTTGACTGCAAGTCGCAATGGATCCCCATGCCACTGACTTCTTCCGCAATCTCATCGGCGGCGGCTTGATTCACGTCCGCAACGACAACATGAGCGCCCGATGTCGCCAGGCGATGAGACACGGCCCTACCGAGCCCTCCAGCCCCGCCCGTGATCAGGACAACATTGTTCAATAAGTGCGAGGTCTGCATAGGCAATTTGTCAAACTCTCCTTTTGGGATGCGATTCTAATTCTGGTTGGAGCGGGTGTAAAGAAACCTGACCACTTTTGGGCGGCGCATGATCTGGAAACAATTCCAAGTGTTGAGCCACACTCGAATGCTCACACAAGCGTGCGTTTATGTCGCAATCCCCTCAGCGAGCAAAAAAACCAGATCGCAAATGAGCTATGAAGTCCGCACAGGCAATTCCCGATCTGTGATCTAACCCCTCTCTGGCGCAGTTGATGTCCTCACGCAAGAGCACCAATGCGTACTTTCTGAAATCAATCACTTCGCTGCGAATTCGTAGTCTCCTGAACCAACCTCAAAAACGCTTGTTCCTTCTTGCCTTCCGAGCAATTTGACGCCCTCCAACATTGCTGCCTGCTTTCTGTTCAGGGTGATGCTCGCCCCGTCTCGCGCTGGAATGTAGACTTTGGCTGTTGTGTTAACCGGGACTGTGAGCCTCAATATGAAGAGGTCGTTATCTTTGCTCCAGGAACTGCGAATCAACCCGTATGAGGACTTGTATTCGGCACGCACCCATCTCAAATCTCCCAGCGGATAGGGACGAATTATTATGTGCTTGAAGCCTGGCATATCTGGATCTGGATTAATGCCTCCGAGGTATTTGTGGAACCATGCACTTACCGATCCCATCATCGGGTGGTTGTGTGAGTTCATGCCGGGTCCGGTGAGCGACTCCCAACGTTCCCACAGCGTGGTCGCGCCATTCGCCAACATATATCCCCAACTCGGATACGTCTCTTGCGTCGCAATCTTAAATGCGAGATCGCCATGTCCGTACTTTGTCAGTGCTTCCATTACGTACTTCGTACACAGATTTCCGGTTGACAAATGATCCCCATTGTCGTGGACTGCTTTCACCAGGCTCGCAACCACTCGCTGGATTTTGTCTTCCGGCACTATGCCGAGAAAAAGCGCAAAAGAATCCATGGCCTCATTGTTAGAGCCATATCCCCCTGCACTCTCATTCCAGTACCTGCTATTGAATGACGCAGCCACTTGTTGAGCCATCTCCGTATACTTGGCCTTGTCTTCAGTTTTGCCCAACGCTTGCGCCATGTGTGAAATTAACCATGCGTCATAGTAGAGATACCCCGTCGACATAAACTCGAGAGGAGTATCTTTCGATATGGGGTTGGACCCTGGTCCGGGCATCGCAAATGCCCTGGGCGGCGACCAATCCCCATAATATCCATAGGTCACGATGTTATCTTTGGTTTTGCTATGAAGAAAGTCCGTCCACGCTTTGAATCCGTCGAAGTGCTCGGCAAGTACGCGGGTGTCGTTATAGTGCTGGTAGGCGAACCAGCCCAGCAAGAGGTAACTGGTTGAAACAGGATCGGCCGGGCGCTGCCCCCAACCAAAGGGCACCGTGTCAGATATGGCGCCATCGACCCTTTGCGTATCGTTAATGTCATTAAGGAATTTTGGATAGAAGCGCGACATGTCGAAGTTGTAGATCGCCTCTTCCGCACGCACGGTGAGGTCGTTCATCCAGCCCATTCTCTCGCTTCGTTGTGGGCAGTCCGTCGGAATGCTATAAAGATTGCTTGCTTCCGTCCACAGGATCATTTTCTGAATCCGATTGATCAGGTCATTGCTGGTCTCAATCGTTCCGGACGGCTCTACTGAAGAGCGTACGACCTTCGCCGTAAGAGTATCGAGACTCGGCTTTCCAGGAAAGCCCTCAAGCTGGACAAAACGAAACCCGTGATAGGTAAAGCGCGGTTCCCATGATTCTGTGCCTTTTCCCTTGAGGATATACACATCCGTAGCGGCCGCCGTGAACAGGTTGGTCTGGTCGATCGTTCCATCCTCCAACAACGTTTCGCCGAATTTCAGCACCACCCGTGTTCCCCGCGCTCCACTAACCTGGACGTGAGCCCAACCAGCCATATTCTGACCGATATCAAAAACAAAGACGCCTGGCCTTGGTTCACTCATGCTTCTCGGGCGAAGTGAATCGACAATCTTTATCGGGTTCACAGCCTGCGCGGCCATCGCTCCCCCTGGAAGAGGCACACTGTGAATGCCTGCCCAGCCCTCGGTTCTATCGAGCGGCGTGCTAAACAGCACTGAAGAATCGATGGGGGTATCCCAGCCATCTTTCTCGAGGCGCGCATCGTATGTTTCCCCGCTGTAAGTACTGTTTTCGAGAATCGGACCACTCGTGACGAGCCACCGTCCGCCGGGGTCCTGGTAGTATCCCTGGTGGGTATAGACGGTGTCGATGGAGCCGTCTGCATAAGTGATTTCGCACTGCAAGATTAGCCGCGGTACGCCATACCACCCATTGCCTACGATGACACCAATCGTGTTCGATCCATCATTCAGCTTGTTGGTTACGTCATATGTCGAGTAAAGGATTCGCTTTGCGTAGTTGGTAACTCCCGGATCGAGCACATGATCACCCACCTTAGAACCATTGAGGCTCAACTCGTAATAGCCAAGCCCGCTGACGTAGATACGTGCCCGCCCGACAGTTTTTTTGCTGGTGAAATTGCAACGAAAATAGTGTGCTCGTCCGGGCCACCCTGCCAGGAACCCGACCCATTCGGCCTTCCAATCCTGCGGTGACAGGAGTGCCATCTCCCACCACGCAGCCTCGCTGTACGAACTGGCTGCGCCGTCCTCGTCCCAGGCACGAACCTTCCAGAAATAACGCCGCCGCGACAAAAGTGTCGGGCCGCCGTATGCCACCTGAGTTGATTGATCGGAGTCCACCCTCCCTGAGTCCCAAATATCGGGTTGCTCATTCCGCAGTTTGGCTTCGTCACTTGCAACCAGGATCTGGTAAGCCGTTTGCTTTTGTCCTTTTTCGCTTGAGGCTAAAAACCACCTCAGCGTCGGCGTTGCCGCATCAATACCCAGCGGATTCACCGTGGATTCACAACAGAGATCCTTGACCGCGATTGACGCATCGACTCCTTGATCTTTCGGACGTTGACTCTCTTGCCGCGCATCATCCGAACGCAGCAAAGGGGTGATCAGTTGCTCTGTAGCGGCAACACCCACTGCCGTCGTGGCCGTCTTCAAGAAATCCCGCCGATCCATAATCCCTCACGAAAGCGATTCGAGAAGTCTCGACTGCCCCTGTGACTGCCCGACAGGAGCAAGAACAGAACGCAAGAAGCGAGATGTGGAAACTGGATCTTGCCGCTGGACCAGCGTGTTGATTGCCTCGCGGTTTTGTTCCAGAATTTCGTCGAATTGACGGAGCCAGAGGATGCTCTCGCCAATCGCTTCAGCAGCATCTTCGCGATAAGGGTATTGATCCATCGAGAGCCATCCGTGGTAACCGCAACGATCAAGCCAATAGAGTGTTTCCAGATACACAACGCTATGCACGGTTCCCACGATCATGTCGTCATCGGTGGTCATATGGTTGTCGTTGAAGTGCATATGGAAAAGACGATCACCGGCCCTCTTAGCTAACACGATCGACTCTCCTACGATTTCACCCGCGACGAAAGCGTGGCCGGTGTCGATGGTCACGCCTACGTTTGGCGCTCCCGTCTCGATAGCGAGAAGCAGCGTGTCTGCCATGCGGGCCATATAGCTATGTGTGCGCGGCTCCTTGGGCTTGTACTCCAAAGAGAACTTCATGTCGGGGTATAATTTGGCGAGGTTCGACACCGATTCGCATAACCATGCCCGTTCGGTTTCATAGTCCGCGCTCAGCAGATAATCGTAGCCATCCTGGCCTGGCCACAAATTAATCAGCTGACAACCCAGTTCTGCGCCGGCGTCACACATTGAGCGAACGTGATCCACTGCCCGTATTCGAATCGCGGCATCGGAGCTTGAAAGGCTTCCTTTGGAATAGATCTTATCCCCGAAGAGATCGGGAATGAGCGAGACGCACTCCATGCCCAGGTCTTTGAATGCATGCCGCATCTGCTTCACATTGTCAGGACGGATATCCCAGGTACCGACCAGTTCGATGCCTGAAACATGCGGTATCTTCGCCGCCTGCTTCAGCATCTCCAACACGGGAGGATTGTCTTTGTAGCCATTGCAAAAGCGATCTCTCGTATTTCCCAGGTTTCCGAGAATGACTGCGTATTTCCGCTCCATCTGCATCTCGCTCCGTTACTGATTGGTCGGGTTTTCACACTTGTCGCAATACTGGTGAGGGTGTTGATAACGCCGAATTAGACACTCGGTACGAGAACATCGGAACAGCCTATGACGGTTCCGCGCATGGTCCCTGCAAAGCTGCCTTGCGAAAAGAGCAGCTCTACCTAAGTGCAAAAGAGGGCAATCGTCGCAAACCTGCGTAGGTTCATTCGCGTCACGGCCTCCTGCTGAGTTCTCAGCTTTCTCAACAACCGCATTGAACCTGTCCAGAGAGAAGATGATGGCTTCACATGAATGCGAAGGCAGTCCATAGACAGGATTGGGAAATGCAACTAATGTTGACGATCTAATGCCATGGTTGTTTAACTTAGCACTTCTTTCTCTCCCGGTCAACAGACAAATCGCATGTTTAAAAGGTACTTCTCGGCAATCGCTGACGGGAGGTCTAGTTTTGGATGGTCAACAAACGTTGCGTAGATATGAGACTGAAGAAACAAAGTGAAGACGAGCTGCCTTTTGCGCATTCCATGGGCAAAGGTCTGGTTAACAATCCGAGGGTTCCGGAATTCGTTGGCCACCGGCAGACCGGGCACTATTGGTTGCCTCGGACGCAGCCGGACACGACAGCCATACGCTCGATTGCTTCGAAGTCCCACGCAATCCCAATTCCTGGCTCGTCACTTGGAACCGCTCGTCCATCCTCAATCTTCATTACTTCGGTTGTGATGGGGTCGAGTTGAGGTATGTATTCGACCCAGCGAGCGTTCGGGACCGCCGCGCAAAGAGATACGTGCAATTCCATCAAGAAATGCGGCGCGACAGCGACGTTATAACACTCTGCCATATGCGCTACCTTGAGCCATGGCGTGATTCCGCCAATTCGCGCGACGTCCACCTGAACGACTGAGCATGCTCGCCGTTGCAGATAGTCTCGGAAATGAGAAGCGCTATAGATGCTTTCTCCGACCGCAACCGGGATCGTCGTTGCATTCGACAACCGTACATGGCCGTCGACGTCGTCTGCGGGCAGCGGCTCCTCGATCCAGCCGATATCCAAAGGCTCGTAAAGCCTGGCACGGCGAAGCGCCTCGTCAACCGTAAACGCCTGGTTTGCATCGGTAAGAATTTCAAAGTCGTACCCCACCGCGTCGCGGACAGCTGCGATGCGGGCAACATCCTCGTGTGGCGGGCGGCCTATTTTGAGCTTTGATCCGCCAAAGCCGCGCTCCTTGGCCGCAAGCGCATCTTCCACCAGAGCGGGGGTATCCATGTGAAGCCAGCCACCCTCAGTCGTGTAAAGAGGCACCGATCGCTGCGCGCCGCCCGCGAGCTTGTAAAGCGGAAGCTTTGCGCGCCGGCAACGAAGATCCCAAAGGGCGATATCGATCGCTGCCATGGCAATGCAGGTTATCGGCCCAACCGTAGTGGCATGGGTGGTGAAGAGCATGGCGCGCCAAATTGCCTCGATCTCATCCGCGTCCCGGCCGATGAGCTGCGGCGCCAATGTTTGCTCGATCAGCGACATGATGCCCTTGCCACCCGTGCCGATGGTGTAGCCGTAGCCACAACCGGCAGCTCCGTCCGAATCGATGATCCGGACAAGGGGAGTCTCCTGGCTCACGAAGCTCTGGATTGCGTCAACACGCTTCACCTTTGGCTTCAGGTCGACCATCATGAAATCAATTTGAACAATTCTCGCCATTCGATCATTCCCCCGGAGCATGCGAATGTAACGGCACTGTAACTCTCGGCCTCACTTAAACTATCACGCGACCTGGCCATGGAGGGAATGCGAAAAAGGTAGCGTGGCCGGCACTCGGCGATATATTCTCCGGTAGCCGGACAAGCAAAATGGCCAATCATGAACACAACGGAGGGTCGAAGATGGCAAGAATCTGGCGGACACATCTGATTGTTCTTGCTTTGGCTGTGGCGGCCGCGAACGCAATTGCACAGGGCGTGCCTACCGCGCGGCCCGAGGACGAGGGCTTTTCGTCCGAGCGTCTCGCGTACCTCGACAAGTTCTACTCAGAAAAGATCGATCACGGCGACTTGGCGGGCATCGTCACGATGGTTTCGCGCCACGGCAAGATTGTTCACTTCAGTGCGCTCGGCTATGCCGACCTGGAAAAACACACCAGGATGCAGAAGGACACGATTTTCCGCGAGTATTCGATGACCAAGGCGATCACATCGACCGCTCTGATGACGCTCTATGAGGAGGGGCGCTTTCAGATCGATGACCCCATTTCGAAGTATCTGCCGGAGTTCGCTAACCTGCGAGTGCTGCGCGCACCAGACGGGCCGCTCGACGAGACAGTTGCGCCTGAGCATCCGCCCACCATTCACGACATCATGCGGCATACGGCTGGTTTCACGCACGGTTTGGCGGGCGACAAATTCGATGAACAGTATACGAAGGCCGATTTGCTCGCTGTGGACCTGACTCTGGACGAGATGATGAAGAGGCTGGCGAAGATTCCGCTACGCTATCAGCCGGGAACCAAATTTAATTACAGCGTTGGGCCGGATGTCCAGGCGCGGCTGGTGGAAGTACTTTCGGGGGTGCCGTTCGACGAGTACTTGCAAAAGCGCATCTTCGATCCCCTGGGGATGAAAGACGCGAGCTTCTGGCTCGGCCCGGACAAGGCGGATCGGCTAGCGACGGTCTACTGGACGAAGAATGGCAAACTGACGCCGCTCGACGAAATTCATGGGCATCCCGACAGCGAAGTTCCGCTCTTCCAGCCCTGGTCAGTGAATAGCTATACCGTGAATCACAAGCGCAAGGGCGGCAGCTACGGACTTGTCGCCACGGCGGAAGACTATTGGCGTTTTGCTCAGATGATTCTAAATGGCGGCGAACTGAATGGTGTGCGCATCCTCAGCCCGCGGACGGTCCACTTTATGGGTCAGGACCACCTGGCGCCAGCGGGGATTCCGGATTTTGAAAAGGGTACAGGTTTCGGTCTGGGATTTGCCGTCGTTGAAAACCAGGCGGCAGCCGCAACACTGGGCAGCGATGGCGGGCTGTTCTGGGGCGGAGCGGCGACCACCAGCTTCTGGATCGATCCGAAAGAGGACATCGTCGTGATTGCCATGACACAGCATTTGAGCGCTCCTGCCGCAGCGGAAGCGGTAGCGAAGATGCGAACGCTGGTTTACAGCGCGCTTATTGGCAAGTGATGTAGGCAGCCGTATGCAGCAACGGCCTCCGCGCTGGGCAGAGGACGTTTGAGTGCACAGCAAGTTGGCGTTACGAAAATGAAGGCCGGCGGTAAGCGGTTGAAACTTGCCCCCTGGATTGGCAGACCGCCCTATCAGCCGAATACATAATGCGTGAGCCCATCCGGTGTCATTGCAGTCAGGCCACCGTCGACGATAAGATCGGCGCCTGTGATGTACGACGCCTCCTCTGAGGCGAGAAACGCAACCACGGTCGCGATCTCGTATGGATCGGAGCAGCGGCGCATTGGACAGGCTGCTCCGAAGATCGGATCCCATTTGACGCGATCCCCACCGGCCGCACGGTCAACCACATCGGTCCAGACGTAGCCCGGACTGATCGAATTCGCGCGGATTCCACGCGGCGCGAGATCGAGCGCTTGGCATTTGGTCATCGCTATGATCGCGCCTTTCGAAGCGTTGTAGGTCCAGCGATTCGGCTGGCCTTCGTAGGCGGAAACGCTGGCGATATTAACGATCGAGCCACGCCCGCTGCGGGCGAGCGCGTCAACCGCGCGTGCAGTCAGCAACGCCGGCCCCATTACGTTGACATCCATTGTGCGCTGCCATTGAAGGTCGGTGGCATCGACTCCGGCGAGCAGGAATACCGCGGCATTGTTCACCAAGACGTGCAGCGCTCGGTTTGCATCCACCGCGATCTCGACAAAGCGGTCATAGGATTTGCGGTCGGTCACGTCGCCGACCAGCGGGTGGTATCGCTCGGCGAGCTCGCCCAGCATCTTCTGCTGCCGCTCCAAGCTCTCTTGCGTCACGTCGATCGCTGTTACGCGAGCGCCTTCGGCAAGAAACTGCCGTGCGGTGGCTGCGCCGATCCCACTGCCGGCGCCCGTCACCAGCACCGAGCAGCCGGCAAACCGGTCCTTCCGTGCGATTTGCTCGATTGTCTTCAAAATGCTCTCCCCCTGGGTGCTTTTTGGTTGATCCTACAAAGTGCGCTTGATCCGGCCAACGCTGTGACAAATTTCAATACGGTCACGGCGAAGGAAGCAATCATTTGAAGAACATCGGCCCATCCGCGCTCCGGTTGCGGCAGTTCCGGCGGAGTCCGCGTTTGGGATCTTGTCTAAAGGCGTCTGGTCCCCAAGGAACTCCTATCTGAGGTCCCCTCACTTGGTCGTCTTCAAGAAACGCGGCAGCCGTTCCTCGCGCACATTGTCGTAGCACTGTAGCGCCGTGAACCGCGCAATCGACGCTGGAATTCCCACCGCCGTAAATCCGGGATGTCCGGTCGCGGGATATGGGCCACCGTGGTTCATCGCCGGGCTCACCGCCACGCCTGTCGGCATTTTGTCGTTGAGCAAACGTCCTGACTTGCGCCGCAGCACTGGCGCTACCCGCTTATTCAACTCCTCGTCGCCTCCATTTGTCGACGAGTAGATGCTGGCCGTCAGATTCCCTTCGAGATGCTCCAGCGACTGCAACAAATCTTTTTCATTTTTGACCGTAACCGCCAGCACCTCGTTACCGAAGGCTTCCCGCTGGAACTCCTCGGGGTGATTAAGATAGGCCTCTCCCGATACCCGCAGCAGCGTGTTCGCATAGCGATACCCCGGTCCGGTAAGAGGCTTCCCTCCGGTTACGACGTCTGCACCCGCCTTTCGCAGTGCGTTGATCGACTCGCTTAGGCGATCCCGTGTTGACGACGAGAGCATTGCATGCGGCTCCTTGCTTTCAAATGTCGCTCGCAGCTCTTGCAGAAATTCCTCTGTTGCTTGACCTTCCGGCACAAAGACCAGATTTGGCCTCGTGCAGAATTGCCCCGAACCCACCGTACAGCTTTCCGCCAGTTCCCGTGCCCACAGGCTCGCGCTTTCCTTCATCCCTTCCGGAAGGAAGACCACCGGGTTCACACTCGACATCTCTAGATAAATCGGCCGCCCCGCAGCATCGGCTGCTCGCTTCAGCGCAAGACCACCCCCTTTGCTGCCGGTGAAGGCAATCGCTCCCACGCGGCGATCGCTCACCAATCTCAGGCCCGTGTCAGAATCCAGGTGATAGAGCATTTGCACCGCAGCCTTTGGCAGCCCCGATCCCTTGAGCGCTTCCATCGCTTCTTGTGCCAACAACTGCGATGTATACGGGTGCAGTGGATGTGCCTTGGCAATGACCGGATTCCCGGCCACAATCGCCGCTGCGAAATCGCCGCCGCTCACCGCGTTAAATGCAAAGGGAAAATTGTTCGGCCCGAAGATTACAACTGGTCCGATCGGCGCCAGGCACGATCGGATATTCGGCTGCCTGTCGACCATCGCCCTGCGCCATGTCCCTTCACGCGCCGCCATCGCCGCCTGGCGGAGCTGATCGATGGTTCGAGGCAGTTCCACATCCTTCAATCGAGGTGCAATCGGCAGTCCCGTCTCTTCCTTCGCCGCTCTCGTCAGTGTGTCGGCCGCAGAAGCCAATCTGTCGGCATAAGCCTCCAGAAACCCCGCAATGCTCTCCGGCGCTGCCTCTTCCATCTCTCGCGCGGCGTTTGCCGCGGCAGCCAGCGCTTTCTCACAGTCACTCCACCGGCTTACGGGGAAGACCCGTGCCAGCTTCTCGCCGGTCGACGGATTCTCCGCCTGGAAAACCGACGCCGCATCCGCATTCTGCCATGCCCCACCGATCCAAACCTTTGCTATCTCTGATGCCGTCTCCATTGCGACCTCTCTCTTTGACAATGCCGAATTTACGTCAGCGGACTCACCAGCTCTTCGATTCCATTCATGCCGATCCGAATCGTGCGCAGGTTTTGGCGGGCAGGTCTGATCTGTTCCAATCCAATTCCAAGCTATCGAGAGCTTGCCGTGCGGGGTGAGGGTTCATCGCGACTCCAGCCGGTAAAAGCGTTGGCCGTTCGTCTCCATGATCGCCCGCATCTGCTCCTGCCCATAAAGGATTCCCAGGATACTTAGCGCAACTTCGAGCACCTGCGCATACGACGCCGCGAGCGTACAGACCGGCCAGTCCGAACCGAAAACCAGGCGGTCAGGACCAAAGGCATGTGCGACAAATTCGACAAAGGGCCGGATGCGGTCGATGCTCCAGTCGGTCCCTGCTTCGGTCACAAGACCAGAGATTTTGCAATACACTCCCGGAACGGCCGCCAGCGCCTCGATCTCGCTGCGCCATTTTGCGTCCATTGGACGGGCCATATCCGGTTTCGCAATATGATCGAGGATCGCGTGCAGTCCCGGTGTTGCCTGGACCGCCTTGGTCATTTCAGAAAGATGTTGAGGATAGATGAGAATATCGAGGGGAATGCGATGACGAGCGACCTCAGCCAGCGCGGCTCGAAAGCGAGGATCCATGATCATGGACGGATCGTGCTCTTGCAGCATCGGCCTTAGGCCAACCCACTTTGGCTGCGATGCATAATGAGCCAGTCGTGCGGGAAGATCGTCCCTTAGCATATCAACCCAACCGACGACACCCGCCACAAAATCCGTCCGCGCCGCAATTTCCAGAAGGAATTCGGTTTCGGCCTCGGTCTCAGCCGCCTGAATCAGCACTGTCTGCCTGATCCCAGCCTGCTCAAGAAGCGGCGAAAGATCGCCAGGTCCGAAATCCCGGTACAAGAGCTTGAGATCGGGCGTCATCCAACTGTAATCACCTCGATCGACTTTCCAAAAATGCTGATGCGCGTCGAGCATCGCGATTCCTCTTTTCGTGCCCTCAGGCGCGTATCACGCCTTTTCTCAGGATGATGTTCGCGTAGAGCCGCCGCTCTCCGGTGGCGATCACGGCATAGGCTGCCTTGGTTCGGTCGTAGAAGGCAAAACGTTCCACAGGTTCCAGAGCAATGGCGCGGCCCTCGGCCTGCTTGATCGCGGCTTCGAACTCGGGATAGATCGCGGGGCGCTGGCCGGGAGCGTTCATGGCAGCGGCGGGGCGATCGAGGAAGTCATCGAGCGAAACTACAGACAACACCGCCGCAAGCGCATCGGTTGCACTGATGCCTGGCAGCCAGATCAGGCGCCGCGCTATGCTCGCCGTAGGAAAATTTGCGTCTGAGATCACGATCTCATCTCCATGCCCCATGTCAGACAAAATCGCGAGGAGATCACCCGTTAGCAAGGGATTGATGGATTTCAGCATGTTGTTCTCTGAGGAATTCTTCACCTTCAGGAGACTGCCGTCAGATGACGCGAGCTCTTTATCCAGCTTCAATTGCGGAAACGCGCCCAGCGCGATCCCAAAGGCAAATCCCGATCGGAGAAAGTACCGCCGCGTTATTTCGCGCCATCCTTTGATGAAGCCGCTCTGAGCCGTAGGAACTGGGTTCATCGATTCATTTCTCCGTCTCATAGGGAAGTCTGTTCTGTTGTAATTCAGAGCGCGGCAATCAACCGCTCGTCTCGCCGTGTCAGGGGCGTCTCGACTCCAGCCGGCAGAAATGCTTGCGCGCGTCGAGCATTGAGTTTCCTCTTTTAGTACCTTCAGGCGCGTATCACGCCTTTTCTCAGAATGATGTTCGCGTAGAGCCGCCGCTCTCCAGTGGCAATCACGGCAAAGGCTGCCTTGGCTCGATCGTAGAAGGCAAAACGTTCGACGGGGTCCAGAGCAATGGCGCGGCCTTCGGCTTGCTTAATAGCGGATTCGAACTCAGGGTAGATCGCAGGGCGCTGGCCGGGAGCGTCCATCGCAGCAGCGGGATGATCCACGAAATCATCGAGAGGAATCACTGACAACACGGCTGCAAGTGTATCGGTCGCACTGATACCCGGCAGCCGGATGAGGCGCCGACCTATGGTCGCTGCGGGAAAATTTGCATCAGAGATGACGATCTCATCGCCATGGCCCATGTCACACAAGATCGCGAGAAGATCCCCCGTTAGCAGCGGATTGATGGATTTCAGCATGTTGTTCTCCGAAGTTCAGTTTGTGCTTTGTTGAGCGCATGATCGATGTCAGCCCAGATAGCTTCAGGCAGGCCGGCATTGAACCAGTCTACGTTCTGGCGCAGCTGCGGAGGCGTATTCGCGCCGATGACCACGCAGGTGACTGCCGGATGGCGCATGGGAAAGCTGATTGCTGCGGCAGCCAACGGTACATTGTAGTCGTCGCAGACCGCACGCAGCGCCTCAACCCTCGTTACGATTTCCGGACCGGCGTCGGCGTAGTTGAATATCTTCCTGCCCCTTTTCGGGGCCGCAAGAATACCCGAATTATAGACGCCGCCGATGGCCAGTGCCACGTTACGGCGCTGTGCGAGCGGGAAGAATGTTTCTGCGCTCCTGTCGAGAAGGCTATAGCGCCCGGCAAGCATGCAGCAATCCAAGTCGGTCTCTTCAAGCGCATCGCGAATCACCTCCCACTCGTTCACGCCAAGGCCGAAACCTCGAATATTGCCGGCCGCTTTCAACTCCTGGAGGGCACGGAAGCCACCTCCGCTGGTGAGCGCTCTCCAGTGAAGGTCGTGCAAGTCGGCATGGGTCACGCGCCCGATGTCATGGACATAGAGCATGTCGATCCGCGGCATGCCCAGGCGCTGCTGACTATCGTCAAAGCTGCGCATCACGCCGTCATAGCTGTAGTCGAAAATCTCTCGGAACGGCAAGTTGTTCCACCAAATTGGAGCAAGCGGGCTTTTCGGCGGTTCGGGAGGCAGCTTACGACCGGCGCGCTCGGTCGTCATCAAGCGGCCGACCTTGGAGGAAAGTACATAACTTCCTTCCCGCTCGCGCAGAATTTGACCAATCAGGTGTTCGACCCGGCCATTTCCATAGAAAGGTGCGGTGTCGAAATAGCGGATGCCCAGATCCCAGGCCGTCGATAGAACATCCAGCGCCTGGGCGGTGGGCACATCGCAATAAAGACCACTCAAGGGACACGAACCATACCCCAGCGCCGTGACCTCCAATCCTGTCGAAGCGATCTTGCGGCGCGAAGTGACGTTTAAGCTCATTTCATTTTCTTCCACGGAACTCAAGTGTGTTGCGTGTCCCTGATTCGACGCAGGCCGTCTTCCTACGCGGCGGCGTGCATGATCTCAAGATATTTTTCTTGCGTGGCCCGCCGCGGATTGGTGGCATGACAATGGTCAAGCAATGCCGCGTGCGAAATTGCCTCCATCATCGGCTCGGTCACGCCCATGGCGCGCAGGCCCGAGGGCATTCCGATGCGCTGATTCAGCGCCTCAATCACCTGATCGGGAACCCCTCCCATGCGGCTGGCAAGGACCTCCCATTTCTCCCCGATCGCCTCGCGATTGAAGCGCAGGACAGCCGGCATCAACACGGCATTCAGCGTCCCATGATGCAGGTTCAACTCGCGGATCGCGCCCAGGGGATGGGTGAGCGAATGAACTGCGCCCAGCCCCTTCTGAAAGGCCATCGCGCCCTCCAAGGCGCAGACCATCATGTTCCGTCGCGCGAAGACGTTGCTCCCGTCCGCCACGGCCACCTCAATGGACGACAAGCCACAGTCCAGCCCGTGAAGAGCGATCGCTTCAGCCGGCGGATTGAAGGACGGCGCCATAAAAGTCTCTAGGCAATGCGAGATGCCGTCCATCCCAGTTGCCGCAGTCAGTCGCGAAGGCAGCCCATACGTCAGTTCGGGGTCACAAAGGGCGATGGTCGGCAACATGAAGCCCGACAGAATCCCGAGTTTGCGACCGTCGGCGGTGATGATGACAGCCGCGCGCCCAACCTCGGACCCCGTGCCCGACGTTGTAGGCACGGCGATAAGCGGGCAGATCTTCCCGTGAATCCGTGCTACGCCGCCGGCGATCGCGGTATATTGCTCCAATGGTCCCGAATGGCCGGTCAAGAGCCGCACGGCCTTCGCCAGGTCGAGAGACGACCCACCCCCGAGCCCGACGATTCCGTCGCACCCGCCGGCTTTGTACAAAGCGTAGGCGATATTCACCGCCTCTTCGGTGGGATTGGCGGGCGTCTCGTCGAAAATTACAACCCCGTCACCAACCAGGTCGCGCACCTTGTCAACCAGACCGGAGGCCACCAGCCCTTTGTCGGTCGCTATCAACGGACGTTTCACGCCGAGCGCCGCTAGAAACTCCGGCAGGCGAGCAACTTCGCCCTCGCCGAACTCAATGCGCGTTAGGTAATTAATCGTGCTCACAGCGGTCTCCCTGATTCGGTTGTGGCGGCGCCCGCGGAATTGGATTTCTTCCCTGCCCGGCAGGCTTACTTCCAGAAAAACCGAAGCATGCAGGGCAGTTGCCATTATATATTTGTTATGTCACCCCATATATGAGCTGTCAAATCGTTGAGAACATAATCGCAGAAAGAAGCCGGAAAATGAAGAACGGCTCGCAGCAGAAGGCCGATCAGGTATATGAGTTGATTCGACGCTCCATTATCATGCTGGAGATGGAGCCCGGTGCGCCCATCGATGAAAAGAGTATCTGCTCCCAGCTTTCAGTCTCTCGTACTCCCATTCGAGAGGCTATCCAGCGCCTCGCGGAAGAAGGGCTGGTTAACGTCGTTCCGCATTCAAGAACCTACGTCAGCCGCATCTCTTTTGAGGTTGCGGAAGAAGGATTCATCATCCGGCGGGCGCTGGAGATCGAAAGCGTGCGGCGCGCCACGTTGCGCTACTCCTACGCCGCGGGGGCGGGGCTGGACGCGGTACTCATGCGGATGCGGAAACTCTTGAAATCTAAACAGCTCCACCGCTATCTCGACGAGGACGACGCTCTGCACTCGACCATCGCGAGAATGAGCGGGATGCCTCGGATTTGGAAATTCATCAACGTGGCGAAGGTCCATCTGGACCGGATGCGCCAGCTATCCGCGCCAGTGCCGGGGCATCTTGCCATGGTCACCGAGCAGCATGCTGCGATTGTTGCCGCTGTTCGATCGGGTAAGCCCGATCAGGCGGAGTTGGCCATGCGGATTCACCTCGAATCATCCTTCGAGGTGATGACCAGGCTTTACCACGAAAGGACGAATATGTTTGCGCCGAAGGAAGCCGAATGACAGACACTCTGCAAACCGCTTTGGCACCGATCCAGTTGAACCCGGCCGATAATGTCGCCGTTGTGCGAGAGCGGATCAACCCAGTTTTAACGGTGGAGATCCAAGGCATTCGTCCCCAAGGCAAAATCCCCGGGGGGCACAAGATCGCCATCGCTGCTATCGCCCGGGGAGAGCCGGTGACCAAGTATGGCCAAACCATCGGCTTCGCGACCGAGGACATTTCTCCGGGGCAGCATGTGCACACGCACAACCTCACTGTCGGGGAATTCACCCGCGACTACGCCATTGGCGCGGACGCGGTCGCGCCAATCATGGTACCCGAAGCCGAGCGAGCCAACTTCCTGGGTTATGCCCGTCCCGATGGACGCGTGGGTACCCGGAATTACATCGCCGTCATTTCATCCGTGAATTGTTCGGCAACGGTGTGCAAGGCAATCGCTCAGCACTTCTCAATGCCCGGCGTTATGGATCGCTTCCAGGGGGTGGCTGGTGTGATCGCATTGACTCACGGGGGCGGCTGCGCCTTTAACTCGAATACGGAGGGGTATCGCTATTTGACTAGAACCATCGCAGGATATGCCACACATCCCAACGTTGGTGGCGTGCTGATGGTGGGACTGGGCTGCGAATCCAATCAAATTCCTTCTCTTTTGGAACGTGAACAGCTGACCGAATCCGATCGGCTTCACACGATGACAATCCAGGCAGTCGGCGGCACACGCCGCACCATCGAGGCGGGCATCTGCGCGGTGGAAGAAATGATGCCGGCCGTCGGCGCAATAAAGCGCACCCGGCAATCTGCCACGCATCTGGCTCTGGCGCTGGAATGCGGAGGATCGGACGGCTATTCCGGCATCTCCGCCAACCCCGGTCTTGGATTCGCCGCCGATCTTCTGGTGCAGCATGGTGGGACGGTGATCCTCTCGGAAACACCTGAGATCTATGGAGCCGAACACTTGCTCACTCGGCGGGCGGCGACGCCTGCGGTAGCGCACAAACTGCTGGAGCGCATTGAATGGTGGCGCGACTACACCAGCCGCAACCATGCTGAAATGAACAACAACCCCTCGCATGGAAACAAGCAAGGCGGACTTACCACGATTTTGGAGAAATCCCTTGGAGCAGTCGCCAAGGGCGGAACATCGCGGCTGAACGCTGTCTATGAGTATGCCGAAAAGGTCACAGAACGCGGGCTCGTCTTCATGGACACGCCTGGCTACGACCCGGTCGCAGTCACGGGTCAGGTGGCCGGCGGAGCAAACCTGATCGCATTCACCACCGGGCGCGGATCGGTGTCGGGCTTCAAACCAGCGCCTTCACTGAAGCTTGCGACCAATTCAGAGATGTTTCGCCGCATGTCAGAGGACATGGACATCGATTGTGGGACCATCGTCACCGGCGCCGAAACGATTGAGTCTCTGGGCAAACGCATCTTTGCTTCGTTGATCGCCACCGCATCAGGTCAGACAACCCGCAGCGAGCAACTGGGTTACGGTGACAACGAATTCGTGCCCTGGCAAATTGGCGCCATCATGTGACAAGTCCCGACGGCCATCAAAAAAGGGGAACACCATGTACAAACGAAGAAATTTGTTGAAGGCGATTGGAGCAACAACAGCGATCACGCTCATTCGCCCGCTCCGGGCTGGTGCAGAAATCAGCGTCGATTCAGACTCAAACATACCGTTCAGTTCCAATCACATTGAACTCGCATTATCGTCAACCGCGCCGGAGTTCGTGACTCTGAATGTGGATGGCCTCGGCAAGGGGAGGCGCGGTGCAAACATCATCGGTTCGGAAAAGTCCACGGGCGGCTACAAAGCGTCTGTTTCCGACTCACGCGGTGCGCGGCGAGTCGAATACCGTCCTGCAGCAGCGCCCAACTATTCTCCGGCCGCATGGACATTCGAATTAAGCGGCTCGCGAATTGTCTTAACTTCCAATT
>JBEKEQ010000254.1:0-17979 GCA_050013735.1 Occallatibacter sp.
ATAAGGGAATTGCGGGATGGGAGAAGACGCTGTGATTCCATATGGCTTCAGCGGAAAAGTTGCACTCATCACCGGTGCCGGAGGCGGCCTCGGGACAGCGACAGCGATGAGGTTAGCAGCTTCTGGGGCTCAAATCATTGCTGTTGATCGTGATGAGGAGCCGACTCGCGAGCTTGTGAAAGCGCTTCCCGGAGGGCATTACGCCCTGATTAGAGATCTGCGCCCGGCGCTCGCGGCAAAGAAGGTAGTTGAGGAAGCCTTAACGCTCACGGGCCGGCTCGACATCGTAATCAACTCTGCAGGCGTGTGCCATTTCAACAGAATCAACGAAATATCCCCTGAAGAATGGGATGAGGTGCTGGAAGTCGATTTGCGGTCCATGCACTTTCTGAGCGTAGCCGCTGCGGAAGCCATGGATGGTAGTACAGGTGGAAGCATTATCAATATCGGTTCAAATGCGGGCCGCAAGGGACGCGCGATGGGCGCTCATTATGCAGCCGCGAAGGCCGCAGTCGCGAGCCTGACAGAGTCATTGGCCCTTGCGTATGGAGCCAAACAGATTACTGTGAACACTGTATGCCCCGCGGTTGTGTTAACAGGAATGTGGGAACGAAACTTTATAGAACTAGAGCGCATTACCGGCAAGGCTCCAGAACAACTCACACAAGCATGGATCGATGCTACTCCGTTAAAGCGGCTTGGTACAGTCGAAGATGTCGCAAATCTAATCGCGTTTCTTGCGTCGGATGAAGCGTCATTTATCACCGCACAGACAATCAATGTATGTGGCGGATTTATGCTTACTTGCTAAAACGGTTGCACACGAGTAGCACGAAATGAAAATGGGAGAGGACAAAGGTGAGATTCAGAGGAAAGGTTGCCGTTGTCACCGGAGGCTCGCGTGGGATTGGCCGTGGCATAAGTGAGATGTTTGCCCGTGAAGGGGCAAAAGTGATTGTCAACTTCTCGAGAGCAGCAGATTCCGGTCCATTTTCTGGAGCTGCGGATGAGTTGGTTGGCACTTTACGAGCGGCTGGTGCCGACGCGATTGCTTACCCGGCTGATGTATCGCAGTCCGGGGAAGTCAAAGAGATGGTACTTTTCGCACAAAAGCAGTATGGCCGGATCGATATTCTTGTGAATAATGCGGGTATCTGTCCGTTTGCCGAGTTTTTGGATTTAACTGAGGAAGTTTGGGATCACGTCTTTGCAGTCAATCTGAAAGGGACCTTCTTATGCTCCCAGGCAGCAGCTCGTGTGATGGTGGAACAGAAAATCAAGGGCCGGATTATTTGCATTAGCTCCATCGGTGCCATCGCTGGCACAACATTTCAATCGCACTATTGTCCTACCAAAGCTGGCGTCAATCTCTTCGTAAAGTCAATTGCGACCGCGCTTGGTCCGTACGGGATCACGGTGAACGCTGTGATGCCCGGCGCCATCTTGACTGATCTGAGTAGGCCGCAATTTATGGCCGGTGTTGAGGTTGAAAGGAGCTACGTTGAGAAGATTCCGGTAGGCCGTTTGGGCGCTCCTGAAGATGTTGCCGCGGCTGTTGGCTTTCTCGCTACGGAAGAAGCTTCGTATATTAACGGCGCTTCGCTTGTCGTCGACGGGGGCTTTATAGCTCATCTGTGATCTATGTGGCTTCTGTGGCTGGGGCCACCCAGGACAAAAAAGCAGGTTTGTGATGATTGCCGATTTAAGCAGATGGAAGGTTTCATCCGCAACAACATCAGAGGAATGATGCGAATCACCAGACGAAAGTTTGTTACGAAGTCTGCATTGTGCGCGGGTGGAATGAAGCTCATTCCTCTTCTAGGCAGTGGCCTGCCCAACGCTCAGTCTGCGGACCGGGGAACGGGCGAATCCCTCGAAAGGCTATTTGAATCTCCTGCGGAAGACGCGGGGCCATGGACCTATTGGTATGGAAATAACGGCAATATTACCCGTGAAGCCATCACTGGCGATCTAGAGGCCATGCACCGAGTCGGGATTCGGGGTGTGCTGTATATGGAGGTGGATGTAGCTCAGCCGGCCGGACCCGTTCGCCCCTTGACTTCAGAGTGGTGGGAGCTGATGGATCACGCAACGCGTGAAGCGACCCGGCTGGGAATGTCATTCAATATGAATAACGATGGAGGGTGGTGCGGTTCAGGAGGACCCTGGATCACACCTGAACTCTCCATGCAAATAGTGGTATGGAACGAGATAGCGGTAGAAGGCCCGAAAACAATAAGCACTGCACTGGCTCAGCCTAAAACCACCCAGGGCTACTATAACGATATTGCTGTGTTGGCGTTTCCGATTCCGCCAGGCGACAGCAAGCGGATGGTGGATTGCTCTCCCAGGCTTACGTATGGTCTGGACCGAAAGGATCTTGATTTTTCGAAGGCACTCGATGGTAATCCCGGCACAATTACAGTAGTGCCGCAGAATTCTGAGGTCCAGGGGCAATATGTAAATATCGATTTTCCTGAACCCTTTACCGCACAGGCAGTCAGTATTTCATTAGACGCCTGGAATAATGGAATGCTTTATGTGTCCGGTCTAGTTCAAGTGTCTGACGATGGAAAGAACTATCGCACGATTCGGGAGATGAGCATTTACTGGCCGAATTCCTCGGCTAATTTTGAAAGAGTAAGTTCCCATCATTACCGGATTCACATAAAGCCCGGTGCGACGGGTTGGTTGTGGCGAGAGTATACAAACGGCATTCCACTCGGTGAAATACAGTTGCATGAAGGTCCACGGATTGAGGAGATTCCAGGAAAGGCTCTCTATCTCCGTCAGGGTGGCTACTCCACAGAAGCCGACGCATTAGGCGGTGATCCTGAATTCCCGCAAGACACGGTCATTCACAGCGCGCAGATCTTAGATATAAGCAAGCATATGGACTCAAATGGATTGCTTAACTGGGATGTGCCTCGGGGAAGATGGACCGTGCTTCGGCTCGGACATACGAGTACCGGAGTCATGAACGAACCGGCGCCGAAAGAAAGTTCCGGCCTGGAATGCGACAAATTGAGCAAAGAAGCGATCGAAGCACATTTTGAGGCGTTGGTCGGAGAAATGCTCGACCGCCAGGCTGCCGCCGGTTCCAAGTCCCTGAAGATGACACATATCGACAGTTGGGAGGTGGGTTCCCAAAATTGGACACTGACGTTCAGGGAAGAATTCCAGGCTAGGCGAGGATACGATCCATTGCGCTTTCTACCCATTCTGACTGGCCGAGCAATTGAAAGCGGCGAACAGTCAGAGCGGTTTTTATGGGATCTCAGGCGGACCATTGCGGACTTACTTCTGGATAACTATGCGGGGCGTCTGAGAGAGCTTTGTCACAGACGAGGGTTAACTCTGTCGATCGAAGCATACGGAGTTGGACCACTGGATGAACTGGCCTATGCCGGGCGGGCCGATGTGCCTATGGGAGAGTTCTGGCTGGGGCATGGTCGCGGCGCTGAAATCTTCAGCATGAATGCCAAGGCAATGTCGTCATCGGGACATGTTTATGGTCGACCGATCATTGCAGCAGAGGCTTTTACCGCGGATGCGATGAATGCAAAGTGGCAGAGCCATCCGTTTTCGCTGAAGCCCTTGGGTGACCTTGCATTCACGTGGGGCATCAATCGGTTCGTTCTGAGCCAATTCATGATGCAACCCTGGCCAGATCGCGGACCGGGCATGACGCTTGGGGGTTGGGGCACTCAACTTGACCGAGCCGGCACCTGGTGGGAGCAAGCTCTGCCATGGCATACATACCTGGCACGCTGCCAGACATTGCTGCAAGACGGGTCATTTATTGCAGACGTCGCGTACCTTGGCAGTGAGGGCGCGCCGTATTCTGCTCCCTGGAAGCGGGACCTGGATCCTGCAATGCCGCCGGGGTACGATTTTGACTTTCTCTCGCCAGAAGTCCTCTTGACCGACGCGACGGTAGATGAAGGACGAATCGTTCTAAAGAGCGGAATGAGCTATCGACTTTTGGTCCTGCAACCAGGCCAGGCCATGACACCGGCATTGTTGAGAAAAATCAAGCAATTGGTGAAAGATGGCGCCAACGTCGTGGGGCCACGCCCGGTCAATTCGCCAAGCCTGTCGGACTTCCCGCGATGTGACGATGAGGTACGGCAATTGGCAGAAGAGCTGTGGGGCAAATGCGACGGTAGCAGCATCAAAGAGAATCGCCTTGGCGCAGGCAGGGTGATCTGGGGACGTGGGCTGAGCGAGATCCTGGTGAAACTGGGAGCACCGCCTGACTTCGATTGCGATGACGCCGCCGTGGGCGCGGAAATTCGCTTCATTCATCGCAACATCGGTGGCGACGACTTTTATTTTGTTGCCAGCGGCGTAGCAGAAACAAAGACATTTTTGTGCACTTTCCGCCCCAGCGGTAAGGGCAAGAGACCGAAATTGTGGTGGCCTGACAGCGGGCGAATTGAGCCAATTTCCGTATTCGGCGAAACTTCTACTCCTGTCCGAATTACAGTTGCTGGAGTCGAGAGTGCTTCCAGAATCTCGATTCCAATCAGCCTGGATCCGCATGAATCCGTGTTCGTAGTCTTCCGAGAAAGTGCTGAGCCCAATGCCGATCACATTGTCTCCGTTCAGCGTGACGGCGCAGCAGTCTTCGGTCTCGCTCCCGTGGTTGAGTTTCAATTCGGTGCCGCCACTGTGAAACAGGCAGATGACAAGGGATTGATCATCGAGGCCGCTGATGAGGGCACTTACACGTTCCTCACCGCTGCCGGTCATTCGCTTAAGGCTGAGATCCCGCAGCTTCCAGTCCCAGTCTCAATTCAAGGTCCATGGGAATTGCAGTTTCCAAGGAATCTCGGCGCTCCTGACCACGTATCCCTCGACCGGCTCATCTCATGGACGGTGCATTCTGATCCCGGTGTAAAGTATTTTTCAGGTGCAGCTACTTATCGCAATCGGTTCACGTTACCCAAAGGAATGCGGGGTCAGGATCGTCGCCTGTACCTCGACCTGGGCCGTGTTTGCGTGATTGCAGAGGTCGAATTAAACGGCAAAGATCTTGGAGTTTTTTGGAAGCCGCCCTTTATGGTGGATGTGACAGACGTTGTCGCTGCTGAAAGCAATGATCTGGAGATTCGGGTTGTCAATTTATGGCCCAATCGCCTTATCGGGGACGAGCAATTACCGGAAGACTGTGAATGGGGAACACCTTTGACCAGTAAAGATCCCTTTCCCGCGCCCCTGGGCTTACCGATCATCAGCTGGCCGCAATGGCTATTGGATAATAAGCCGAGGCCAAGTGGGCGAGTCGCATTTCCAACCTGGAAACACTGGTTCAAAGATGACCCGTTGCTTGAATCAGGACTTATCGGTCCTGTTCGAATCTTCGCAAAAGCCAAAGTAAGATTAACTAGTTGACCAAGTCATGCGGTCGAGGTGTGCCGGTGTTTCCCGGTGTTGTTAACCACCGATTCGTCGGGAGCTTAAATGAAACTCGCAAAGTCGCAGTTGCTCGGACGGGATCTCCGCGAAGATGAGCCGAATGAAGTCGGCGTGTCAACCTTGAAGAATGCGTTCGCTGCCATGGATCGCGGCGATCACCTTGAGGCCAAGCGAATCGTTGAATACGCACGCCTCGAGTGGCAAGTCGTTCACGATATGTACGTGAATTGGTCCTGGTCGTTCTTTACTTACATCGCGAACACTTTTGGTGAGAATGAACTTGAGAAGGCAATGCGCTTTGTATTAAGCAGCTACTACAAAGAGCGTTATGACAAGGTGATGGCAAGTGATGTAAAGACGCAGCTTCAGCTTAGTGTCGAAGGATTGCGGGGCCACTTGATGGGGCCTGACCGCCAAGGCGAAGTTGAAGTTACAGAGGAGCAGGATCGTTTCAAATTGAAGCTCAATCCATGCAGCAGTGGAGGCGTGGCACGTCAACGGGTAGAGAGCGGCGTTGAGTTGAAACCTGAACTCTACGGATTTTCAAAAGAAGCCCACTCGTGGACTTGGGGTAAACAGAATGTCTGTTACTATTGCGGGCATTGCGCAATGGTGAACGAAGTTCTGGCAATTGAAAATTATGGGCATCCGATGCGAATCACGGAGTACCCGGAAAAAGCCGAGAATTCCTGCGTTTGGTACATCTATAAAGATCCGAAAGATATTCCTGCCGAGTATTACGAGCGCGTGGGAAAAGCGGCTCCATTGAACGCTCCGCGGCTCAAGGATAAGGATCTATGAAGGCTCAAGATATCGCCAATGCTTGGTCAACGCCTCTGGATGCGCCCTGCGTGCCCCCTTTTCCGTTTACCTTTCGCAATGCGGACATTTTGACTCTCACTTACCGCACAACGCCCGAGGCGATTCGCCGGCTCTTGCCGGATCCATTGCAGCCGATCAATGACTGGGTATTGATCCATATCTACAATATGAACGATGTGGATTGGTTGGGGAAGTACGGCGAATGCAATGTGATGATCGGAGCGGAACTCCCCGGGAAAGTTGTTGGTGGGTTCTCACCTATTCTTTTCCTCAATAGTGACGGAGGGCTTACGCAGGGGCGGGAAGTCCACGGCCAACCGAAGCGTTGGGGCAACCCGAGAGTCGAATTCCGCAGCGATCTCATCGTGGGCGTGCTCGAACGCAACGGGATCGACGTCGTGACGGGCACAATGGGTTACAAGCAGACTCGTGGCGACATCGCCGATTTGAAAAGAGCCACCTACGATTTTTCGCTTAATCTCAACTTTAAGCTCATCCATCACATCGATGGACGTCCCGTGGTAAAACAGATTACCAGCCGGCAGTTGTCCGATGTGAAGATTCACGAATGCTGGTGTGGTCCCTGCTCTGTCGAGCTGCGCGCAAATGTACTTGCGCCGCTTTTTCGGCTGCCCGTAATTGAAACTGGAAACGGCTATTTCTGGCGTGCCGATTTTACGCTGGTCTCAGGAACTGTGGTCCACGATTACCTCCTATGAAAATTGTAATCACCGATTCAGGATTCGCGAACATCATCGCGGAAACCGCTACCATTACGGAGGCGGGAATTGAACTTGTCTCTGCTCAGTGCAAGACCGCCAATGATGTGATTGCCGCCGCCGCGGATGCCGATGGAATCATCGTTCAATGGGCGCCGATAACGGCAAGCGTTATTCATGGCCTGGATCGATGTAAGGTCATTGTTCGCTACGGCATCGGGGTAGACAATGTGGATCTTTCAGCGGCCACGCAAAGAGGGATCCCGGTGTGTAACGTGCCGGACTATTGCATCGACGAAGTCGCCGACCATACTGTGGCCCTCGCGCTTGCGCATGCTCGCCAACTCCCTCAAATTGATGCGCGAACCCGGGCGGGCGTGTGGAAGATAATTCCGGATAAGCCGATGCCATCGTTCAGTGAGATGACGTTTGCCACGGCTGGCTACGGGCGAGTGGCTCGCGCCGTATTGGATCGGGCGAGAGTATTCGGTTTTAAGTTAGCGGCCTATGATCCATATGCGGCGCCCGCGAATGATGGGGTTGCACCCTTGTCACTCGACAAGCTGTTCCGGCAAGCCGATATCCTCTCCCTGCATGCTGCGCTAACGCCGGAAACAAAGCATCTGGTCAATGCAGGTAGACTGGCCCAAATGAAGCCGACAGCTATTATTGTCAACACCGCTCGCGGAGGCCTGATTGACACCGCGGCTCTTGCCAAGGCCCTGCAATCTGGAACCATTGCAGCTGCGGGGCTCGACGTTTTCGAGTCTGAGCCACTAGAGGAAGATCATCCGCTCAGAAAGTGCTCAAACGCCTTACTAACCTCCCATGTGGCGTGGTTCAGCGAGAGGAGCGTGCCTAAACTGCAACTTATGGCTGCGCAAGAAGCAGTGCGCGCACTTCAGGGAGAACCGCTAAGAAATCAGGTCAATTAGTAACTTCGGCGATCAAGAGGTCCCAAGCTGTTCACTGACAGAGAGGAGCACGATGTACGGCAAAATTCAGGCTTATCTGAAAAACAAAATCACGGAGATCGACGGTGCCGGCCTCTACAAGCGGGAGCGCATTCTTGCGGGACCACAACAGGCAAAGGTTTCGGTCGGCGACGGAACGCCGGTCCTTAACCTCTGCGCAAACAATTATCTTGGTCTCGCAGACCACCCCGCAGTTGTGGAGGCAGCGCAGCAGGCGCTAAGAGACTGGGGCTATGGACTGGCCAGCGTACGATTCATCTGCGGCACTCAGTCAATACACAAGCAGCTCGAAGCACGAATCAGCGATTTTCTCGGTACAGAAGCCACCATTCTCTATGGCTCCTGCTTCGATGCCAACGGCGGCTTGTTTGAAACGCTGCTCGATGCGGAGGACGCTATCATCTCCGACGAACTGAACCATGCAAGTATCATCGACGGTATCCGGCTCTCGAAGGCAGCTCGCTATCGCTACCGCAACGGCGACATGAACGACCTCGAAGCGAAGCTGAAGGAGTCCGCCTCCGCTCGACATCGCCTGATTGCGACCGACGGCGTATTTTCGATGGACGGCTATTTCGCAAAGCTTGATAAGATCTGCGACCTCGCAGAGAAATACGACGCGATGGTGATGGTGGATGACTCGCACGCCGTTGGATTTATCGGTGAACACGGACGCGGAACTCCGGAGCTTTGCGGCGTCGAGGGCAGAGTGGACATCGTTACCGGCACCCTGGGCAAGGCGCTGGGAGGGGCCAGCGGAGGCTACGTCAGTGGGCGCCGGGAAATTGTAGAATTGCTGCGCCAGCGGTCCCGTCCTTATCTCTTCTCAAACTCCGTTGCGCCGCCGATTGTCGCTGCTTCTCTTAAGGTCCTGGACCTCGTTACGGAGTCGGCCGACCTGCGGCAACGACTGCAAGAGAATACGGTCTACTTTCGTGCGGAGATGACGAAAGGCGGCTTCGATCTTCTTCCTGGCATTCACCCCATCGTGCCAGTGATGTTCGGGGACGTCGTGGCGGCAACTCGCATGGCAGAACTGCTGCTCACCAAGGGCGTTTATGTTGTCGCATTTTCGTTTCCGGTCGTACCCCAGGGCAAAGCCCGCATCCGCACTCAAATCTCGGCCGCGCACACACGGTCGGATCTTGAATTCGCGTTGAAGAAGTTTGTTGAAGCGAAGGCGGAATTAACCAATTAATCGTTTCGGCACGGAGCGGTTGAACGGAGACAATCATGCGTAAATTCACAACTCGACAACAAACCCGGAGAAAAATGGGAGTGCAGAGAAGAAATCTTCATGGTCAGTTAGTTCACGCTTCAAGTTGCTTACTCTCACGCATTGCGATCTGCGAAGCAATCTGAGTTTCTCAAGGACGGTTCGATGGTATTCTCGTTTTCCCTAGCTGCCGCTGTTTTTTGGTCCGGCTCAGACCGCCTGATCAAGCTCACAATCTCCGATCTTCTGATCATCGGTATCTATTTTGCGATGGTCCTCGGGATCGGCATTTATCTCAGGCGATACGCAAGCACCTCAAATGACTTTTTCATGGCCGGGCGCGAAATGACGGCATGGGTTGCGGGACTGAGCTTTCTCTCCGCCAACCTGGGTGCCATTGAGCTGATGGGTTGGGCCGCGTCCACCTATCAGTATGGAATCCTGGCTGCACATTTCTATTGGATTGCGGCCTTCCCGTCGATGGTCTTTCTCGGGCTGGTGATGATGCCGTTTTATTACATTTCAAAAACTCATTCCGTTCCTGGCTATCTTCAACTGCGGTACAGCGAAGCGACGCGCGCTCTTAGCGGCATTTCTTTCGCGGTAATGACCGTCCTGATGTCGGGCATCAATATGTATGCCATGGCGCTGGTGATGAAGGTCGTGCTCGGATGGAATATTCACTTTAGCATTTGGGTTTCGTCTTTGACCGTGGCTGTTTACGTGGCTCTCGGTGGTCTGTACTCGGCTATTTTCAACGAAGTCCTTCAATTCTTTCTCATCTGGCTAGGCGCGCTTATCATTCCAATCCTGGGCTTGATTGAAGTCGGCGGATGGTCCGGCTTGCAAGCCAGAATCTTCGAAAGAATGCACAGCACCGAATACACACATCTTTGGAGCACATTGGGCTCTTTCTCCAGCAATCCCATGGGAGTGAATTGGGCAGGCGTCGTTTTCGGCCTTGGAGGCGCCATCGCGTGCGGCTACTGGACCACCGATTTTCTGGTGGTGCAGCGCGCCATGGCCGCTAAGGATCTGCGCTCGGCGCAACTGGCGCCCATCATCGCCTCCTATTTCAAGATGGTCGTGCCGCTGATCGTAATTCTTCCCGGCCTGCTCGGCTTGGCGCTGTTGCCTTATCACCTGGTGCCTGAGAGCGCGATGCAGCCCGGCCTCCACAGTTACAACGAAGTGTTGCCGTTGATGCTGGCGCGCTATTGCGGTCCTGGGCTGCTCGGCCTGGGCATCACGGCGCTTATCGCGGGCTTCATGTCGGGCATGGCTGGAAACGTAAGCGCATTCGCTACGGTGTGGACCTACGACATCTATCAGCCTTATATACGCAAGGGAATGTCGGATCAGCATTATGTGAGGATCGGACGCTGGTGCACCATTCTCGGCGTGGTGTTGAGCATCGGAACCGCATACTTTGTCACCAACTTCAAAAGCATCATGGACTACATGCAGGCGTTGGTGGGTTTCTTTATCTCGCCTCTGTTCGGCACGGTGTTAATGGGCATGATGTGGAAGCGTGCGACGCCAAAAGGCGGCTTCTGGGGGCTTCTTGCCGGCACCGGTTCTTCGGTCGTCATGTACGCCGCGGTCAAACTTTATCCAGCCTGGGTGCGTTATGTGGCCCTCTCTCCCGACGCAAAGGACATGGCCGAGAACTTATACCGGGCGCTTTGGTCGCTGCTCATCTGTATCTTCGTCACCGTCGCAGTGAGCCTGTTTACTGCATCGAAGCCGAAGGAACAACTCACTGGCCTGGTGTGGAGTTATACAAAGCTTTCTGCGGCCGAAGCGATGCCAATCTGGAAGAAGCCGATTTTCTGGGCAGCAGGTGTGGCCATCTTTTTTGCGGTTTTGCAATGGATGTTCTGGTAGGGAGTTAGGATGACTCGTCGCACGACAAAACGATAGGGAGAAGCGAACAATGCGCGAACGGCATCACATGTTACCCGTATGGTTTTTTATCGGCATGCTGCTATTCATATATGGTGTGATCATTCTCATCACATCACTTATCGACTATTCGCAGCCGTCATCTGCGGTTCTCTCGCAGTATCATGCCGGAATTTGGGGCGGCATCCTGCTGTTGCTGATCGGCGGCTTTTACACGCTGAAGTTTCGTCCGCGTCGTAGGAAATGAGCAACGCCCAAGAGCGACGGGACAGATGTTTCCTGCAAAAAGACACCGGAGAAGGGGGTGAGCGTGAAAAATAGCCATCAATCCACTGTTACGCGACGGTGCTTTCTCAAAGCGTCTGCCATGAGTTCACTTTCGCTCGCGACACCTGGGTTGTTTGCCGCCGATCTCGCAACGGTCGCGAAACCGGTGGTGCAAATCAGGGTGGGCAAGGTGCGTGGCTTCGTTTCGGGCGGCGTTAACACGTTCCGCGGAATACCATACGGAGCGTCAACTGCTGGCATGAACCGCTTTGTATCGCCTAAGAGGCCGGAGCCTTGGGCTGGAGTGCGAGATGCTTCGCTCTTCGGGCCAATGGCATTCCAAGATCCGCCGATGAAAGGAATCTACGCCGAAGTCTTGCGGGGGCTAGCGCCAGTAGAACCTTTGAACATGAGCGAAGACTGCCTTTGTTTAAACGTCTGGTCTCCAGAACTTGGCGCCGGTCACAATCGACCGGTGATGGTCTGGATGCACCCGGGCGGCGTGGTCTTCTGGGCCGGTAATTCTGAATGGACGGATGGGGCTAATCTCGCGCGTCATCATGATGTCGTCGTGGTATCACTCAACCACCGCCTGGGACCGCTTGGATTTCTCTACTTGGGAGACGTCGCCGGGCCGAAATACGCAGAGTCCGGCAACGCCGGAATGCTGGATATCATTGCCGCGCTCAAATGGGTTCAGGAAAACATTGTTGCATTCGGTGGCAACCCAGACAATGTCACTATTTTCGGTGAGTCGGGCGGTGGTTGGAAGGTATCTACCCTGCTTGCGATGCCACTGGCCCAAGGACTCTTTCACAAGGCCATCATCGAATACGACGTGTTGATTAAAGGTCTTCCGCGAGAGAAAGCGGCAGCAACCACCGCAAACATTTTAGGAAAGCTTGGAATTAAAGATTCCGTTGTTGACCATCTCTATAAGCTTCCCGCAGCCCAGTTACAGGAGGCGGCGAAGGGCCAGAGTTTTGTGCCAGTTGTTGACGGAAGCGCACTGCCAAGAGACCCGTTTTTCCCTGACGCGCCAGATATCTCGTCGCAAATCCCACTTATCCTCGGAAATAACCGATCGGAAGTAGCATATTGGTTCCTCCTGGGTGGTGTCCCCGATTTAGTGGACGATGCCGCTTTGAAGGAGTATGTAAAGAGCCATATGGGTGTCAATGATGCAATGGCCGGAAAGTTTATAGACTTTTACAGAAGGTTGAACCCCTCTGCATCGCGTCTGGATACGGTGATCGGCATCGCGAGAGCTGGAATTCGTAATGAAATAAGAACGGTGGCAGAACTCAAGATAAGCAAGGCCCGTACTCCGGTGTTCCGGTACGAATTTGAATGGGAGGCTCCTGGTTTCGATGGACACTATCATTCTTGTCATACGTTCGAACTTCCCTTTGTCTTCGATAATATCGACGCCGCTCCACAACTGTATGGCTCAACGCCTGATCCTCGGCGCTATATTCTCGCTCGAAACATGAGTGGAGCCTGGGCCGCATTTTCACACAGTGGGAATCCAAGTCATCCAGGCATACCGGATTGGCACCCCTATACCCTCCCCAATCGTGCAACTATGCTTTTCAATTATTCATGCGGATTAATCAACGACCCAGACCAGGAGGAGCGAGTGGCAGTTGAGCAGCTGTTCAAGTAAGCGTGTAGTGGCTTCGTTTATCCGGTGGCGATGCAGGTTATGATGATGTATTTATGGATAAGGAGAAGGTGTCTGTCATTGAAGCCGTGGGACTTCGGTTGCCTCTAAAGCATATGTCGAAGGAATCTGGCATTGCATGACTTCGACTTGTTACATCGAATGCTCGAGAACCCGCAGAGTGGACCATGAAGGGGGAAGGTGTGAAGCGAACCCGTGACCCGTACCTTTTAGAGACGGTGGCTCGTGCGTGCGAAGTATTAAAATGCTTCCGGGACAACCAGACTGAGTTGAAGCTTAAGGAGATTGTCCAGAAGACAGGCTTAAATGCGACAATCGCCTTCAGATTGGTGCACACTCTTTCAGCAGAAGGAATACTCGAAAGAGGATCAAATTTAGCCTATAGCTCTCGTTTCAGTTTGAAGGGAAATCCGCAATTCAGAATTGGGTATGCAGCACAGGCAGACGAGGACTCGTTCTCGGCCACCGTTTCAGCGGGAATTCGGCTAGCCGCGGCAAGACAGAATATTGAATTGATAGCGCTCAACAATTCTTACAGTGCGTCTCTTGCGATGAAGAACGCAAAAAAGCTCGCCGAAAGCGGCGTTGGGTTGGTGCTCGATTTTCAGAGCCACTCCAAGATAGCCCCAGCAGTCTCAGCCGTTTTTCGCGAGATAGGTGTTCCGCTCATTGCAATTGAAATTCCGCATCCGGATGCGGTATTTTATGGCGCAGATAACTACAGAATTGGCTTGTTAGCCGGAAACGTGCTTGCGAAGTGGGTCAAGGAACAGTGGAAGTCGAAGGTTCAGCGTGTACTGCTGCTCAAGGCAGAGGCGGCTGGGCCGCTGCCTCAACTGAGACTCTCGGGCGCTCAGGTTGGTATTCGCGAGGTTCTCCCACACGTTGAGGAGAGTGCATTTACATTGTTGGAGTCTAACTGGGACTTTCTCCGAGCATTTGAGTCGGTTCGAAGATATCTCAGAAGAGTTCCCCGGCAAGCTACTCTGATAACAGGAATCAACGACATGACGGTGCTCGGTGCACTACGAGCCTTTGAGGAGGCGGGAAGGAGCCAGGACTGTGCAGCGGTTTGCCTCGGCGCAATTCCTGATGCCAGAGCTGAGCTGCGACGACGGGGGACCCGGCTGATCGCTGCCATCGCCTTTTTCCCGGAGCGTTATGGCGACGACATTATCCGTCTCGCTTTGGATATTCTTCACAAGCGCAATGTCCCTTCCGCGGTTTACGCTCCCTATCAACTTGTGACGATCGCAAACCTCGCAAAGCTTTATCCGTTGGATTCGCAAGGCTAATTGAAGTATGGCTTTCGAGCCCGAACACGGAAAAGCCTTTAATTGCAACGGCTCGCAAATCGAACTTTGTAGATGCTTAAAGAAAGGGCCGGCGGCGGGCCCCATGATGAGGTGAGAGGCAATTGCAGAGGACGGATTTGTTTAACGCCACAATCTTCGGAACGAAGATAATTGCGATTTCCGAAACTTGTCAAATCTGCCCGCGTGGGTTCTTGACAATCCCCCGGATACCTCACCAGCATTCGGAATCGGCTTTGTTAAACGGCAAAGTGATCCATCCGGGGCGGTTGACGAATGCTTGATCATTAACATGGAGTTTGAAGAAAGCTAAGGAGCGTAGATGGATCGAAGGACGTTCAACAAATCTCTTGGACTGGGCGCACTCACTTCCCTGATGCCGAGTGCTCAAGGGCAGCACAACGATGGTTCCCATGCACCCAGTCCGATGAATTCGGCAGTAGCGGCAGAACCGTATGTCACGGCGCATTTCCCGCCCCGCACTATAGAATTCCCGTCTCGTACATTTCGACGACTTCTGGTCGACACGCACGTTCCAGACTGGGATGATTTGTTGACCGACTTCGACGCAGCAGTCTATGTGAAGACGATTGCCGGCGCCGGCTTCCAATCGCTGATGCAGTATTCAAACTCACATGCTGGCCTGTGCTTGTGGCGCACAAAGCTGGGTCAAATGCACAAAGGCATGCGAGGTCGCGATTACTTCGGCGAAGTGATGGAACAATGCCGGATCCAAGGTATACACCGCGTTGCATATTACAGCCTCGTTTATGACGATTGGGCATACGAAACTCATCCCGACTGGAGAATTCTTCCAGAAGGCGGTTATGATCCTGACCTCTATAGCCGCATGGGGACCGTGTGTATCAACTCTCCCTATCGCGAGCACGCCCTGGCTTGCCTGCGGGAACTGGTCGGCAACTACGATTTCAGCGCTATTTTCCCCGACATGACTTTCTGGCCGACTGTCTGCTATTGCCCGCATTGCACAGCAAGATTCTGGAAAGAGGAAAAGGCCGAACCTCCACGCATCGTAGACTGGACGGATCCCACTTGGCGTGCCTTCCAAAAGGCGCGGGAGCGCTGGATGCGTGAATTCGCCTTAGATGTTACGCAGGCAATCAAGCAGACCCGCCCTATTCTGGTCGCTCACCAGTTCAGTACAATCTTCGATCCCTGGCAGTTTGGCGTCTCTCTTGAACAGAATGAAGCGTCCGACTTTTGTAGCGGCGACTTTTATGGCGGAGCCACGGAGTATTCACTCGTTTGTAAGGCCTACGACGGTCTAACTCGCACACGGCCCTTCGAGTTCATGACCTCCCGAACCGTCGGATTAGGCGATTTTGAGACAACCAATCCTTTCGGGCAGTTGTTACTTGAATCCCTCATCCCGACTGCTCACTCCGGGGCATGCCTCTTCATCGACGCTATCAAACCGAATGGCAGGTTGAATTCACAAGCGTACGAATACCTTTCGCAGGTTAACTTCCAACACGATGCATACGAGCAATACCTGGGCGGAGATCTTCAAGCGGATGTAGCAATCTATTTTGACAAGGCCTCGTTGTATGATCCCTCGGTCAACAAAGTGCCTGCGGCAATGGCTGCTCCGATTCATACTCAGGGAGGTCCTCATCTGGGATTGCCCGCACCCCAAGTCCCGGAGATGAAGCTACCTCACAGGGAAGCACTCATCGGCGCGGCGCGAATTTTGAGAGAATCGCACATTCCCTTCGGGGTCGTGACGAACGCGACTCTCGATCAATTGTCGCGTTACCGCGCGGTCATTGTTCCAAATGTCCTGGAAATGACGCCCGAGCAGGCCGAGCGGTTCCGCGATTTTGTCAGAAGCGGGGGCGTCCTCTACGCAAGTGGTCCTTCTTCCCTCCAGATTGTTGATCGGCCGGCCCCCGGCTTTCTCCTGGAGGACGTACTAAGTGTCCGCTACGTTGGATCGCTTGGAAAGTCGATTACATATCTGGCGCCCAATGACAAAGAAGTCGCCAGGCTTATTTGGCCGCAGGAACATGCTTCGTTTCCAGGCTCGATGGTGAAGGCCGAAAGCCAGGCCGGCGCGAAGGTGCTCGCCACCGTAACTTTACCCTTGGTGGATCCAGATGAGGGCTTCGCGATCGGGGCGCACTTCGCTCAAATTTGGAGTAACCCACCCGCGCTTGCGGCCGGCAAAGACCCCGCGATTGTGACCAATTCATTCGGCAAAGGAAAAGCGATATGGGTAGCTGCCCCAATTGAAACGCTCACCGGCTCCGCGGCCGGCGCCCTGGTTCGACATTTGCTGCATGTCGCTCTTCCCGGACCCTACAAATTCGAAGCAAATGCCAACCCGGCGGTCGAAATCACAGTCTATCGCCAGGAGAATAACCGGCGACTGCTCGTTTCACTTCTCAATATGCAGGTAGAGACCCCGGCCGTCCCCGTCGACGCAACGGTCCGCGTCCAAATTCCCGATGGCGGCAAAGCCAAGCGGGTCGCTCAATTGCCGGACCAGAAAGAGATCACTTTTACCGAAGTCGGACCGTATGTCCAATTCCACATTCCCGCGTTTGACGTCTTTGCGATGGTGCTTGTCGAATATGGCAGACTTTAACGGCGAGCGTGCAGCGCTCGCTCTAGCGAGGACTTTCAAGATATGCAATGGAAGGATGAATCGATAAACCGAGATATTGTGGCTCAGAGCGGCTTCGGCAGAGTCTGGCACGAAATAACACGCCGGGCCCTTCTCAAGTCGGGGTTTGCTTTTGGGATCATGCCGCGTGCGCTCCCGGCAATGACGCTGGATGACAAGTCCTGGTCATCGGAGGGCGACCGCCTTCTGGAGGAAGATTTTCTTGACCCGCCAGCTGCATCGAAACCATGGGCTTATTGGTGGTGGCTTGATGGTGCGAGTAGCAAGGAGGGCATCACAAAGGACCTTGAAGAGATGAAGGCGAAGGGAATCTCAGGGGTTCTCCTGTTCGATGCAGGCGAAGGTGGTCCCCACGTCCCGAAGGGCTATCGGTTTATGAGTGAACCATGGAGAGAGAATTTCCGGTACGCTGTGCGGGAATCCGCCCGCCTCGGAATTGAGATAGGAGTAAATCTCTGCAGCGGTTGGAATGCCGGAGGCCCATGGGTGAGCCAGGAGGATGCGATCAAGGCTCTGGTTTTCACTGAAACAACTATTGAAGGGCCCAGGGCATGGGATACAGCATTGCCCCAGCCCAGGCTGAAAGAAGTGTACAACGTCATTGGTGCGACCAAGCCCCAGGATGAACAGAACTGGTATCGCGACATTGCAATACTTGCATGCCGTGTAGGCGCTGACCGGCTTTGGAATACTCAAGAGGCCGTAGATGTAACTGGCAGACTTCAAGAAGGAAAACTGAACTGGGAAGTCCCGGAAGGTACCTGGATAATCCTGCGCTTTGGGTATACCTTGGCCGAAAAGCGTGTAAGTGAGCCCTCCGCTCCTAACCAACCTGCCTGGGAGATTGATCCCCTAAGTTCAGCGGCAATGGACCGTCACTTTGCAGCGACCGGGAAGAAGCTAATTGAGGATGCGGGGCCATTGGCAGGACGCACGTTGAAATACACGCATATCGATAGCTGGGAAATTGGCAACCTCTCCTGGACAGCAGGCTTTATTGGAGACTTTCGC
>JBEKEQ010000255.1:0-5766 GCA_050013735.1 Occallatibacter sp.
CGCGCCTACGAGTGCGATTTGATTCGCGAGTTGAACGACAAGCAGCTGGGTATGGCGAAGCTGGTTTTCGGCGAAGATATTCCATCGGACCTGGCGCGAGACGGGGATGTAGCCATCGACTTGCCGGGGCTGGCGCAGTTGGGCGACGATCATATGCCGGTTCTGGACGTGCTGGCGGGCCAGTTGCTGGCGCTGTTCCGCTGCCTGAAGGAAGGCCTGAAGCCGGATTCCCCGTCAAACGATGGCGTCATCAGCCGGGTGGTGCAGGAGTTCAGGCTGCACCGCACGGGAGAGTAAACCTGCCGCCCCGGCAGACCCTGGAGACCACGCATGTGTGACATATCAGGCCCTTCCCCCATGGAGACGCCCGGCTCCTGGACGCCGCTTGACCTTTCAGAGTATGAGCCGGAAAGCATGCTCGAGGTGAAGCAGACGCGCGTGGAGCGAGCGCGGTTTCCGGTGATCGATCTGCACGCGCATTTGTCGTTCTCAACAAAGATTGTGAACGGCGTGCATCTGGAGGCGGAGCGGCAGTACCTGGCAGACGCGGAAGAGTTGATTCCGGTGATGGACCGCAAGAATATCCGCTTGCTGAATAACCTGACGGCGGGATTTGGAAGCGGACTGGAAGACGCCATTGCCCGCTTCGACAAGGCATACCCAGGAAGATTCACTTCGTTTACCGAGCCTTGTTACAGCCGGTTTCTCGAACCCGATTATCCGCGCATCCAGGCTGAGGCCATTGAACAGGCCTGGCGAGCGGGGGCCAAAGGGCTGAAGCTGTTGAAGACGCTGGGGCTGTTTTTGCGCGAGGAGATTACCGCCGGCGAGCTGGTGAAGATTGACGACCCGCGCTTCGATCTCATGTGGGAAACGTGCGGCGACCTGCATACGCCGGTGGGGATTCATGTGTCCGATCCGGTGGCGTTTTTCAGGCCGACGGACCGCTTTAACGAGCGCTATGAGGAATTGAACAATCATCCCGATTGGTCGTTTCATGGGCAGGGATTTCCGTCGAACGCCGAGTTGCTGGCGGCGCGCGACAGAGTTTTTGCGCGGCATCCGCGGACCGAGTTTATCGCTTTGCATGTGGGGAATTTTGCGGAGAACCTGGGCAGCGTCTCGGCGAGCATGGATCGCTTTCAAAATATGACGGTGGACATTGCGGCGCGGGTGGGTGAGCTTGGGCGCCAGCCTCGCGCGGCGCGGGCTTTTTTCGATAAGTACCAGGACCGGATTCTTTTCGGGACCGATGCGATGCCGCACTGGGATGAGTATCCGCAGCAGCTTTTCTGCGATAAGCTCTACGAGATTTATTTCCGCTTTCTGGAGACCGACGACGAGTATTTCCCTTACGCTCCGGCGAAGACTCCCCCGCAGGGAAGGTGGGAGATTTCAGGCATCAACCTGCCGGAGTCGATTTTGAAGAAGGTCTATTACGAAAATGCGGCGCGGTTATTGCAGCTTGAGTTATAGATTGCGGCCTGGAGCGAATATCTAATTATTGAAGCCTCTTAAGCGTTGTGGAAGGTGACTTTTTCCTTAAGCAAACCACTTCTGGCCGTTCAGCCAGCCATGGAGACACAGTTGCGCTTTCCCCGTTGAAGCCGCCCCTCCGAGAGGAAATGCGGCTGCTGAGCCGCGGAAGGCGAACATAGAACCGGTGTTGGCAGGAACTTGCGCTCATGCGGATGCGTTGGCGGAAACGCAGTTGCGAGTTGCGTTGAGCTGACAGGCGAGACTATATTGAGTCGGCGGGAATTGGCTCACAAAACAATCCGCTCTAAATTGCGACTTATGCGCGCTCAGATCGAGGAGTGACAACGAGGATGAATCGCCGCGAGTTTATGGGGACCGCCGCTGCATCGGCCTGCTTCACCATTGTTCCGAGAAATGTGCTGGGGGGGCAGGGCGTTATTCCGCCCAGCGACAAAATTACCGTGGCGCACATCGGCACGGGCACTGAAGGATTGCATGAGATGCCGGGATTGATTTCGATTCCGGAGATTCAGATTGTGGCCGTGTGCGACCCATCAAAGTACGCGATCGGTTATCGGGACTGGTCAAAGGATTACCTGCTCAACCTCATCCGCACAACGATTGGAAAGCCGGACTGGAGGGCTGGGACCGAGGGCACTGTTCCCGCGGGCCTGGACGTGGCCAAGGAATTTGTTGAGGGATACTACGCAGCCAAGCGGCCGGGGGGCACATTCAAAGGCTGCGCTGCCTACGCGGATTTCAGGGAGTTGCTGGAGAAAGAGAAGGACGTTGACGCGGTGAAGATTATGACGCCGGACCATCTTCATGGCGTGGTGAGCATTGCCTGCATGAAGAGGGGCAAGCATGTGATGATGCACAAGCCGCTTGCCAACCGGCTGGAAGAGGCGAATCTGGTGATTGAGACCGCGCGCGCCAAGGGCGTGGCCACGCACTTTATGCCGTGGGAGTCGAACGGATCGATGGACCAGGTGATGGCGTGGATCAACGGTGGGGCGATTGGGGAGTTGCGCGAGATTCACAATTGGACCAACCGGCCGGTTTGGCCACAGTACACCGATCTGCCGACCGACAGGCCGGCGATACCGGAGGGATTCGATTGGGATTTGTGGCTGGGCCCGGAGGCAGACCGTGCTTATTCGCCGGACTACACGCACATGGTATTCCGCGGATGGTATGACTTTGGCGGCGGCTGCATGGCGGATATGGGGCACTACAGTTTGTGGACGGTTTTCAACGCGCTGGAGCTGGGATCGCCGACGAGCGTGGATCCGATGCTCACCCACACGTGCGATTTTAACGGCGCTGTTTCGTACAAGGTGAAAAACGATTTTTCGTTTCCGACGGCGAGCACGGTTCGCTTCAAGTATCCGGCGCGGGGCAACAGGGCGGCGGTGGATTTGATTTGGTATGACGGAGGGATGCGGCCGCCTACGCCGCCGGAGCTGGAAGTTGATAACAAGGAATTGCCGATTGAGGGCATGATGTTTGTGGGCAAGAAGGGAAAGATTCTGGCGGGATTTATGCTGCAGAACCCGCGACTGATTCCCGAGAAAAGGATGCGAAAGTATCCGAATGTGAAGGAGACTACACCGCAGAGGCGCCCGCTGGGCGAGGCTGCGCCGAGCATGCACGAATGGATGAAGGCCGTTCGCGGCGGTCCGCAGTCGTCGTCGAGTTTTTTGAATGCGGCGGCCATTACGGAGGCGGTGAATTTGTATGCCGTGGCGCTGCGCACGGGAAAGAAACTTGTGTGGGACGGCGAGACGCGGAAGATTACCAACGTGGCGGAGGCGAACAAGTATTTGTCACGCGAGTATCGCAAGGGCTGGGATCCGCAAACGATTTGATGGGTGAAGCAGAAGTTCGCTGGGGTGGCCGGCGGTGGAAATGCAGGTCCTTCGACTGCGTTTGGCGCAAAAAGCGCGCCAAACTCCGGTCAGGATGACAGATCTTGTTGAAAAAATTCGAACTCAATACTTCAAGAGGTGAATGAGGATGGCGACGATTTCAAGAAGAGAGTTTGTTTATGGAAGCGCGATGAGCGTGGCGGCGGCGGCGATGAAGGTGGAGGCTAACCCTCTACGGATGCCCATCGGGTGTCAAACGTATCCACTGCGCGAAACGATCGGAACGGACTTCGAGGGCACGCTGCACAAGATTGCGGCCGCGGGATTCCAGATGATCGAACTGTGCTCGCCGGTGACGTTTGTGAAGGACGGGTATGGTCCGCTGGCCAAGCTAAAACCCACGGAGATTCGCCGCATGATTCATGACGCGGGGCTGGGTTGCGTGAGCAGCCACTTCAGGATGTCGGAACTCAAGGATCAGTTGGACGACCGGATTGCGTGGGCGAAAGGGGTGGGGCTGAAGCAGATGATTTGCGCCACGATGCCGCTGCGGCACGACGTGCCCATGGCAAGCTGGCTGCAGGCGTGCGACGACCTGAACAAGATTGGCGAATTGACGCAGAAGGCGGGCCTTCAAATCGGCTACCACAATCACGATTTCGAATTCAAGGAGATTGACGGCGCGCTGATTTACGACGAGATGATGAAGAGGCTTGATCCGAAGCTGGTGAAGATGCAGTTTCAGGTGAATATTCCGCCCAAATACAATCCCGTAGATGTTGTGGCCAAGTATCCGGGGCGCATTCTTTCACTGCATCTTTCGGACTGGACAGCGGACAGGAAACAGGTGGCCATCGGACAGGGCGCGATTGATTGGAAGAAGCTTTTCACCGCGGCCAAGGCGGGCGGAATCAAGAATTATTTTGTGGAAATGGATTGGGACCTGATGGCAGCCAGCGTTCCCTACCTTCGCGCGTTGAAGGTGTAGCGGGGGAACGAGTGAATTAGCCTTCAAGGGATTTTGCGCCGTCCCTACGGGACTCCGGAGCCACATTATGGGGATCGCGTTCCCCACGTTGCCACCCCATGAAACAAAGACCGTTTCCTGGGGACCCCGGAGAAGCGCGGGGCTAACAAACATTGCGCCTGCGGCGCGTTTAGGTGAGGCATTGCGCATTCGGAGCGTTTAGCTGGGGCGTTGCGCATTTGGAGCGTTCGACTGGGGCATTGCGCATTCGGAGCGTTTAGCTGGGGTATTGCGCCTGCGGCGTTTGACTGGACACTTTTTATGCACGAGCCACTCGATTTGGCGGACCGCGAGAGTGCAATCGTTTTGGCGGCTCAACCGGTGGGACCTTCGGTGATTTTTGGGGCTTGATGTGCGGGCTGAACAGGCTGCGGAAAAAAGGTCCGTCTTGAGATGAATGCCCCTCGCAACTCTTGCAGGGGCTAAAGCCCAACATTGATTTAACTGGCTTTATCGGCCCGACTGAAGTCAGGCCCTGGTTACAAAACTTCGAGCGATGACATCGTTGGGTTTTTCCGCAACCTGCGAAGCCCGTAGCCTTCAAAATGAAGCCCATGCATTTCGCACTGACCGAGTGGCGAAAGGAGAGGCGGTTTGCGGCGAGAGCGATGGGGGGTATATGCTTGCCCGTCCGGGAAAAGCAAGGCGCGGATCCCGGCGTACGACGTTCAAGCAAAGTGAGGAATCGATGACTGCATGCGGCGTTCCCTCTCGCAGGGGTTTTCTGAAGAAGTCTAGTCTGTGCCTGGCTGGGATGGTTTTTCCAGCGAAGTTTGCCGAGCGCGCTTTTGCGGAGGGCGCGGCTCCGTTCAAGGCGAAGATCAGCGGTCATCTTTGGGTGTACGCGAGCCAGTTTCCTCCTAATTGGGATGCGACCCCGGCTTTGGAAAAGGTCTTCAGCGATTTGCACACGGCGGGACTGGACGGCGTGGAGCTGATGGAGGTGATTCTGAGGCACGACGACGCCGTGGAACACCTGGACCGGCTGCAAAAGCAATATCACTTGCCGGTGACCGGAGCATCGTTTGGAGCGCCGATGTGGGACGCCACCAAACACGAGGCGATATTGGCCGATGCGGTATTGGTGGTGAAGCGCCTGAGCCAGCTTGGAGGCCAGACGCTGGGCATCTCAGTGGGGGACGCGCACAGAGTGAAGACAGAAGCGGAGCTGGATTCGCAGGCTCTGTTGCTCAGGAAGCTGATCATGATCTGCGGCGCGAACGGGGTGGTTTTGAATCTGCATAATCACACGTATGAAGTGGAAAACGGGATGCACGACTTGAAGGGAACGCTGGCCAGGATTCCGGACATCAAGCTGGGGCCCGACCTGAACTGGCTGGTGCGCGGCGGGGTGGATCCGGTTGCGTTCATCAAAACCTACGGGCACCAGAT
>JBEKEQ010000256.1:0-2562 GCA_050013735.1 Occallatibacter sp.
ATCGATGTCCCTCAGGGTCCATAGCTTACCTGGCCGCCAGCGTTCCCTGCCAGGCGTCAGAAACTTTTACAATGCGTTCCACGGCTTCGCGCAAAGTCGCGGTCGACGACGCGAACGAGAAGCGTACGAAATCTTTGCCCGCGGCCCCGAAGGCGGCTCCGGGAATGGCGGCAACGCCAGCGTCCTCCAAAAGAATCTGGCAAATCTCTTCGGCAGTCAGGCCCGTGGCGGTGATGTCAACCCAGGCGTAGAAAGCGCCTTCCGGTGCCTGGCAGCGAAAGCCGGGCACGCCGTTGAGGTCCCGCACAAATTGCTCGCGGCGGCGGCTGAACTCGGCAACCATGCGGGGCGTGGAGCCTTCCCGGTCGCGTAGAGCGTCGATGGCAGCGTATTGTGTGAACTCCGCCACGCAGGTGTAGGTATTGACGGCCAGCAAGGCCAAGGCAGGCACGACCGCGGGCGGCGCAACCGCGTATCCCAGACGCCAGCCGGTCATGGCAAAGCTCTTCGAGAATCCGTCGATGATTAGAGTTCGTTCCTCCATGCCGGGATAGCGCAACATGGATTTGTATTCGCCACCGTAAATAATGCGTGCGTAGATTTCGTCGGAGAGAACCCACAGGTCATGTTGCACTGCGATCTCGGCTAGCGCACGCTGCACTTTATCGGCATAAACCGTTCCAGTGGGGTTGCCAGGGGAGTTGGCGATCAGCATGCGGGTGTGCGATGTGATTTTGGACGCGATCTCGGCCGGATCAGGCTGAAAGCGATTGCGGGCCGCCAGTTCGAAAGGCACAGGAACGGCACCCAGCCCGCGCGTGATCGAAGCGTAGCCCGGGAACCCGGGATCGGGATAAAGAACTTCGTCACCTGGATCGAGCAGCGCCATCATCGCCAGAAACAGCGCGATCTTGCAGCCCGGAGCTATCACGATGTTGTCCGGCGAAATCGCGAGGCTGCGCGTGCGATGCAAATAGGCGGCAATCTCCTCGCGAAGCGCGGGAACTCCGACCACAGCGCAGTAGCGGTCTTTACCCTCGGCCAGCGCCTTCGAGGCAGACTCGATCACGGAGGCCCCGGGATGGAAGTCAGGCTCGCCGAGCTCCAGATGAATGATGGACCGGCCCTGCCTCTCCAACTCTTTGGCGCGAGCAAACACCGACAACGCGCCTTCACCGCTCATCACCGACATCCGGGAAGCAATCGACTTCATGGAGTCTCCGAACCCATTATTTCCAGTGCCAAAGTTTCTGAGGAATTTCACAAACCTTTGTAAATGCCACCATCCACCAGCAGCGTCTGGCCGGTGATGTAGGACGCTCGCTCAGACGCCAGCCACACGATCGTCTCTGCGACTTCGCGGGGTTGTCCCAGGCGCCTCAGCGGCGCGTCCGCAGCCCAGCCGTCGAATAAATCCTGTTCACTTTTTCCGGTGGACGCGGCGCGGGTTTTCGCCAACTCTTTCAGGCGGTCAGTCGCGGTAAATCCGGGGCCGACATTATTCACCAGAATTCCGTCCTTGCCGAATTCATTCGCCAGGCTCTTCACCAGGCCCACCACAGCGGCACGCACGGCATTCGAAAGCACAAGATCGGCGACGGGCTGCTTGGTAGTGATGGAGGTGAGAGTGATGATGCGCCCCCAGTGCTGCCGCTGCATGTGTGGGATCACCTCGCGGGCGAAATACACCGTACTCAGAAAGTTCAATTCGAGGGCACGCTGCCACTCGTCGAGGCTGGCGGAGAGGAATCCTTTCGCCGGCGGACCGCCGGCGTTCGTAATGCAGATATCGACGGCACCGAATTTCTGTGCGACCGCTGCAACAAAGCGGCCCACCGCAGCCGCGTCGATAACGTCGAAAGCTTCAGCCAGAACCTCGACGCCATATTCCATTCGAATCCTGTCTGCCGCCGCCTGCAAGGTTTGCGAGTTGCGGGCACACATGGCCACGCGGCATCCCTCGGCCGCAAAAGCTTCGGCCGTAGAACGGCCAATCCCTTGACTAGAGGCCGCGACCAGGGCAACGCGGTTTTTCAGACCCAGATCCATGAATAGAGATCCACAACCAGAGACTCGTGAATGAAGAATTATAAACGCTGCGGCACGCATTCCTTCGCTTGCCGGAGCGCTCGCGCGCAATTAATCTGGAAGGAACGAGGAATCCATGAAACGGAACACGCATCGCACAGACACGAAAGCCGTCCGCGGCGGGGTTGATCTCGAGAAGAAGAATGGTCCGCTGGCCACGCCGATTTTCCAGACGTCGACCTTTGAGGTCACCGACAACGAAGAACAGCTGCGCGCGACGCCCACCGACCAGTTCTACACGCGCTATGGGAATCCTACGAACACAGTCGCGGAGAAGCGAATCGCGGAACTGGAAGGCGTGGACGCCGCGCTAACCTTTGCCTCCGGCATGGGCGCGATCACCACAACGATTCTGGCGCTGCTGAAGTCGGGCGACCACATTGTGGCGCAGCGCGATATATACGGTGGGGTAACGAAGTTTTTTACGCAATGGCTGCCCCGGCTGGGCATCGACACCACGTTTGTCGACACCAC
>JBEKEQ010000257.1:0-2883 GCA_050013735.1 Occallatibacter sp.
CGTCCTCGCCCGCCGCGCCCGACTGACCCGTGCCCCTGACCACTAATCCCTGCCCCCTGACCCCTGCCTTCCCCGCAAACGCCGAATCTGCTTCACATGATGCATCCCATGCACCAGATGAAATTTCCTCCACTGCCCCGCCGTCAGCGGCCCCAGAATCGGATGCTCCAAAATCGCCCGCCCGCGAAATTTCCCGTCGCCCAGTTCGCGCTCACATCGCCCGATCACTTCATCCATCTCCGCGATCCTCTCACTAATCTTCACGCTCACACCGGCCACACCCCGCGGCACTACCCCCGCCGGCGCGCTCCGCCCCTCCGGCATGTAACCCAGCCCCACCACCAGCAGAATGCGCGCACGCTGCCTCAGCGTGGCCCGCCCCGCCGGCGGCTTTCCCGCCTCCAGCGCGCGCGTAAATCCCCGGATCGTCCCTGTATACGTCAGGTAGAGATGCTCCAGCACTTCGTCCGCGCACCACTTCCCCGGCGGATGCCAGCTCCGTTCTTCCGCCGACATGCCCTCTGTCGCTTCACTGAGCGCTTGTTGCAGCTTCTTGAGGTGGGAATCCATCTTGCGTCTCTCGCGCTTCCCCCGCTTCAGTTAGAATGTTGCCCGACCAGCCAAACTACCGAAGTTATAACAGGAACAGGAAGGATGCCATGAAGAAGCGGAGCCTTGCCCGAGTCGCACTCGCCCGTGAGAAGTTGCCGCCAGTTTCCGTCCGCGATCGCCGCAGCCGCCTCGGACCAATTCTCGCCGCAACCATGTTTGCCGCGATAACGCTGCTGGCTGTGCTGACCGCATGCACCTCGGAGCCCACTAAGCCCGCCGAATCCGCGCCCCAACCCAAAGGTCCCGAACTGCTCGCCGGACGTTCCGCGTTCCAGAAAACGTTCGTCGCCGCTCGCGGCTGGGCGCCGGACGCCAAGCCCTACCGCATCGAATCCATGGTCACGACCGATGGCGGTAACGGCCAGGATGGCAAGTGGGCCCTGTGGCGCGGCAGCTTCGCCTCCGCCGCGCAGCGTTCGACCAAGTCCTACACCTGGTCCGGCAGCAGCGCCGACGGCGCTCCCTCCCGCGGCGTCAATCCCAATCCCGAGGATAGCTACAATCCCACAAATTCCTCCACCCAGGTTTTCGACGTCAACTTCCTCAAGGTCGATTCCGATCAGGCCTTCGCCACCGCGCAGAAACATGGCGGCGACAAGATCATCGAAAAGGACTCCGCAACGCCTGTCACTTACATCTGCGACTGGAATCACAACACCAACGAACTGATCTGGCACGTGATCTATGGCGCCAGCCGCGAGGACGCCAAATTGACGGTCGCGGTCAACGCTTCCACCGGAGAATTCATCCGCGTAGAAAAATAATTTCCGGAACAATTTTAAGGGATAACCACTGGCCACTGGCAACTGATACCCGGCCACTGCTTTACCACCGCGGCCCAAACACCCTGGCAGATTTGGGAGCGCCTCAGTTTCAACCGAGGCACTCCCATTAAGTTGTTCGGATGGATTTGTTATACAGTGTTAGTTTAACGTCACGCAAAGCCTAGGAGGCAAGTCGTTGCCCAGGCATCCCGATCCTGAACTCGAACAGCGCATTCTCGAAGCCGCCTGCCGCTTATTCGCCCGCGGCGGAACCAAAGCCCTTACTATGCGCGCCGTAGCCCGCGCCGCGGGCACCACCACTCCCACGGTCTACGAGCGCTACCGCGACCGCGAAGACCTTCTTCGCGGCGTGCGCCTGCAGACTCGCCGCGATCTCTTCGACGCCATGAGCCCTTCCCGCACCATCGCCCAGACCTGCGAACGCTACCTCGATTTCGCCCTCGATCATCCGCACGCTTTCGAAATGCTCTTTGACCGCTTCGCCAAGCCTCCGTCTCTGCACGAGCCCTGGCCCTCGTTCAACCTCATGCGCCAGCGCGTGGCCCAGCGCCTCGGTGGCACGCCCCGCCAGCACACTCGCCTCATGCTCTCGCTGTGGTCGCTGATGCATGGCACCGCCACGCTCATGATCCGTGGCGGCGTGGAAGGCCCGCTCCGCACCCAGATGTTCCACGCCTGCCTCGATGCTTTAGAAGATCTCGTCCGCCGCAAGGGACGCAAAGCTCACTCCGGCCCCAAGTGGCCGCCCAACCTCATCCTCGGTGAAGGACCGCAAAGCCGCATCCCAGGCCCCAAGCCGAGCAATCGCGCAAAGCAACCCGCGGACAGGCCCGTGAAGAAGCAGACCGCCAAACGCCGCCCGCCGCGCCACAGCTGAAAGATTTGTCTGAGAGATTTGTTCGAGAGATTGTCTGAGAAATCTGCCTGAGTAATCGGGCTGACTAATCTGGTAGGAGCAGAGTGCCGTGGACAAGGCCAGCCGCCACACTCATTCCTGCCGACATCTTCCAACCGAGGCTGCCCCGGTCTTCGCGGGGTTTTCGAAGGCCGGGGATTTCGACGCCGGCCCGCCTGAGCTTTTGACTTGTCTCGCGTTCGCCCGGCCAATCGAGCAACGAATCAGATTTCCTTCGTGAACCTTCGCGTCCTTAGTGGTGAGAGCCTTAAGCCCGCCCCTCACTTCGCCGCGCGAGTCTTCGCCGCCGCCGTCAGCTCATCGATCGCGTCCTGCGCCGCTCGCGCATGCGGACCCGACGGCAAGATCTTCAGATACCCTTGGTATTGCTCCAGCGCCTCCCGCGGCCGTTCCATTTTCTGCAGGCACACTGCCAGATGGAACGTGGCCTCCGCGTCATTCTCTTTGTAAAACAGCGCCTCGCGGTAACGGTCCTCGGCAGCCTTGTAGTTCTTGCGCTTGAAGTAGTAGTCACCAACCTCCACATCCTTACCCGCCTTATGCGGATTCCACGGATGGAATTCCCCCACC